>NZ_CP084580.1:2179363-2490701 GCF_021869765.1 Chryseobacterium sp. MEBOG06 | reverse complement strand
TAGAGGTACAATCAGCAATAGTCCTAATGCATACCCGATCTGTGTAAGTACGGAAATTCGACTGGCGGCACTTTCAGAAACCTTCAGATCTTCAGAAATAAGGGCCAGTAAAGGCTGGTTATAATAATTATTGGCCACCACAAGTCCGGAAATAATGGCCATCAGCCATATAACAGTCCGGGAAATGCCATTGGAAGAATTCTCCTGCATACTACAAATAAAGTTTTAGTGAATAGAAAAGCTGTTTCGGATGATCAAAATATGTTATCACATTCAGAAATCTGCTGCTTTTTAAAGAGCCCAAAGGTAGTTATTTTAATAAAAACAAATTATTAATTTAATCTCATATATATATAAACCAAAGTCTCCCAATAAGCATTAATAAAATATTTTTTCAATATTTCTTAGCCTGTATATAGTATTTTACTGCTTTTTACGGATAAAATCGGTGATAAAAACCGGATCATACACTAAGATTGTTTTTGTTGATAATCCTTATTGACGGAAAACCTTTGAAATTTTAGAAATAGTAAGGAAATTTGCAATATGAAAATCATTCCCCTTAAAGAAGGTAATTTCTCAGCAAGCAAAGCCAAAGACTTTACTCTTTTAACAACAGACAATTTTGATACCGTTAAAGGAATTAAAATGTCTGTACAGCCTTTTCTTATCATTACTGAAAATGATTATATCCTTTTAGATGCAGGTATTGGCTGGAAAAATGAAAACGGAACATCAGTAATTTCCAAGATTCTTGAAGAAAATGGAATCAGTCCCGGTCAGATCACAAAACTACTGCTTTCCCATCTGCATAAAGACCACATTGAAGGAGCAGTAAAACTTACGGACCATGGTTTTGAAGCTGTTTTTCCAAATGCGGAAATCTATATTCAAAAGCGTGAGCTGGATTTTGCTATGGAAAATAAAGGGAATCCTTCTTTCGATTTTGATATTCTGGAAAAACTGATTCAGCTGCCCAATGTTATCTGGATGGATGATGATAAGGGAAATATTACTGATGAAATTTCCTACGAAGTCGTGGGAGGGCATACGCCTTTTATGCAGGTTTTCTGGATCAGAGAGAATGGAGAAACTGTTTTCTATGGTGCTGATGATCTTCCGCAAGCTTCTTATTTGAAATACCACCTCGCTTACAAAAGTGATTTTAACGGAAGAAAAGCAATGGAACTAAGGCTCAAATGGGAAAAAGAAGCCAGAGATAATGGCTGGAAAATCCTTCTTTATCACGATCTGGATAACGATGTAATTGAAATCAATGATTAATCTCAAATAAATCATCGGGCTTTCTCACTTTTGAGAAAGCCCGATGATAAAAATATCCTTTTTACTGTGGATTATTTTCTATGATTTCTAAATTCCGGAGATAAGCATAACAGCCTTCAAAGTCAAAATATTTTTCTTTCAGTAATTCTGCCTGATATTGAATCGGTAGATATTTTCCCCATTTTGAAAAATCAATCATCCCAGGAGAATCTTCCAATAATTCAGTAAGGGCATTCGTAATCTCTGAGGCCTGATCCGTATTTTTGAGAGCGATTATAAATTCAGACGCAAGACAACTTTTTATTTCAAATGAACTTTCATTATCGGTGAGTACATTTTCTATTCCCAGCCTGTTTAAAATAAAATGCAGTGTTTTGTTGATTTTAGAGCTTGTAAAAGAATAGAAAGTAAGGTTTTCATTACTTCTTAGCAAAGGTCTGTCTGTTCTGAAATCATTGATTTTAAAAACAGAAAAATCTTTACGTAAAATCTCAATAGCTTCATGCCCTGTCTGATCTAAAAGATCAAATTCCTCTTTTGAAACAAGAATTTCGAGCATCTTTTCCCGGATTTTATACGCTGTGTCAGCAGAATCACCCAGAAACATCGGTTTTTTTCCATCTACAGCAGGAACCACTTCAATTTTCTTTGATTTATAATCAATATCAATGATTCGCCATATCCTGGCAGACAGGTAAATATTTTCATCTTCTTTGATCTGTGGAGTTAACGGGAGTTCTCCGATTTTCACTCCATTCCCTGAAACTTTGAAGAAAACAGGTGTTTCAAAAAGAGTGTAGAAATCTTTACTGTTGACCACTTTTTCTCCTTCAATACCAATGATCAGTTCGCTGCCCAGTTTCTCTAAAAAATCATTAGCTATGAGATAGGTGATTACTTCTTCTATCTGCTCTGCTTTAATATTTGAAAAAGTAATATTGGACGTAATCTCTCCCAACAGCTGAGGCAGAGGAATCCCAGATGTCCCTTTGACAATGGACAAAAGTTGATGAACAAGCACATCATAAGGCTTTTTATTGATAGAAACAGGTTCTATATAATGTTCCTTATATAATAACCAACACGCTAAAGACTGAAGCAAGCTCCATGGTCCTGTAGCATATAGAAACAGATTACTGGCTTTACCTTCCCTTCTGCCACTTCTCCCGACCCGCTGGATCAGAGAAGCAATACTGTGAGTGGCATCAATCTGTACCACTTCATCTACATTCCCTATATCAATTCCCAGTTCCAGAGTTGATGTACAGGAAATACAAAAGTTTTGTAAAGTAGAATTTTTTGCAAAAAACTCTACATATTCACGAACTTCCCGGTCTACAGATGAGTGATGGGAAAAGTAATTCTTATGACCTCCTACTCTTTCAGAGATCTGTTTCAGCTTTACAGCAACTTCTTCTACTCTTCCTCTTGCGTTGGGAAATATCAAAACTTTGCTGTCTCTTGTCCGGGTATACAGATCTTTCAAGAGTGGTAAAGGCAATTCATCAACCGTTCCTGCAAAATATTTGAAAACAGCATTGATTGGTTTCGGCGTACTATCTCTTATAATCTTTGTACGATCCGGATCTCCGAGAAAGTCTTTAAGCTCCTGATATTGATTAGCATCACTTACCGTTGCTGACAGCCCCACAATATTGAATTTCTTCATATTAACTTTTTGAAGACGATTCAATAGCGACTGCAGGTGAGTACCCCGATCGGAACCTAAAAAAGAATGGATCTCATCAATAACAATGTATTCCAAATTAGAGAAAAGATGGTGAATGTTGTAAGGTTTATTCACAAACATGGCTTCTAAAGATTCCGGGGTAATGAGAACAATCCCTTCCGGAGCTTTAAGCAGTCTGTCTTTGGCTCCCCGCGAGGCTTCTCCATGCCATTTCGTTACAGGAACATCCAAATATTCACAAAGGTTTCCGACCCGTAAAAACTGATCGTTAATCAGGGCAATCAACGGAGAAATATACAATACTTTTACTCCCGGTTCTTTAAAATTGACTTTTGATAAAATAGGAAGAAAAGCAGCTTCGGTTTTGCCTGAAGCTGTTCTTGATATTAAAATATAATTATTGTCAGTGGAAATAATCCTTTGGATAGCCGCTTCCTGAATAGGTCTTAAACTTTCCCATTTTTTATCACGGATATATTTTCTGATAGGTTCAGAAAGCTGGTCGAATGCTGTCATAATTCCTCAATACTGTCTAAAAGAACAAGATCATCCGGCCTTTCGTCAGCAATTTCAATTTCTCCAAAAAGTATTCTTTTATCCACGTCAGGATTTTGTCTGATGATGTTCAGGATATTCAGGAAATCACGAATGACCTCCCTTGGCGTAAGAAATTCTGCGGCTCCGGGTTTATTGAATATTTCTTCCATAAATAAGGAAATTTCTTCATCAGTAATATTCAGTTCTGTTTTATAATTGAAATCGAAGATCAGCTTGAGTTTTTTAAGCAAAACAAAAATTTCATTATGATTCAAAGGCATCAGTTTAATAACGGGCTGTGCAAAATCACGCAGCTCAGAAGTTTCAAATTTATTGGATTCTAATCTTGTTTTTAAAGCCGGATAGCTGAATAGCCCTCTTCTTTCATTTTCGAGAAATTCTTTCGTTCCTGCAAAATTAATGAATAGATTGGCTACTTTTCCCTGAAAACAATCGTTATAAATAGAGAGAATTTTTTCATAATTCTTCTCACGGGAAGCTGCAACAGAAATTTTATAAAGATTAATGGCCTCATCCAGATTGATCATAAAACCGCTATATCCCATACTCACAAAGAGCTTACAGAAATTCTTCAGCATATCATAGTAGTTGGAATCATTGATGATCTCTCTTATTCCAAGGTCATGTCTGGCTTCCGTTTTCGTAGTGTACTCTCCTTTCAGCCACTTCAGGGCATTTCTACGTAGAAGTTCATCCCCTTTGATATACCCTTCATAATATTTGACAATCGCAGAACCAAAATCAAAACCACCTACTTCTGTAATTTCATTGACTGTTTTTATAATAGAATTCTGAATTAGGCTTAAATACTGATCATTCCTGATCTCCATCAGAGAGAGATGATTTTCTTCAGCCGTTTTTGTAATCACCTGCTCAATCCATTTTTCAAGTAAGGTCTGCAATGCTCCACCTTCGGGTTTCGTCTGGATGGCAATATTATCCATGATGGCAGAATATAGAATGACGCTTTTCCCATCATTGGCATAGAGCCTGTTATCTGGTGTAAAATCTGCATTGGCTACTACAAATTTTTGCTTTAAAGCTACTGTATTCAACAAATGAAGCATGAATGATTTTCCGCTTCCGAAGTCTCCGATCCAGAATTTTACCAGGCTGAGACCATTTTTCACATCTTCCAAAGAGCCTATAACAGCGTTAATCTCCTCAGATCTTCCCACGGTAATATGCTGAACTCCAATTTTAGGTACTACCCCGCTTACCAGAGAGTTGATAATGGAAGTTGCTTCTTTGGGTTTAATATTGTCAATCATTATTTAAAAGTTTTTGGTAATAATTTGTGCTAATAATAAAATATTCATCTTCTTCTTCAATCAGGACATCATCCAGGGTCTCGAAACAGCATTCATTAATAGAATCTATTGCAGAGCCCATAAACAGACCTTTTGTTTTTATAAAATCTCCAAAATCACACTGAAGTATATTGAAACTGTTTTTCTCAAATAGATCCAGAATTTCCTTTTGAATATCTGATAAATTCAAACTATCAAGATATTTGGAAGTTTGATTTTCAGAAACCTGAGGACTTATGGTAATAGTAAGTTCTTCTTCTTCCTTAGTAATTTGAACAGTTTCTATAAAAGTTTCGTCTTCATCTTCAGTATTGAGAATCTGTCCCAGAATATCCGCTGTTTCAGAATCCTGGGCCTGGATATCTTTAATGGCTTCAGGATCAATCGTAATTTTTTTTCTTTTAGGCTGATAAAGAAGGTTGGCATTTTCAATAGCGTTTTCCAGATTTCTGTCTGCAATGAAGTCATTCAGAATTTTCTCAAAATCGGCAAGCTGTTCCCGGGTTGAAAATAAGCTCTTCTGAATCGTTTTGTTCAGTGGTCTCTGATCAAATCTGGATGAGTTGAGATCTTTTTCCAGATAATGGATATAAAGCCGCAATGCACAGGTTCTGTCATAGTCTGCCGCAAATTTTGAAGCCTCAAAGAATATAGCATCAGCAGATGGATTTTTCACGTTCACCTCTACAAGTCTGAAAATTTCTCTTTCAAAAGCAAGAGGATTTGAATAATCTTCTTTAATCAGGTCAAATTTGGTCTTCCATCGGCTGGTATTATTTTCGTTGAGAATAATATTCGTCTTATAATCTGCATCCAGAATCTGATGCTGATTTTCTTTCAGAAAGATTTCAAGTTTAGAAACTATTTTTTTGTTGTATTGATGAAGAATATCAGGTTCATTATAGTTAAAATCAGTATTAATTTTTCTTTTAATACCATAGATTTCACGGACATTATTTTCGCACAGTTTCAAAATATGGTTGAAAATTTCCGTTTGTACAGAATCATAAGTGTAGCTGTAGTTCAAACTTTCTTTTCTGTAATTGTAACGAAGGCAAACGATGATTTCCGATAATTCATCAATGACTGTCAGATAAGATTTATTGACAGGAATACAGTGCTGATAAAGGTAATCAACCGCTCTTAAAAACTGTTTTAATATCTGGATTTTACAGTATTCAATCTCATTAAATACATTTCCTGAAAAGGACATTTTATCCAGTATTTTAATCTGATCTTCGGTCAGATTCAGTTTCCTGCTGTATTTTTTACCGATTTTCCATGAATCAGTATTATAAGATCCGTTCTGATGAGGTATGGGTTCACTTTCGGAAAGATAAATATCATTCCTGAAATGAATCGGGATATCAGTATTTCCGGAGACATCGATAATAAAATCATCGGTATGTAGAGAATGGTTATCGTTCTGCATGGGTCATCAGGCTGTTAATTATATAACCTTCTTTTTGAATAATTATCTCCCTGATCCGCTGTCGTGAACATGAATATTTGTAGGTCCGAATTTTCAAAACTGGTCATCTTAATACATTTGAGTTATTGGTTAATTAGCTTCCCCTAAAGGAAAGATAAATGTTCTAATATAGCAATATATTGCCTCAAATGTACTGAAAACGGGTAAAAATTCTTTACGGAAAACCGTAATGGAGTTGGAAATTTAAGCGGAAAGTTTAAAATTAGGATGGCTGTTCTACCTTTTATAATTATTGAATTGAAAGCTGAGAATTGAAAATGAATATGATATGTTTTTATCATTGATATTGGCTGCTTACCACCCCTTCACTCCTATCGAACTTAAAATTTTCAAATTTTCCAACATTAAAACCCAAAATATTACTCCAGATCAAGCTGTCTCTGAAATTCTTCCATATATTTCGCAAGATGGATTCCATCTGCTAATCCGTGATGGGCTTCAACAGAAACAGGAAGATATTTTTTACCTTCACGAATATTGAATTTTCCAAAAGCAATCTTCGGTATAGATTCACCCGTATTAAAGTCTGTAGGATGCAGAATGGCACTGAAAGAATTCCATGGAATGGTGGTATGTCTTACATGGTCTTTTCCCAGTCTTTCATTGCTTATGCGAAGTCCTGAAGTTTCATGTACTCCTTTTATTTCTTCCTGCAGAGCGGCATTAAAGGTCTCAAAATCTTCTGAGAAACGGGTAAATGAAAATCCAAAAGTCCCGTCTGGTCTGCCAATCGTACTTCCAGCATGAACGGTATCAAACTGAACAACCTGTCCGTCAATAATTCTTAATTTTAATTCATCAACGGTATTAACAGCAACCATAGATTTGTAAAAATAATAGGCAAAGAATGAATACCCTTTACTTTTTGCTGTATCATAAGCTTTAGTACAGTCTACTTCTGTTGTAAATCCAAAGTATGGGCTTGCCATTCCTGAAAAAAATTCAAAATGCTCCTTTCTGTTCCATTTTTCAAGGTCTACGATCTTCATTGATTTTTTATTTTGCTGCAAATTTCAGGATTTTTTATCGGTTTTCAGGTCTGACAGCCAATAAATTTCAAAGCAAATGATCAGTTTTTTTTCTTAAACAGGCAGGCAAAGCATAATTATTGCATTCGAATAAGAAAGGATGAGAACTGATGCTTTTGTCAGCATTTTTATGACTCATTTTTTCAAATATAAAGTCTTTAAAACGAAGATCATTAAAAGCTTTTATTTGACTCAACAATCATTTAATTTTTTAGTATTATGAATGTACAAAACCTTAAAGGAAATCATTGGTCGGCAAGAAAAGTGGATCATATTTATATTGTAAGTATTACAAATCATTCCCATATTGTAGAAACCTTAACAGACTTCGTCCAGAATCAAAAAATTGAGGCAGGAGAAGTTACCGGAATTGGTGCTGTGAGTGAAGCGACCCTTCGTTTTTTTAATCCTTCCACTAAAAATTATGTTGATAAAACGTTTAAAGAACAGATGGAAGTAACCAATATTTCCGGAAATGTATCAGAAATAGAAGGAAAAATAATGCTTCATCTTCACATTACTTTAGGCAGAGAAGATTATACCGCACTGGCAGGTCATCTTTTGGAAGCCAGGATTCAGGGCGCTGCAGAATTTATTTTCTATCCTCTTAATACAAGAATGGTAAAGGCTAAAAATGAAGAAACCGGGATTAATCTTTATGATTTTGAACAATAGTCTTCAAAGTCTTATTTTTGATGAAATATTTATCTGATGTTAGACGTCCTTCTTTCCCATATTCAGAATAAGGTTGATATAACCGAAGATCAGAAAAAACAGCTGCGGTCTTTCTTTACTTTTAAAAAGCTTAAAAAAAAACAATATCTGCTTCAGGAGGGAGATATCTGCAAATGTTTGTCTTTTGTAAGTAGAGGATTACTCAAATCCTATTTTTCGGATGAAAAAGGAAATGAACATATCAATATGTTTGCCTTTGAAGGCTGGTGGATATCCGATTTCAACAGCTTTATTCATCAGGAAAAAGCGGTTCTGAATATCGATGCGGTAGAGGAAACGGAGATATTGATGATCACATTGCAAGATTATGATAAAATGCTGTCAGAAATCCCTGTAATGGACCGGTATTTCAGGATTTTGTATCAAAACAGCCTTGTCACGAAAGACTACCGGCTAATAGTTTCCAACAGCTATACGGCCGAAGAAAAGTACCTTCAGCTGGCACAGAAAAACCCTGAAATGATCAAAAGGGTTCCACACAACCTTATTGCCTCTTATCTTGGGCTGGCTCCGGAAACGATAAGCAGAATACGTAAGAAGATTTCCCTGAATAATACTTGATCCAGATCAAGTCAAATGCATGATTCAGATCAAGTGCAAAAGCGTGATATCAGCCATAATTTTGTTAAGAAATTTTACAACAATACTTATGGAAAATATTGCATTGGTAGTAGGCGCTACCGGAATTACTGGAAGTAATCTTGCAGACGAATTAATCGCACAGGGCTGGACTACCTATGGACTGTCCAGAAATCCGAATAACAATATTCCAAATCTTCGCCCCATTAAGGCAGACCTGATGGATGAGCAAAACCTTACGGAAGCATTGGAAGGAATCTCTCCTACGCATGTTTATTTTACAACATGGATGCGAAATGACACTGAAGAGGAAAACATCCGGGTCAACAGTTCACTAATCAGAAATCTGCTGAATGTCTTATCAGAAAAAAAATCAGTTCAGCACGTTGCCTTGGTAACAGGGCTTAAGCATTATCTTGGGCCTTTTGAGGCTTATGCTAAAGATGGTATCCTTCCTGAAACCCCAGTGCGTGAAGAACATCCAAGACTTCCTCTTCCCAATTTCTATTACGCTCAGGAAGATGAAGTTTATAAAGCTTCTGAAAGAGATGGTTTTACATGGAGCATCCACAGACCACATACAGTTGTAGGCTATGCCGTTGGGAACCTGATGAATATCGGAACCACTTTAGCAGTCTATGCAAGTATATGTAAAGAAACCGGACGAAAGTTGATATGGCCCGGATCTGAAGCTCAATGGAATGGTATTTCTGATGTAACAGATGCGAAAATATTGGCCAAACAGCTGGTATGGGCAGCTAGTACTGATTCTGCAAAAAACCAGGCCTTCAATATTACCAATGGAGATGTTTTCAGATGGAAATGGCTCTGGAAAAGGCTGGCAGACTGGTTTGGAATTGAATCTGAAGGTTTTGAAAATACAATAAGACCCCTGGAAAAAGAGCTGGAAAATGATCATCAGATTTGGAAAGAAATAGCTAAAAAATATAGTCTGAATGAGCAAAATATTGACCGCTTATCTTCAGCCTGGCATACGGATCTTGATCTTGGAAGACCTCTGGAAGTGATGTGTGATATGTCCGGAAGCAGAAAATTAGGCTTTTCAGCATTCAAAAGCACTGAAGATTCTTTTATAGAAGTATTTGAAAGACTGAAAGCTGAAAAAATGATTCCTTAAACAGGATAAAGCATACCGTTTTTCTTACAGGTAGAATATCATCTTTCAGAGTATCTTTACTTAAGAATTTCTCGAATATGCTTAATCTTCGAAAGATTTATAATTACCGCGAATGCACGAATCAAATAAAATTCGTGCATTCGTGGTTAATAAAAGATATCTTAAATTTTTAATTTTCTTATGGCTGTAATTTTGTGTCTTATTATTTCCTGTTATCACCTGACTAAACTTCTGTAGTGGTTACACCAAACTGTTTTTTAAAAGAAGAATAAAAATGTGACAAATTCTCAAATCCCAGATCAAGATAGATATCCGAAGGCTTTTTGTCTTTATTTTTTATTAAATAATAAGCTTCTTTTAATCGTTTTTCTTTCAGCCATTGCTTCGGGCTCTTTTGAAATGATTTGTCAAAATCTCTTTTAAAACCGGAAAGACTGCGTCCTGTAAGCCGGGCAAAAGTGTCTACGGAAACATTAAACATGAAGTTTTTGTTCATGAATTCCTCAATATCAATCTTATGTGCCTGAGAAAAATCAAAAAGAAGGTTTTTAAGATCAGGATTACTCAGCAAAAGAAGTTCTATGGCTTCTTTTACTTTTAAAACAGCCAGCCCGGGTGGTATACTTTCTGTTTTGTTGATATAGGGTACAAGCGAGGCAAAATAGCTCTTAAAAAACTCGTCCGGTTCAAAAAAAAGCCTTTTATAATCAGGAAAAGGAGTTGCTATTCCTATTTTATTTTCTGCTGCATACCGTCTGAGAGTTTCATCGTCAAGAGTAATAGATACAAACTGGTATTTTTGAGTTTTCGAAGGATGCTTTATTGTTCGGATCAGCTGGTTTTTCCGTACAAGAACTACGGTATTCTCTTTTATCACAGTTTTGCCCTGCTCATGAAAAGCATGTGTTTCCCCTGATATCTGAAATCCCAGAAAATGGTCAGGAATAAACTCCTCATGTCCACGGTAAGATTCAAAGGAACATGAATAAGCCAGTTTATCAAATATGATCTCAGACGTTTTTTCCATTATACAAATATCTGAAATTTAAGCTATAACAGATGCTCCTGTCACAGCAATTTCCTTATCCTGTTCAGGAGTTCCTCCGGATGAACCTATAGCGCCTATTACTTTTCCATTTTTATTCTTTATAACAACACCTCCGGCAATGGTGAGAAGTCCGTTATTCGAATTCAGCATTCCATAGCTTTGAGGGCCAGCACCTGAAATAATATCTCCCATTATCTCACTGTCAATTCCAAACATAACAGCAGTTTTCGCTTTTTTAACAGCAAAATCAACCACACCATAGACGCTATCCAGCCTTGCGAAGCTCATAAGATGTCCTCCCGTATCTACAATCGCAATACTTACAGGAATGTTGAACGCCTTAGCCTTTTCTTGAGCTGCAGAAAGTACTTTTTCAGCAAGTTTATAATTCATTTCCATTCTATTAGCTTTTTACTGTCCAGGCATCAGCCTGAAGCTGTTTTACAAAATCTTCAGTATCTTTGGGATGTACATTTCTGAAATTACTGTCATCATCCAAAGCTACATTCACAATAACCTGTGCCATTGACTGCGGATCCAGCTGATGCGCAAGAGATTCTGCTGCTGCATCAAAAGCTGATTCAGGCGTGAAATTTACCTTCGGATTATACCAACGGAATATGGAATCTACTCCCCTGTCATTGAAACCTGTTCCAAAAACACCCGGATTACAGGTCGCTATTTTGATATTAAATGGAGCGAGTTCTGTTTTTAATCCTTCAGCAATTGATTCCAAAGCGTGTTTTGAAGCGCAATAAGCGGCCACGTAAGGAACAGTCCATAAACCTCCCATTGATGAGGTGAAGACAATTTTACCACTCTTTTTTTCAACAAACTTTTTGATGAACCCCTGAGCAAGTTCCAATGCACCGAAAACATTCACTTCAAACATGGAACGGATAATGTCTACAGGCTGCTCGGCAACAGGGCCGCCTTCCATAATACCTGCATTGCTTATTAAAATATCAATATCATATTTGTTCAGTATATAAGCAATATCCCTTGGATTCATTACGTCAAGTTTATCAACTGTAAGGTCTATATCCAGCTCTTTCGCTTCACGGATCAAATCACTCATCTGAGGAAAAACCTGTGTGGTGGCAATTACTTTATGTCCTTTTTTGGCAAGATCAAATGCGGCAATTTTTCCGAATCCGCTTGCGGCGCCTGTGATCAGAATTGTTTTGTTCATTGTATTTTTTTTAAAATGATGATACAAATTTCAAAGAATTCCGGAGGATCAGTATTGGTAAGAAGTTCATTTTTTATTGCTCAAAAGCTCACTTATCTATCACTTTTTTTCATAGCGAAGATTAAACTTTATTTATTGTTAGATTTGTAACCTTCAAAATATTTATAAGTAAAAACTAAACCATGATTAAAATTAAAACCTTTTTTTTAGTTTTCATAGCGTCTTCTACTTTTGGCTTTGCCCAAAACTGTACATGTGAAAGTAATTTTCAATGGGTAAAACAAACCTTCGAGGAAAATGATGCAGGATTTCAATACGTCATTGATAAAAAAGGTAATTCAGCATACCAGGCGCATAATACCGATTTTCTGAATAGGATAAAAAATGTAAAATCAGATGCTGAATGTACACAGACTATCTATGACTGGATGAAGTTCTTCAGATCCGGACACCTTTCAATATCAAGAATTGACAATAAAACCCCGCAAACCCAACCCTCTCCTAGACAACAGCCTCAAACAGAGCTTGTAAAAATAGATCTTGAAAAGTTTAAAAAAGAAGTTCAGTCTAAAAAGAGTTCTGACATTCAAGGTATATGGGAAGCTAATCCTTATACCATAGGAGTTAAAAAGCTCGGTGATACTTACAAAGGTTTTATTATTAAATCCAGTGCTGACAATTGGAAGCCAGGCGAATTAAAATTCACGATAAATGCTGACAAAACAAAAGGTATTTATTATTTAAGAGACAAATCTGGTCAGAACATAAACCATATTGAATTGATCGGAAAAAATTATCTTGAAGTCGGAGATTTTACCTTAAAAAGAGTTTCCCCGGTATTTGAACGTGAAGAAGGAATTGAAACGTATTATGAAGCTATGCAGGCTCAGGGTCCGTTTTTAAAAGAACTTAATAAAAATACCCTTCTTTTAAGAATACCCTCATTCAATGGTGCCATAAAAAAGCAGATAGACAGTGTAATTACCACAAATAAAGCAAAAATAGAAAGCACAGAAAATCTTATAATAGATATCCGAAATAATGGCGGGGGAAGTGATAACAGTTTTGCCAAAATCATTCCTTATCTCTATACCAATCCTATTAGAAGTATAAGAACACAAATGTATTCTACCAAACTGAATAACCAGAGAATGCTTGATTTATATGAAAACTATGAGAAGTATGGAATTCCAATTGAAGAAAGAGAATATCTAAAAAAGGCTTATGATAAGCTAAATGCCAATCTGGGCAAGTTTATCACAATACAGGGTGACGGCAGTCCGGTAAGTATAAACAAATTAGATAAAGTTCTTCCTTTTCCAAAAAATATAGGAATTATCATCAATAACGGCAACGGAAGTACAGCTGAAGAATTTTTACTTGCAGCAAAGCAAAGTAAAAAAGTGAAACTTTTCGGGACTACTACAGCCGGAGTACTGGATATTTCAAATATGTACTTTGTCAATTCTCCCTGCAACGAATTTAAAATGGGATACAGTCTCTCCAAAAGCTTCCGAATCCCGGATATGGCGATAGACGAAAAAGGTATTCAGCCGGATTACTTTATAGACAAAACAATTCCTGTTTATCAATGGATTGATTTTGTAAGTGATGTACTTAATGAAAAATAATAGAGCAGGTTGTTTCCAGGAGAAGCAGCCTGTTTTTTTATGTCAGATATTTATATTCATGGTATTTGAACTTTCCTGCGCTTTAAACATAGAATAAAGAATGAAAACTTGGTGCTTCTGCCGTTTTTGAACCAAAAAAACACTAATTTTTAGTGAAAATTTCAACTCATTATTCTAATTTGGTTAAGTTTTTGAAGCTTATCCTACAAACCAATCACACCATTGAAATTAATCACATTTACCAAAAAAGGAATTTACTGTCCGCAGGGAAAATTCTATATAGATCCATGGAGGCCCGTTGATATGGCTGTCATTACCCACGGACATGCCGATCACGCGCGCTGGGGAATGAAAAAATACCTTTGTCATCATTTTACAAAACCTATTCTCTACCAAAGAATTGGGGCTGATATAGAATGTCAGAGTATTGGATATGGTGAAGCTTTGATGATCAATGGAGTCAAACTTTCCCTTCATCCTGCTGGGCATATTATTGGTTCAGCACAGGTAAGGCTGGAATATAAAGGGTATGTAACCGTGATTTCGGGGGATTATAAAATTCAGGACGATGGTCTGAGTACTCCTTTCGAGCTTATAAAATGTAATGAATTTGTAACTGAGAGTACCTTTGGGCTGCCTATTTACAATTGGCTGGAAGTTCCTGAACTCAATCAAAAGCTTCAGAACTGGGTACTGAAAAATCAGGAAAATAATAAAACTTCAGTGTTTATCGGATATTCTCTTGGTAAAGCTCAGCGTATTATGAAAGCAGTTGAAGGATTGGGGAAAATATATGTTCATTATTCCATAGGAAAACTAAATGAAGCTTTCGAAACCGTTGGGATCAACCTTCCGGAGTATACGATTGCTGATTTCAGAGAACGCCCTAAAGAAATGGAGCATGAAATTGTAATTGTTCCGCCAGCTCTGTTAGACAGTAACATCATTAAAAAGATTCCAGATCCCGCAACAGCCCTATGCTCCGGCTGGATGCAGGTTCGTGGCGCCAGACGGTGGCGGAGCGCAGATGCTGGATTTGCCATGAGCGACCATGCAGACTGGAAAGGCTTATTACAAACTGTAAAAGCTACTGAGGCAGAGATTGTACATGTTACCCATGGGCAGACGGAAGTATTTTCAAAATACCTTAATGAAATCGGAGTCCGGGCAGATGTTGTGGAAACCCTGTTTGGTGAAGATGACGAAGAGACAGAAAAGGAAACCATTGAAAACAAAGGGCTATGAGACATTTTGCAGACTTAATCAACGCCTTGGAAACCACCAATAAAACCAACGCAAAAATTGAGGCCATTATCGATTATCTGGAACGTGCTCCGGATGAAGATAAAGTATGGTTCATTGCTCTGTTTACAGGAAAAAGGCCCAAAAGAAATGTCAATACCAATTATATGAAAGAGTGGGCACTGGAAATCACCGGTATTCCGTTTTGGCTGTTTCAGGAGAGCTATTCTTCTGTAGGCGATCTTGGAGAAACCCTCTCATTGATTCTTCCGCCACCTCAAGAGAAAATTGAACGTACTTTATCACAATGGATGAATGATATTGTCAATTTAAAAGATAAAACAGAGACTGAAAAAAAAGAATTCGTACTCAATTCATGGAACGGCCTGGATTACACAGAACGATTGATTTTCAATAAATTAATTGGCGGAAGCTTCCGGATTGGTGTTTCCGATAAAACATTAATCAATGCCCTGACAAAATTTTCCGGACAGGAATCCAGCACACTCATGCACAGCCTGATGGGGAAATGGCAGCCGGCTGAAGCTTCTTTTCAGGAACTCATTTCAGCTGAAAATATAAACCCGGACAATTCCAAACCGTATCCTTTCTGCCTTGCCTATCCTCTGGAAAAAAAGACTGAAGAACTTGGAGAACCGGATGAATGGCTGGTAGAATATAAATGGGATGGAATACGCGGTCAGATTATCCGCAGAAATGATGAAGTCTTCATTTGGTCAAGAGGAGAAGAGCTTGTTACAGAACAGTTTCCTGAAATCGCTGACACCATTAAAGCAATGAAAGGGAATTTCGTTTTAGATGGAGAAATACTTGCGGTAAAGGAGGGTAAGGTTTTAAATTTTAACGAATTACAAAAAAGATTAAACAGGAAAACTTTAACTAAGAAAATGCTTTCCGAAATCCCGATCGAAGTATTTGCTTATGATCTGCTGGAACTTGAAAATAATGATCTCAGAGAAAAATCTATTTCAGGAAGAAGGGCCATGCTTGAAGAATTATTATTAAATCAGAACCCTGAGAACATCAGACTTTCCCAAAGTATAGGTTTTGAAAAATGGGAAGAGCTGAACCTCATCAGAGACCATTCAAGGGACGTCAACAGTGAAGGGCTGATGCTTAAACAAAAAAACTCCCCCTACCACTCCGGACGGAAGAAGGGAGACTGGTGGAAATGGAAAATCAATCCATTCACTATTGATGCTGTTTTGATCTATGCACAAAAAGGAAGCGGCCGAAGGAGTGCTTACTATACGGATTATACTTTTGCCGTTAAAAATGGGGATACGCTGGTAACTATTGCCAAAGCATACTCCGGATTAACAGATAAAGAGATTATGGAAGTAAGCAGATTTGTAAACAAAAATGCCATTGAGAAATTCGGGCCTGTGCGAACGGTAAAGGCAGAACTTGTTTTTGAAATAGCCTTTGAAGGAATAGGTTTCAGTAACCGGCATAAAAGTGGTGTAGCACTGCGTTTTCCAAGAATTGTACGATGGCGGAAAGACAAAACCGTGGATGAAATTGACCATTTAGAAGAAATCAAAAAATTAATACAATAATTTGGCAGCCTTTGAACATACCGACGGATTTAAGATCATTCAGCAATGGATGAAGGATAAAGGCATATCCCCTTTTAAATTCCAGATTGATACATGGTGGAAGTTTGGTAACGGCTATAGCGGAATGGTTGTAGCGCCTACGGGATTTGGGAAAACTTATTCTGTTTTTCTGGGTTTGATTTCAGATTTCCTGAACCATCCGGAAAACTATAAAAAGGGGCTGAAAATGATCTGGATCACTCCACTTCGGTCTTTGTCTAAAGATATTGCCAAAGCAATGCAGGAAGCCATTGACGCAATCGGGCTTGATTGGGCTGTGGGGGTAAGAAACGGAGATACTGATCCGAAAGTAAGACAACAGCAGATAAAAAAAATGCCGGAAATTCTTGTCGTCACCCCAGAAAGCCTACACCTTCTTTTGGCTCAGAAGAATAATGAAACTTTTTTCCGTGATATTAAATGTGTCGTTGTTGATGAATGGCACGAACTTTTAGGCTCAAAACGAGGGGTAATGGTAGAACTGGGAATATCACAACTCAGAAAATATATTCCGAAGATTAAAATCTGGGGTATTACCGCAACCATCGGTAATCTGGATGAGGCAATGGAAGTTCTGATTCCGTATGACATTAAAAAAGTAAAAATTACCGCCAAAGAACATAAAAAAATAGATATCATTCCTGTTTTCCCCAATGAAATTGAGATATTACCCTGGGCGGGACATCTGGGAAACAAACTGGCGGATAAAGTTGTTCCGATCATCCTTGATTCCAGATCTACAATTGTCTTCACCAATACCAGAAGCCAGAGTGAGATGTGGTATCAGCTATTACTGGATGCTTATCCTGATTTTGCGGGGCAAATTGCCATCCACCACAGTTCTATTGATGCCCATTTAAGAATCTGGATCGAAGAAAATTTGAGTTCGGGAAAATTAAAAGCCGTCGTCTCAACCTCATCACTGGATTTGGGAATCGATTTCAAACCTGTTGATACTGTTATTCAGATTGGTTCGGCAAAAGGAGTTGCCAGATTCCTTCAGCGGGCAGGACGTAGCGGGCACTCGCCTTTTGAAACATCCAAAATTTATTGTGTACCTACCCATTCCCTCGAACTTATAGAGGTTTCAGCTTTAAAAGAGGCTGTGAAACAAAATGTTGTAGAACCCAGAGAACCTCAGGTTTTATGTTTTGATGTACTGGTTCAGTTTCTGATGACGCTTGCTGTGGGTGATGGTTTCTACCCGGATGAGGTCTATGAGAGGATAAAAAAAGTATATGCTTTTCAGGAGATAATGGATGAAGAGTGGCGGGGAATTCTTGAGTTTCTCACCATCGGCGGAAGCGTTTTAAAAAACTATGAAGAATTCCATAAAATTGTCATTTTGGAAGACGGCTTGTACAAAGTAACCTCACGGAAAATTGCAATGCTCCACCGTATGAATATGGGAGTCATTGTAAGTGATGCAATGCTGAAAGTAAAATTCATTTCCGGTGGTTATGTCGGAATGATTGAAGAATATTTTATCTCAAAACTGAAAAAGGAAGAAAAGTTTATTCTTGCAGGACGCACGCTTGAAGTAGCAATTATCAAGGATATGACAGTTTATGTGAGGGCTGCAAAAGGAAAAGCTCTCGTACCAAGTTATCTCGGTGGCAGACTGCCCCTAAGCTCAAATCTAGGGCATTTTCTAAGAGAAAAACTGTCCCATGCATTAAATCCTAAAGCTTCAGAAAAAGAATTGAAATTCCTTCATCCGCTGTTGATCAATCAGGAAGAAAACTCCCATATTCCAAAAGAAGATGAATTTCTGGTAGAGATGATCAGAAACCGTGAAGGCTATCATTTGTTTATGTATCCTTTTGAAGGCCGTCTGGTGCATGAAGTAATGGCAGCATTGATTGCTTACCGGGTTTCAAAACTTGCTCCCATCTCTTTTTCTATGGCAATGAATGACTATGGATTTGAGCTCTTCAGCGATAAGGAAATTCCACTCAATGAAGACAATCTCCAGCAGATATTAAGCAGAGATAATCTTATGAATGACGTGATAGCAAGTATTAATTCTGCAGAAATGGCAAGAAGAAAATTCAGGGATATAGCTGTTATCTCAGGAATGGTAATCCAAAACTATGCAGGCAAACAAAGATCAAATAAATCTTTACAAAGCTCCGCAGGACTTATTTTTAAAGTGCTGGAAGACTATGATTCCAATCATTTCCTCATCAAGCAGGCCTATACTGAAGTTTTTAATATGCAGCTTCAGGAACAGAGACTCGTGGAAGCCTTTAAAAGAATTGAAAAATCTGAAATTATTTTAAAGCATTCCCGTTCTTTCACTCCGTTAAGCTTTCCTATAAAAGTAGACAGCTTACGTCAAACCCTTTCCAGTGAAGGGCTGGATGCGAGAATTAAAAGAATGCTGAAACTGTAGGTAAAAGGGGAAAATGCGAAGTTGAAGGTTGAAAATGATCTATCTGAAAGAGGTATTGTTTTTAGCTTAAAAATAAATCAGAAGAAGAATAATATTCATTTTAAAATAGCTTTATCCCAAACCTGTCATCAAAATAATAATTACTCATCCGATTGGCGGCAATCGTCTGGAATGTTTCCGTATTTTATAGTTAAAATCCTTTGAAAAGTTTAATAATCATCGTAACTTAGAGTATCTTCTCTGAAGGTTAAATACAATATACAAATGGCAAAATTATTCTTAGTCCGTCACGGACAGTCACTCTGGAATCTGGAAAACCGATTTACAGGATGGCAAGATATAGATATTACGGAAGTTGGGATTGAAGAGGCAAAAAAAGCAGGAATTGCACTGAAAGGAGAAATTATAGATATTGCTTTTACTTCTGCTCTGATCAGGGCACAGCATACTCTCACTATTATTCTTGATGAAATGGGAAAGAGAAACATTCCAATCATCATTGATAAAGCCCTGAATGAGCGCTCTTATGGAGATCTTGAAGGGCTCAACAAAGCTGAAACTGCCCTGAAATATGGTGATGAACAGGTTTATATCTGGCGTAGATCATATGATGTGGTCCCGCCGGGAGGAGAAAGCCTTAAAGACACCTACAACAGGGTTATTCCCTATTATGAAAGTCAAATTTTACCGGTTTTGAAAAAGGGAAAGAATGTATTAATCGTCGCGCACGGAAACAGTCTCCGGGCGCTGATTATGTATTTGGAACATCTTTCTCCGGATGAAATTCTAGAAAGGGAAATCGCTACCGGAGTTCCCCTGACCTATATCTTTGATGAAAAATTTCATTGCAGCAGAAAAGGAAACTGATTTTTTTTGAAAAATATTTAGTTTATTAGCATAAAAAACAAATTTCAATACCATTCATATTTTTTAACTTCATCTTATTATCAGTGTTTATAGCCACCAAAAAAATTACCGTCCAAAAGGAGACTTTCATTCTCACCAATCAGCGGGCTGCATTCCTTGAAAAAGAAAAAGCATTAGTCCTTTCTGATCTTCATATCGGAAAAACAGCGCATTTTCGGAAAAACGGGATCGCACTTGCCAATCACATCATGAAAAGTGATCTGGAAAGGTTGTCGGCATTGATTGAATACTTTCATCCCGACAAATTCATTGTGGTTGGAGATTTGCTGCATGCAGGCGACAATTCTGATGTGGATGAGTTCTGCAGGTGGAGAAATCAATATCCTGAAATAGAATTTTATCTGATAGAAGGAAATCATGACCGCATTTCAAAATCGCTGGAGAAAAAGCTTTGTTTAAATTTGAGAACAGCTTCCCTGGAAATGGATAAGTTTACTTTCATTCATGATTTTGAGAAAACAAAATCTGAGTTTCAGATTACCGGACATATTCATCCTGGAATAGTTTTAAACTCAGCTGTAAGTAAAATAAGACTCCCCTGCTTTGCTCTTACTGATCATCAATTATTATTACCTGCTTTTAGTGAATTTACAGGATTGGATACCAAAAATCTGCCGAAAAAGAGCACATTTTTTGTTTTTACGGATACTGATATCTATGAAATATAGAAGCACTTCCGAAAACAAATACTTAACCGGAGAATAAGATACTCTATCGACGTTTGCCTTAAAATTAAAGAAGTTATCCCCAAAAGTGAGATCACTTCTTTTTCTTTTTGAATTAGTGGCTGAAAGAATAAATCATTGCAAAAAAGAAAGGTCATTATTTCTTTCTGCTTAAACGGATGCTGTACAGCGTTATAAATACGGTAACAACCAGAAATAATGCGCCTATCCATGGTGTACTTTCCAGTCCCAAGGCTGAAGTCACAATAATCCCTCCTGCATAAGATCCGATAGCAATACCAATATTGAATGCGGCAATATTAATTCCTGATGCTACATCTTCGGTTCCCGGAAGTTCTTTCTCAGCGATCTGTACTACCAAAAGCTGCAGCCCCGGAACACTTGCAAAAGATAAAGCTCCCAGAAAGAAAAGAGTAATGATACTTAGTAACGGACTGCTTACCGTAAAATAGAACGCCAGTAATACTAATGCCTGAGCTGCAAACATCCACAAAAGTGCTCTTAATGGATTTTTATTGGCAACTTTACCCCCAATCAGATTTCCCAAAGCAATTGCCACTCCATAGATGAGCAGTATAAAAGTTACTGTAGTCTCCTGAAATCCTGTTATTTCCTGTAAAACAGGTGATAAGTAGGTGAATACCACAAATGTTCCCCCATATCCCATGGCAGTCATTAAGAAGGCGAAAATCAATCGTTTATTAGCCAATACTTTAAACTGGCTTTTTAAAGAAGCTGTTTTGCCATTCTTTAAATTATTTGGAACGAGCAGCAGGCTGGCGGCCAATCCGATTATACCAAGAATAGAAACACCTATGAAGGTTGCTCTCCATCCGAAATGCTGTCCTATAAAAGTTCCCAATGGCACTCCTGTTACAATCGCCAGGGTAAGTCCGGCAAACATAATAGAGATAGCAGTTGCTCTTTTTTCCTCAGGAACCAGTGATGCTGCAATGGTAGAACCTATCGAAAAGTAAACCCCATGTGCAAATCCTGTCAGTATTCTGGCCAGTATCAGGGTTATAAAACCGGGAGCAACAGAGGCAAGTCCATTTCCGATTACAAATAACAGCATGATTGAAACCAAAAGTTGTTTGCGGGGAATTTTACCTGTTAAGGCTGTTAAAATCGGTGCTCCAATCGCTACCCCTATTGCATAGAGACTTACCAATAAGCCTGCTGAAGGGATCGTGATACCCAGGTCTGCTGCAACTGTGGGAAGAAGTCCCACGATCACAAATTCCGTTGTTCCTATGGCAAATGCACTTATAGTAAGTGCCCATAATGCAGCAGGAAGACCTTTATTTTTGAGGCTTTTTGAGGCCGGGCTGATCTGTATTTCTTTTTGGAAATTCATTGTATTGTCATTTTATTGATGTTGACAGTGCAAATTTCCGACGAAATAATATATTATAAAAATTATTTAAATTGTAGCAATATATCATAATAATGATAGTTTGTCATTTTACATAAAAAATCCGTTCCTTTGCAAAAAGCCAAAGAATCCTAATGAAAAAATCAGAAGTAACCCGACTGAACATCCTTCAGAAAGCCTTTGAACTCATCTACGCAAAAGGTTATCAGACCACCAGTATAGATGAGATTATTGCCACTACGCAGGTTACAAAAGGTGCTTTCTATTATCATTTTAAAACCAAGGATGAGATGGGTCTGGCAATCATCAATGAACTTCTGAAAAATAACTTTAAAAGTACTTTTATTGAACCGCTTGAAAACAGTGATCATCCATTGGAAACTATTTACAAGATGGTATATGGTATTTTAATGGAAAATGATCTTTTGAAGGTTGAGTACGGCTGTCCGACTTCCAATTTTACACAGGAAATGGCTCCCTGGCATACAGATTTCACAAAAGCACTGAATGCACTCTCCTCACGCTGGGAAAATGCTATGATCAACTGCATTGAAAATGGTAAAAAAGAAGGTACCGTAAAACAGAATGTGAATGCCAAAGAAATTGCTGTATTTGTAATGTCCGGCTATTGGGGCGTACGTAATTTAGGAAAACTGGAGAATTCAAAATCAGTTTATCTTATTTATTTAAAAGGACTTAAGTCTTATTTTCAATCATTGGAATAATTTTTTGCACAAAAACATACTAATTAGTATGTTTTTTTATATATCTTTGGTGCATTCAAAAAATGAACAATGTACCAGACCCTTACATTTTTGCACTCCACATTCCGGTGGGTGGTTTTGTTAAGCATGATCTACGCTTTATGGAGAGCTTACAGAGGCTGCTTTTATCACAAAACATTTTCAAAAACGGATGATTCTGTGCGTCACTGGACTGCAACAGTTGCTCATATTCAATTGATCTTAGGGATCATTCTCTACATTAAAAGTCCTGTTGTTAAGTATTTTTGGAAGAATTTCAGTGAAGCGAAAGAATCTCCGGACCTACTGTTCTTTGGATTGATTCATATCGTACTTATGATCTCGGCTGTTGTTACACTAACCATTGGTTCCGCTTTGTCCAAAAGAAAAAGCACAGACCCTGAAAAATTCAAAACGATGCTTATCTGGTTCGCAGTCGCGCTGGCTGTTATCTTTATAGCAATTCCATGGCCTTTCTCTCCTTTTGTAAACAGACCTTATTTCAGATAATTATGACACATTTATTAAAAACAAAAATCGGACGCCTGAGAATTCTGGCTATTCTGGAAGGGATCTCTCTTCTTACTCTTGTATTGGTAGCTGTTCCAATGAAATACTGGCTGGGAAACCCTGCCATGGTAAAGATGATGGGCCCGGTTCACGGAACTTTATTTCTGCTTTTCCTGTTTAATACTTTAAGTGTGGGCGTTGAGCAGCAATGGAAATTTAAAGAAACTACCTGGAAAGTGATTTTAGCCTGTTTCATTCCTTTCGGAACATTTTATATTGATAAAAAAATTCTCAGCAGATTATGAAAAACGTATTGATCTTTTGCGGAATAGTTCTCAGCGTTTATGTTATTTACCGCCTATATAAATATCAGACATTAGATGATGGCTTGAACCAGCTTATTGAGAAAGGTGCCATCATTCTTGATGTAAGGACAGAAAAAGAATATAATATGGGCCATATCGAAGGTTCAGTTAATATTTCACTGGGAACTATAAGGGAAAGATATACGGAACTTGATCCTGATAAAACTTATATCACGGTCTGTTCGCACGGGTTACGCAGTGTAAAAGCTGAAAGTATTCTGAAAGACAGAGGTTTTAAACATGTATATAACGGAGGTGCATGGAGTGATCTTCAGGAAATTATAAAATAAGGAAGGCCGGATCTGGGAATTACTGAAAACAATTATCCCTTTTCCAGCCAGTGTCCTTACTCTTTAATGAAAATCAGGCTAAATCGTATTGTCTTTCATCCAGACTACCTTTTGCTCAGAATCATGATCCATACCAATGATATCTCTGTAGAGCTCCGGTCTTCTTGCTTTTACATACCTGCTTCCACCCGACTGAATAAGCTTTTCACCGGAAATAGTAACCGTTTCAAAACTGTCATCGAAAGAACGGCATTCTGCAATGACATCGCCAAACGGATCAATAATCATGGAACATCCGTTTTTCAGCTGATCATCATCCATTCCTACAGGATTTGAGAAAACCACATAAATTCCGTTATCGTAAGCTCTTGCCGGCAGCCACTTCATCAGCCAGTCCCGTCCTTTCATTCCGTTAAATTCCAGACGTAAGGAGGTAGGATCTTTTTCTCTGTTTTGCCAAAGCTCAGGATCTACAAAACCTGCTCCGGGTCTGGTTGAAGGAGTACACATTGTAACATGAGGCATGAAGATAATATCAGCACCAAGAAGTTTTGTAGCTCTTACATTTTCAACGATATTATTATCATAGCAGATAAGGATGCCGCATTTCCAGCCGTGAATATCAAAAACACAATATTGATTTCCTGGAGTCAGATGGGTATTGATAAATGGATGCAGCTTTCGGTACTTGGCTTTCAGACCGCTTTTATCAACACATACATAAGCTTTGAACAGATTATTATTTTCATCTTTTTCAAAAAGACCTGCCAGTATTGTGATATTATTGGTATCAGCAATCTGCTGCAGCTTCTGAATGCTTTTTCCTTCAGGGATAAGTTCAGCAATATCAAGCAGTTGTTCTCTGGAAAGTTTTCTGGCAAAAGTATATCCGGTAATGGAACATTCGTGAAAAGCAATAACCTGTGAACCTTTCGCCGCGGCTTCGGATGCCAGTTTCTCTATCACTGAAAGGTTGTATTCTTTGTCTCCGCTTTTATTTTCAAATTGTGCGGTTGAAATTTTGAGATTGTTCATCTTTTTTTCTGCAAAGCTATCCATCAGTTCTATTCAGAAATTGTATAAAACCGACATCTGCTATGTAAACGGAATCTCTATAAAATTGACAGCCAGCTTATTTTCTGTTTTAAGATACTGCCCCGGAGTGAGTCCGATGGTATTTTTAAATTCCCGGATCAGGTGGGACTGATCAGCATAACCTGCTTCATAGGAAAGACTGGTTATGTTTTTTTGATTTGGATTATTCTTCATCAGGCTTAAAAAATGATGAAGTCTGATGATGGTGCTATATTTCTTAGGAGACAGCCCGATATGGTCTTCAAACTTGCGTTCAATATGCCGTTCAGAATACCCTGTAAAATATTCCAGTTCTTTCAGAGACAAGACACCCCGTTTCAGGAGTATATACTGCTGAACTTTAATAAGCCACAATTCCGGATTGTTTCTGGCCGAAATAAGCTCCATGAAATAATAATTCAATGCCGATATGATGGATTGGGGATCTTCGTTATTATAAAGACCTTCCTGGAATGGAAGAAGCTCATCCTTTACAATATCTGAAGCTGAGATAATTTCATTTTTGATGTCTTTGGCTGCAACACCGAAAAGAAGATTAAAAAAATAAGGCTGAAATACAACTGCCAGTAAAGAAAACCGTCCTTTTGTACTCAGATCTTTATACTGTGTAGGCTGTCCATAGAAAAAAGATAATGGCAGGTTCTTATTCTGTCCGTTATACATACTTATATCCGGTGAAATGATAAGACCTGTATTACCATCAGCAAATAACCGCAGATTTTTGTTTATATCTTCTGGATTTTTTAAAAAGATATAATGTTTTATATAACTTGCCAGTGGCTTGGGAGGAGCGATCTGCATAACTACAATTTAAGCTTTTTTATGATCCACGGCAAAGTAAGTCCTTGCCCTAAAAGTGATATTAATACAACCGCTATCGATAAAAAAATAATTTCGCTTCGCAGAGGAAAAGATTCACCGCTATTTAACGTCACAGGGATCCCCAAAGCAATCGCTAATGAGACAATACCACGCATTCCCGACCAGGTAATAATAAAACTGGTTTTGGAGTCGAATAATGCTTCTTCACTGATTTTTCTTTTACCCTGAAATGCTTTCTGAAGATTAAACTGCTGCAGATACACTCTTGCCATCCTTATCAGTAAAGTGACCAGAACAATTACCAGAGCATATCCTGCATAAGTCCATACCTGAATATGAGGGATTTTTTTCAGGATAATCGGAAATTCAAGACCTATTAACAAAAAGATCAGGCCATTAAGCAGAAAAATAATAATATCCCAAAAATTTCTGGACTGTTCTTTCACATGATCCGGAAACTTATTTCTGCTGAGTCTGGACATTCCCAGCCCCAATACGACAACGGCAATAACTCCTGATACCTCAAAATGTTCTGCGATAAGGTAAGTAACGAAGGGCATTAAAAGAATTAAGCTGTTAACTACCATCGCATCTTTTCGAAAAAAACCGATGGTAAGGGATAAAGCTTTAAAAATAATCCAGCCAATCAAAAAACCACCTCCTAAAACCATAAAAAACTCAAGCGAAGCCTTCCAGGTTACAAAACTGATCCCTGTAACAGCTGCTATGGCAAAGCGATAGGCAACCAAAGCAGAAGCATCATTGATGAGGCTCTCCCCTTCCAGTATAGTTATTGTTCTGTGCGAAAGCCCAAGTCCTTTCGTAACCCCCACTGCGGCTACAGCATCAGTAGCGGAAAGAATAGAGCCAAGAACAAAGGCCAGAGGCCATGTCATCCCCGGAATTAAATAATAGGCAATGACCGCAATACCGGCTGTAGTCAGAAATACAAGTCCTATGGCTAATGTTCCAATGGTATTCAGATTGGTCTTAAACTGCTGAAAAGAAATATTAAAAGCCGCATCATACAGCAGCGGAGGCAGGAACAACAGCATAATAATTTCAGGATTGATTTCTATTTCAGGCATTGCAGGAACAAAACCTATCATAATACCTGCAATTAAAAGAAGCATAGGTACCGGAATTTTTATTTTTCCGGCTAGTCCTGATAATCCGATCATTAAGGCCATGATTACTAATATGACTGCATAGTTTTCCATCAGACTGTATTGAATCTTTTAAAGTTTGTAAACATAAATTCTTATCAGCAAAAGTAATTATTTCTAATGAGCGTCTGCCTTTTTTAAGCTTTAATTATAATTTACCTGCCTTTAAAATCATTTTACCAACAGTAAAAAATGATCTGGAAAAGCTTTATTTATGAATATAAATTGGTTTTTTTTTTTTGGTTAGATTTTTGAACTCTATCCTGTAAGTTGAAATAATTTATTTCTTCATTACTCTAAATTCCAAATCACTTAAAATAATATAATATGTCAACACAAAATCTCACCCATCTGGAAGCGATCAAAAAGATCAAGGAACTCTCTGAAAGTGCAAAAATATGTATGTTTTGTACAGAATTAGAAACAGTGCCTGTCAATTCCCGCCCTATGACCCTACAGGAAACTGATGACAGCGGCAATCTCTGGTTTATCAGCAGCGGAACCAGCAATAAAAATTTTGAAATAAAGGAAGACCGCAGAGTACAGTTGTTTTTTATGAACAATAGTGATGCCCAATATCTTTCAGTTTACGGTAAAGCCTCTGTCTATAAAGATAAAGCAACCATAGAAGAAAAATGGTCTCCTCTTGCAAAAGCATGGTTTGACGGAAAAGATGATCCCAACGTTACAATCATTCGTGTAGAGCCCAAAGAAACGTACTACTGGGATACTAAAGCAGGAAAACTGGTCAGTCTTTTCAACTTTGTAGCCTCTGCTATTGTAGGTCATAAAACAAATAACTCTGACGGCGTAGAAGGAAACGCAATTGTATAAAGCAAAAGATGGATCGGGAAACCCCGATCCATCTTTTTACAACATAAAATATTGGCAATAAAAAATGTAGGATTCAGAATCCTGATCACTGATTAAGTTAGAATCTTTTTATTTCTTCACGTCCGAAATTAACGCTCCGAAATTGATATGCAGAACATTTCCGTTTGGCATTACCAAGGCTGGTACAGATATTACACCGGCTTTTTCCGCATCCTGAATTCTGTTTCTGTCATTTCCCAAATGGACAACCTCTATATTTCCGGCCCCGATAAGGTTGATAATATCGTGTTCTGCACTTACACAGACTGAACATCCTGCGTGATAAAAAATTGGCTTTTTCATAAGATCTACTTTAACTGTTAAGCGTTTTAAGAATTGTTTTAAGTTCTTCTGTTTCCTTTTCAGTAAGAGGTTTTAACGGACTTCTTAAATTTCCGCCCTCTTCTCCTAAGATGTTTAAACCTGCCTTAACAGCTCTTGGCAGACCTTTATTGACAATAAATTTCAAAAGGTCAAACTGTCTGTAGAATACATCTTTTGCTTTCTCCAGATTCCCTTCTTCAATAGCCCTATACAGATCGATATTTAGTTCCGGAATCAAATTGGGAGCGGCTGTACACCATCCTCTTGCCCCTGCAGTAAATGCTGCCAGCGCCAGCGGATTGGAACCATTATAGAAAGCTGTTTCTTCACCCAGTTCTTTTCGTAAATAATGCATTCTCTGGATATCTCCCGTGCTTTCCTTGATCATAGTAACATTTGGAATCTCCAAAAGTCTTTTAAGAAGAGCTGGAGACATATCCACTCCACTGGTTGCCGGATTATTATAAGCCATAATAGGAATAGAAATTTTACCGGCAACAGCATCATAATGGGTAACAATTTCATCATCAGTGAGCTTCCAGTAACTCATAGGAATGATCATAACAGCATCAGCACCGGCTTTTTCAGCAAATTGAGCATGATGAATAGTCTTTTCAGTGGTAAGATTTGATACTCCCACCAGCGTAGGAACCCTTCCGCCCGTCTGTTGTACCGCTGCTTCCGTAATTGCTTCCTTTTCATCATCAGACAGATAAGGCATTACCCCTGTACTTCCCAATGGTGCAATCCCGTGGCTTCCGGAAACAATGAGTCTTTCTACCAATTTTTTAAAGAG
Source organism: Chryseobacterium sp. MEBOG06 (assembly GCF_021869765.1). Taxonomy (NCBI): domain Bacteria; kingdom Pseudomonadati; phylum Bacteroidota; class Flavobacteriia; order Flavobacteriales; family Weeksellaceae; genus Chryseobacterium; species Chryseobacterium sp. MEBOG06. The sequence goes on along the minus strand of NZ_CP084580.1, from coordinate 2,461,788 downwards.
AGGAATATCTACCTTTTCATTCCGGTCAAAAGGAGTGATAGGATAAGCGATTATTCCTTTAAATGGAACATTTTTCATGTTTTAAATGTTTTAAAATTAAAGATGTTTATTTCTTATTAATCATTAAGAAAAGTTTAAGCGTAAAGAAAACAATCAGTCTTTTTTAATTTTTTAAAAATCTTCATTATCTGTATTGTGTTTTTTTCAGAAGATTTTCACCATGATTAAATAGTATTTGATTCGCCTTTTATTTAAAATAAGCTTGGTTCTCTTTAATCTGCTTAAACTTTACCTATTCTTAATGATTACAGGTCTCTCCCTTCTTCTTCTCTTAAGGCTACGCCAAGATTCTGCAGCTGGGGTGCGTTTTCACATGCCAGATATTTGGCTGATTCTGTATCGCTGAGGTTTTGGTGCCTGTGCCATGCCCATGAAGGAATATAAACTGCATCACCCGCTTCCCAGTATACTCTTTCATCTTCTACTTCTGTCCATCCTTTTCCTTCAATCACATAAAGTACCGTCTCATACGTATGACGGTGTCTGTTGGTTTGCTGTCCCGGAAGCAATCCGCCAATCGTCATGCTTACATTTTTACTCGGAAGATCCACAAAGAAGACAGGATGCTTTCTTTCTGTAGAAAACTGATTATGCTCCCCTGCATTCTCTACATTCTTATGGATTAAGTGACTTGGCTTTACATACTTTGGTCTTGCAAATGTTTCGTGAAAATCTTTTGAACTGAAATCTTTTTTGTCCATGATGTTTTAAAATTAATTGTTTTGTGCTTTATTGCATGACAAAATTATCTTATATTTGGACTGTTTAAATGACTCAGTTTTTACATAAATAGATAGTCCAGATGCTTCGACCTTGGAAATTAGAATTGGAAATAGATAAAAATCTTGACAAAGCAGTTTATTTGCAGATTGCTGACAGTATTATAACAGATATACGCTCTGGCCGGCTAAAAGCAGGTGATGCACTTCCCGGCAGCCGAAATATGGCAGCAACACTAAAAATCAATAGAAATACGGTTGTGGAAGCATATCAGGTACTGATCAATGAAGAATGGGTGATTTCTAAGGAACGGAAAGGAATTTTTATCTCTGACAAGCTCCATGTTTTAAAGGAAAAAAGGAAAGAAAAACCCCCTGATTTCTCAGACCGGGGAGTCCAGCAACATGGAGCCATAATTAATTTTGATGATGGGCATCCGGACAGTAAAATTGCACCTGTAAACGAACTTGCCAGAGCTTACAGACAGATTTTCAGTATAAAAGCAAAGTGGCAGATGATGGGATATGGAAATGAACATGGAGAAACGGAATTCCGGAAAATGATTTCCAAAATGCTCAACCATCAAAGGGGAATGCAAATTGATGAAAATGAAATTTCTATCACCAGAGGAAGCCAGATGGCTATGTTTCTTACTGCTCAGAGTTTATTAGCCCCTGATGATTACATTATTGTAGAAGATCCCGGCTATAAACCGGCATGGCAGGCTTTCGAATATGCGGGGGCCCAACTTGTGCCTGCACCTGTAGATAAAGAAGGGATTTGTATTGAATCTGTCGAAAAACTTTTGAACCAAAATAAAAATATAAAAGCAATTTATATTACTCCCCACAGACAGTATCCTACAACAGTCACTCTCAGTTTGGCACGAAGACTTAGGCTGGTAGAGCTATCCAATCAGTATAATATCACCATTATTGAAGATGATTATGATAATGAATTTCATTTCGGATATCGTCCCATTCTTCCTCTCTCAAGTTTTCCTGAGCTGAATAATTATGTTTATATTGGGACGTTAAGTAAAGTGGTAGCACCTGCTTTAAGAATTGGCTATCTTGCGACCAAAGATCAAAAATTATTAGAAAAAATAGGAAATCTGAGAAAGATTATTGATGTACATGGGGACGTAATTATGGAGCATGCCGTTCTTCAGCTCATCAAGGAGGGGGCGGTAAAAAAACATATTAAAAAAGCAACCATTCACTACAAAAATAAGAGAGACTTTGTCTATGAGCTTTTAACCCAATATATGAAAGAAGTTGCTGATTTTGTATTACCCGAAGGAGGCCTTGCTTTTTGGATCGTACCAAAAGCAAAACTCGATTGGGATACAGTTACCGCATTATTACTGGAAAAAAATATTAAAATCATTCATCCTAAGCAATATAGCCATCATCCCGTTAATGGTTTCAGATTAAGCTACGGAGCACTTCCGGAAGAGCAGCTGGAACAAAGTATTAAAACTATTTCCATGGTCTTTACAAAGTTATCAAAATAGTTTTTCAGCCACTGAAAACAGATTTACAAAGTCAATCCTTATTACTCTTGTATTGAGACAGTTCTATTGAAAAAACTATGTAAATCTGTAAAAAGCGGGCGAATTATATATATCCTAATACAGCCTTTGTATGGAGAGATAGACCTCCCGCTTCATATTGGCCACGTTAGTATCATCTTTATTATCTACGATGATAAAGAAATAGACTCTATACCATTTTGCTTCCATGATGATATCCAGCACTTCTACTTCCTGAGAAGGGGTTGTAGGATTTATATTGGCTGTAGTTGTTCCTGTAAGAGTCTGGTTGTCGCCATATCCCTGATAAATTCCATTATCCAGATTTACCCAGCCTCCGTTGGCTGTTGTACTTGATAAGGAGCCATCATTTCCCGGTGCTCCACTGGAAGAACCTGCAGGATTTAGAACAATATTACTATAAGCAAACCGGTCAACATTGGACAAGGCAGAAACCCAGATTTTTACTTTTGCATTAGAAATATTCACTAATCTGGGATTGAAGGCAATAGAGGAAGATCCGGATACAGGACTTGAAAAATACCCGTCAAGTCTGATCTTGTCCCCTAAAATTGGAAGATCAAATAAATTGGAACTTAGCCAGTTTGAAGAAATCGTTCCATTGACTCCTCCTCCCCCTAAATTCGCACTTCCCCAGGTTCCGTGATAAAAAATTTGTTCACCTTTATCAATACTTCCATCATTTTCACTACTTCCAAATGCGTATTTCCATACACTGCCATCAAACATATAGTAGCCGGATTTTACAACATTAACCGTTTTAATAGAAGGACTTGTAACCGGAGAGGTGACGTAAACCAATGTTCCAGTCTGTTCAGATCCATATTTTGAATCCCCTAATTTTAACTGATCACCTGTCAGCCTGGGAGCAATTACTCCTTCAGCGCTTGTTCCGTCAACAGCTTTTGCTGTAACATCTAATGTGGCTTTTGGAAGAACATTATTAATCCCTACTTGTGCAAAATTTAGCGAAAAACAAAATAAAAATGCTGTGGTTAATAAACTTGTTTTCATTTAATATTTTTTATGATTGTTAATTTTCAGTAATGAATGGTATATAAATTTAAATCAAAAAAAACATATAACAAAATTATTTCACACAATATCTTATTATAAGTGAATAAAATCATATTGTTAAACATCAATATATAATGAATTGATTTATAAACGAAAAGCAGTAAGCATATCAACCAAAATCTACTATAGTGAAAGTACCATTGTTTGATATGCTGAACTACTCCGCTTAAGAATTTTCAGAATAAGATAATATGTATGTATTTTTTATAATCCTTAATTATTATTCAGTAACTGAATTTCAAAATAACTTCCTACACCCGCCCCTGAAAGTGTAGTAGGGTTAGATATAAGGGTAAGTCCTCCTGTAGCACCGAAATAATAGGTTTTACCAGCAGTTAACTGGCAAATTCCCAGGAAGGTGTTGGCTACGCCTACATTGTTAATCCCTGTTCCAAAATCCCCTTTTATATAAGAAGAAGGAACTGAAAAACACATCACCCAATTGTTACTTGTTCCATCTACAAAGCCAAACATAACATTAGAAATTGAAGATATATTTTGGTTAGGGTCCGTGAACTTAGAGGAAACCGTCATAGAAATCCGGTACATCCCCGTATCCGGTGCTGTAAAATAGCCACTGGCTGTATTGAAATAGCTTCCTAAATTATCAATAGCTGTAAAACCGGTTAATCTATTGATCGAATATAAACCTGGCCCCGTTAATTTGTTTTGAGCCAGATAAGCTCTGGTAATTCCCTGAACATCATTTCTCCTTTTTTTTATGGTACCGTCTGCATCTGCTACCAAAGCAACATCCGAAGTACTGGTACTCAGCGGGATACTTTCAATTTTAGCGCCGCCAGCCACATGAAGTTTTGTATCCGGAGTCGTTGTACCTATCCCTACATTACCGCTGGTATCTATCCCCAGACGTACAGAATTGCCGGTCATAAAATATAAGGAATGGCTGCTGTAATTGCCCAGCCAGGCAGCATCTGTACCTATATATGATCTTAACTTCACCGTTCCGTTACTATGCTGTATTCCGTAAGAATTATTGGAAGTAGTCACATCCAGTTTGGTTTGAGGGTTAGAAGTACCTATCCCTACTCGTTTATTCAAAGCATCTATAGAAAAAGTAGTTCCATCTACAGAAAACATATTGGTTGTGGTTCCGGTAAATGTTAGTGACTTATCTTCCTGGGTTACGGTTCTGTCTTCTTTGATCGTTCCATTTGAATTGTAGATGTTGATATTAGCAGCAGCTGTTGTCCATGAAGGGGCTATTCCGGCACCATTCGATGTAAGGACCTGCCCTGACGTCCCCGCTGTACCTGATACGGTTGCATTCCCTCCCACGTTCAGTTCATTGGTTAATTGCATTGATCCATTGATATGCAGTTTCTTTTGAGGAACAGAAGTTCCTATTCCAACATTTCCAGCGACACCATCAGCAGTTTGCATGATGATATTCCCTTTTCCTTTTGCGTTTAGTGTAAGATCAAGATTAGAAGTTGAACCTACCGTTTGTATCCCTGTAGAACCAATTCCCAAACCTCCCGTAAGATTCGCATTCATAAATGAAGCAATAACCTGATAAAGATTTGTGGTATCTCCGTCTACAACAGTAAGCCGCTGTACCGGATTAATACTGCCTATACCTACCCTGTGATTGGCGGCATCCACTGAAAAAGTATTTCTGTCTATAGAAAACGCATTCTCTGCCGACCCTATAAAAGCAAGTTGATAAGCAAGTTGATTTACCAGTCTGTTCTCTGTAAGAAATCCGTTACTGTTATAAATATTCAAATTGTTAGGGTCTATTAATTTTACCCATGCACTGCCATCATAAAAATAATATCCAGTAGATGTAATATTAGCCGCCTGCCCCACCCCAAAGCCTGTTGTCGCGTTATTGATATAGATTAATGTTGACGCAGGAACTCCAAGCATACTTTCTGCCCTCTGACGGTCGACTCTTGGAATGAGAAGTCCATCAACATTAGAGGTTGTTCCTGTTTCATTTTTAGCTTTGATATCTAAAGTAGCAGCAGAAGACGGAGTATTTATTCCTATTTGGGAATAGACAGATATAGAGAAAAGAATCATACCTGCTGACAGAAATGTTTGCCCGTTTTGTATTAGTTTCATATTGGTGATCTTTTTAAAATTAGTAATGATTATTGGTGATAAATTTTTAACATGATAAATTTTAAAAAACAAAACCGCAGAAGACAGATATCCTTTTTAAACCGTCAGCTAAAATGATTTCAGTTTACTGAGTGATTTGATCTGTAATGCTTATTTGCTTTTCTGCAGTTAACTTAGGATTCTCTAAACCGTTCTGCAATAAGATAGCTGTTAATATTCTGGAATATTAATACCTTACAGATCATTTGAATGAAATAGTAAAAAAGGGTAATCCATTCATATTGAATGGGTTTAAAACTGTTAAAAAGAAAAGCAAAACGTCTATTAATATTCTCGAATATTAACAGAAAAATGTTTTTTTTATCCAAAATTCACTGCTCTATGATTTTTTATTAACGCCAGTTTATACCTAAAAAAAAATAAAAGAGTGAATAACCAGCAAAAAAAACCGGATTTCAAAACCGGATAAAAAAAACCTTGCGCTTACAAGTAAGCGCAAGGTCTCAATATCTGTTTAATTTTTTTATTCGACTTCAAAAACAGCCTGAATTTCCACGGAAGAATTCACAGGAATAGATGAGGCGCCCAAAGTAGCCCGTGCATGTTTCCCTTTCTCTCCAAAAACCTCAACGGTAAGGTCTGAAGCTACATTCATAAGGTCAGCATGTTTTGTATAATCATCTTTTGTATTGAAAATCCCTGTAAGCTGAACACATTGCTTCACTTTGTCCAGGTCTCCCCCAACAGCTTCTTTTAACACTGCAATAACATTAAGCATTGTGGCTTTAGTGGCTTCTTTTACCTGCTGTTCATTAACATCCACACCCAATTTTCCGGGATTTAGAATCTTACCGTCTTTCAAAGCAACCTGATTAATGAACACCAGGTTTCCTGAACGTACAAAAGGTTTATAATTTCCTGCTGGCTGGGGAACCTTGGGTAATGTTATATTCTTCTGTTTTAAAACGGTATTGATACCTTCAGCCTGTACTGCAGGAGAAGCAGTTGTCATTTTTTTACTGAAAGTACCTTTCATTGCCAGGGCTACTTTTGCAAAGTTTTTCCCCTGAAGTTCTGCCAGCTGACGCTCATCTTTTGTAGGTCTTTCTACGTCCTTTAAGGAAGCCATACTGGTGATTCCCAATACTGTATTTCCTTGAGGTATCGATTTATTAAGCTCTTCGGTACCGCGGATTCCGTTCGAAACCAAAACCATTCCGTGGACAGCAAGGCTATTCCAGAATGCCTGAAGTGCCAGTTCTTTTCCTGCGCCGCTTCCCGCAGACATGAAAACTGTAGCCGGAACACCTTCCAATCCATGATTGGTCCAAAGCTGAACGGTTTTTGATAAAAATTCGCTCATCCCAGTACTGATATTTCCGAAATAAACAGGAGAACCAAAAGCAATTCCATCATAGCTGGTAAGTTCATCTACTGTTGCTACAGGCAGGTTTTTAAGAGTAGGATTTTGTGATGTTTTAACCAATTTGATATAAGAGACTGCATTATTTTCACTTTCAATGCCTTTGGCTATTTCTTTAGCCAGTTGGTAGGTTCCTCCATTATCAGAATGGATCAAAACCAATATTTTAGCTTTATTTTGTGCCATGATATGAATGGTGTTTAATAGTAAAATTAAGATAAAAAAAGAACATAGTTTTTTCATTATAAATAAGATATAAGTTTATATTTTTTTGTTTGACTCTCAATGTTATATTTTAATCCCTGAAAAGGCAGGTTATCATCACCCTCTGATTAAAAAAATGATGACTTAAAATATCTATTTCTTTGATGTTACAAAATTACTATTGGCGTTTTTATTAAATTTGCCAAAATATATATCCAAAACGACAATGAAATGCGGCCTGCTAGAGAAAACAGAGAGCCAGTTTGTAGATACCATTGATAAGGAAGCCTATGTATGGTGTGAAAAAAACTGGAAACATGATGATTACGAGCATATTCATCATCGCGCTCAGCTCACTTTTGTAGAAGAGGGTTATCAGTATTTCCATATTGATCACAAGATTTACCTTGTACCTCAGCATCATGTGATCTGGGTACCTTCCGGAAAAGCACACCAAATAACTTCTGAGGCGAAAACGGTCAATCTGATGGTATTTTTATTCAAATCAGTTTTTGAAGAAGAGTTTTATCAGAATATTCATGTCTTTGCCGTTCCCACTGTTCTCAAAGAGATGCTGCTTTATGCTTCAAAATGGAATAAATCTTTAATAGAAAATGATGAGCAGGATATTTTCTTCAAAGCGATTTTGAAAAGTCTGCCTAACTTCTGTAAAGAAAGTAACGGACTGGAAATTCCTGTGCCCACCGATGCGAGGCTGATCCCTGTTTGTAACGAGATTAACGCTAATTTTAAATATAATCTGGACATTGATTCTTTAGCTGAAAAAGCTAAGATGTCTGTAAGATCTCTTCAGAGGATCTTTAAAAATGAAACAGGTATCACTTTACAAAAATACCTTCAGCTTACAAGGATTTTAAAAAGTATAGAACTGATAGATTCCCAACAGTATACTTTAAGCGAGATTGCCTACAAAATAGGTTATCAGAGTCTCTCAGCTTTTACATCCTCTTATTTCACTGTGATGAAAGCAAAGCCGGGAAACAATAAAAATAAAAGAGAACACTGATAAAATGTGTGGTATTATTTTAAAATTAATAATCTGTTGAGCTGACTTTTAAAGCAGCCCAAAATAAATTCTGTATAATATAGCTGAGCGTTCAAAGCCTGCGTTTTAGGATGCAGTTCCAATTTCTTGGTGAAAATGATCTCTCCTTTATAAGAAAATGAAAAATACGCAAATACTTTATAGGATGAATTTTCGCTTGATGTAGAATAACCGGTAGTGGCAATAGACCAGTCAGATTCAAATAACTTTGCAATATGCAGTGCCATTGTTTCAACTATATTTTTTGAAACAGAATCGCAATCCTCTGCTTCTTCTCTGCTTACTTTTAATAACCTCACTTGTTCCGGCAAGGTATAGGCTGTCATTCCACCTTTGTAAAATAAAGAGGCACTGGGCATCTGTGAGAAAGCAAGCTGTAAACATCCGGAAGTAACACTTTCGGCCACTGCAATCGTTTCGTCTATCGACAGTAGAGATTGGCTGATATATTCCAGCAGATTTTTTTGAAAGTCCATAATATACTATTTTAAGGGATTGGTGATCATCTTATTCCGGAAAAAATAAGGAAGAAAAAGTTGCTGAATGGATAGGAACAGCGGCTTTTTAATTCTCTTATATACCAGATTGGGGTGAAGATTATATTTAATCTATTTTCTTGCTATTCTCAAGTATTTCAAGAAACCTGTTCATATACTCCTCCTCTTTTTTTACTTTATAATATGCTGTTTTGGCATATAAAGTAAAAGAATCGGTCTCTACTCTTATTTCATCATTAGCATCCGCTGTTTCCTTTGTGTTTTTACTATGAAACTCACGGATGTGAAGAAAATATTCTTCCACATAACCGTCAATTACTTTTTTAAGCACCTCACATTTCGCGTTGTTTTTAATTTTTTCCAAAGATTTGATGAGAAATGCGGTTACTCCATATGAATTGATAATAAGCGGAAATAAAGATTCATTTTCAATAGCATTATTTTTATCATTCAATCCGGAATGCAGTAAGGTCTCGTTTTCAAATATCATATTTTAAATGGTCATTAGTTGTTGGAAGTTTTTAAATATTGTTCAAAATAATGAAGATCATCCTTGTCTTTAATGTGCAGGTAGAACATGATCTGTTCAGGCTCTTTAATTCCAATACTGCTGAAACAGTCGAAGCAGGCTATCAAGGCTTTTATGTTTTCTATATCTATACCTTTTAAGATAATAAATAACAGAAATATATTCTCTTTTATTTCTTTGGCATAAATAGCAGATCCTTCTTCATACCATTTTCCTATATTGGGTACTTTTACAAAATCTTTATGCTTTAAATTTTTTATTATTTTCTGAGAATCCATACATCATATATTTGAGTTCGTGGTAACCATACATCTTAAGAAGAACCTGTTCCGAAAAATTGTGGGATAAAAGCTAAAAACTTTACTCCACTTTTCCTCTGAGCTTACCAGAATTTTGTTGAAAATTTATATTTGAAATTTACGTCAAAATAACTCACTTCATTATGACTTGGATCATATAAATAATATTAATAAAATATTTTTCTGTTTTCTAATCTTATACTCCCTTCTTTTTCCATTTTTTTTAAAGTACGGATTACGGTTTCTACGCGCAACCCTACCAGATTAGCAAGTTCTTGTCTTGTAAAAGAAACCTGAAAACTCCCACAGCCTTCATCATGAAAACTTTTGAGATAATTAAGAATTCCCTTTAACCGCTGAACCGGATTTTGTGAAGCCAGACTCTGCATCATAATTAGTTTATAGTACACCTGCTGAGAAAAGCAGGCATTCATTTCAAGCGAAAGCTCAGGATTTTCTCTAAGCATTTCCATGAAATTACTTTTGGGAAGTTTTATAATATCTGAGGATTCAATACATACTGCATTCATAGGATAAGGATGATCCAGAAAAAGCAGCGGATCACCAAAGCTTTGATTCTTCCCCAGAATATTATGAATAAACTCTTTTCCATCTTCATTATAGTTATTGAGTTTTACTCTTCCTTTAGCAATCTGAAAATAATAAAGGGTATGATCGCCTTCTTCAAAAATCATTTCTTTGGGCTTGTAAGTTTTATCTTCTGCACCCCATGAATACAGCAAATTCTCATCGATATTCATACAACTTATCGTTTTCATAATTTCGTGTTGGTTTTTATAATTGGTCTTTATATTATACAAATATTAAACCTTACAAATTAATAAAAATGTTAAATATCGTTAAATCAATTATCAAATTTATGATTTATCATCTTTATATAATTCAATTTACCATCAAAAAACGACTATTGGCTATTTATTAAAAATAAACCATTCCAATTCATTCAAAATATCAGATATAAAAAAGCCTGTTTTCATAAAATGAAAACAGGCTTTGACTTATTACTCAATTCGTCTTTTTATCCGGGGAATTATCTTTTGAGAATTCAGAATATCATCTCTTCTATCTATAAATTGTTCTATTTAGCAAACTTCTTAGTTCCTACCACACATAGAATAACCCCTACAGTTACTCCCAACATTCCCATACTGACTTGTTCATGGAGAAGATAAGCTGCCAGCGCCAGCCCAAAGAAAGGCTGCAAAAGCTGGAGCTGCCCTACAGAAGTAATACCACCTTGCGCAAGTCCTTTATACCAGAATATAAAACCAATGAACATACTGAATAGAGAAATATAGCCCAATCCAAACCACCCTTTAAAGCTTACCGTTTCAATATTTTCAGGAAAATAGACAAAAAACAGAGGAAGCATTATTGGCAGGGATATTACCAATGCCCATGAAATAACCTGCCATCCCCCTAATGTTTTTGAAAGCTTTGCTCCTTCGGCATACCCCATTCCACATACAATAACTGCCAGAAGCATCAGAATATCTCCTATTGGAGATACAGAAATACCCTGAGAGAAAGCATAACCAATGACCAGAAGGCTTCCGATAATAGAAAACAGCCAAAATATAGGATGAGGCCTCTCTCCCCCACGGATTACTCCGAAAATGGCAGTGGCCAATGGCAGCATTCCAAGAAATACAATAGAATGTGCTGAAGTAAGGTATTGCAGTGCCAATGCAGAAAGCAACGGAAACCCTATTACACATCCTATTGCTACTAAAACCAAAGAAAACAGCTGGTTTTTGGCAGGACGTTTTTCTTTATAGATCATCAATACTGAGAGAGCAAGAACACCTGCAATCACAGCCCGTGCAATAGTTACAAATATAGGATCCATTTCCATTACTGCAAACTTGGTGGCGGGCATAGACCCACTAAAAAGCAATACTCCTATGAACCCGTTGATCCAGCCGCTTAGAGCCTGGTCTTTTGAGATTGTATTGATCATCATTTCTTTAAGTTTTAATTATTGGGCCAAAATTAGAAAGGAAAAACAAATAAACACAGTATCAGTTTTGTATATTTGCACGAGCACAGTTTAAAATTATGAGCAAAGAATTTTTATATACAGAAATTGCAGACGGTATTGCCAATCAGATCAGAAACGGCGTTTTAAAAGCTGGGGACAAGCTTCCGTCAGTAAGAATGCTGTGCCAGGAGCATCAGGTAAGCATGAATACCGCAAAAAGAGTTTTTCTGGAGCTTGAATCACTATCAATGGTTGAATCCAAGCCTCAATCGGGCTATTTTGTAAGCCAGCTTCTATCTGTGAAACTTCCTCTGCCTGAGGTAAGCCGCCCTTCTTTAATTGCCAATAATGATGAACCTGATGAGCTGATCAGTAAGATCTATGAAAATATGGGCCGGAAAGATCTTACCTTTTTCTCTATTGGAATCCCTTCCGGAGATCTTCTCCCTCAGGCTAAACTGAAAAAGGAGATTGTAAACGCCATCCGTGAGCTTAAAGAAGGCGGAACGGAATATGAAGAACTTCAGGGGAATCTTAAACTCAGAAGAATGATTGCTGTGCGCTCCCTTCAATGGGGAGGCAATCTTAAAGAAGATGATCTGGTTACCACCAATGGAGGAATGAATGCATTGTCTTTCTGTCTGATGGCATTAGGAAAACCCGGTGATACCATTGCTATCGAAAGCCCTTGCTACCCCGGAATTTTGCAGCTCGCCAACGGTATGGGATTAAAAGTTCTGGAACTTCCTACCCATCCTACTACAGGAATAGAAATTGATGCCTTAAAAAAATTAATTCCTAAAATTGATCTGTGCCTGCTGATTCCCAATTTCAACTCACCTCTGGGAAGTTGTATGCCTGATGAAAATAAGAAGGAAATCGTAAAAATACTTTCAGAAAATAATATTCCGCTTATTGAAGATGATGTGTACGGAGACCTTTACTTCGGGTCGTCCCGTCCAAAATGCTGTAAATCTTTCGATAAAGACGGCAGTGTACTCTACTGCAGTTCTATCTCAAAAACACTGGCCCCCGGATATCGCGTAGGCTGGATTGCTCCCGGCAAATACAAAGAGAAAATACTAAAGCTTAAGTTGCTTCATTCTACCTCATCCATTTCAATTGTGAATGAAGCGGTTGCCAATTTTTTAAAATCTGGGAAATATGAAAAACACCTTCAACATCTTCGTAAAACGCTTCAAAGTAATTATCAGAATTATGTACAGACTATTGCAGAATCATTTCCTGAAGGCACCAGAACAAGCCGTCCGCAGGGAGGGCTTTCTCTCTGGGTAGAATTTGATAAAAAGATTCGTACTACTGAACTTTATGATCTTGCGATTAAACAGAATATAAGCATAGCTCCCGGAAGGATGTTTACCTTTCAGGAGCAGTTTGAAAACTGTATGAGGCTTTGTATTGGTCTTCCGTGGTCAGAAGATACCCAGGCAAAGCTCAGACAGATCGGAAATCTTGCAAAAAAGATTTAAAGACTTATCATTATTTGTTATCGGGAACGAAATTTTTCCTTGCCAGCTCTTTTCTCACACGGCTTAAGCTCTCCGGAGTAATTCCCAGATAAGAAGCAATCATCCATTGGGGAACACGAAGCAATAAATCCGGATACATTTTAATAAACTTCATGTATCTTTCTTCTGCAGTCTCCCCTAATAAAGAATTGATCCTGTTCTGAAGGCTTCTGATATGTTTCTGAAGAAGAAAATCACTTCTTTCAATACTGTTCGGAAATTGTTCTACCAGTTTATTGAAAAAATCAGGATGTAAAAATAACACTTCGGAATCTTCAACGGCTTCTATGTAATAATTTGATTTTTCATTAAAATAAAGACTGCTTCGGTCTGAGATCAGCCAGCTTTCCGGAGCAAACTGTATAATGTGCTCTTTCCCGTTTTTATCTATAGAATACATCTTTATCAGCCCTCTTTCTACAAAGAATATATGTCTGCATATTTCACCATACTGAAGAAGAAACTGATTTTTAGGAATCTTTTTTACTTCGTAATGCAGGCTGCAGGTGTTCACACTCTGAAGCGGAACATTCAAAACTTTGGCTAAATAATTATTGATATTCTTCATGATATAATCTGGCTTAAAGAAATACTTTGGTGGGAAGCATTGTTCACAGGTTTTCCATTTTCTATAACGATTAATTGCGGACTTTCATGTCTGATATCAAAGTCTTCAGCAATTTTATTAGAAATAGGTCTGTAAGCTAATAAATCCAGGTAATAGACTTCCACAGGCTGATCTGAGCTTTCAACTTCTTTTTCAAAATTTTTCAATACCGTCCTGCTGATAAAGCAACTTGTAGAATGCTTAAATATCGCTATTTTATGTTGGTAAGATTCCTCAATGGCTTTTGCCAGATCTTCCTCAGATTCTATCTTTTTCCAAAAAGATTTTTGATCAGGGGTTTCATTTTTTCCACCAAATATTTTATCAAAAAAACTCATACATTAAATTGTTTTAAATGATGATCAAGATGCTTATACTCTAAAAATTCCCAGTCTTTTTCAGTCATGTTCCCGAATAATCTGTGGTGGCCGGGAAGGCTTTTATTTTCACAGGCCGCCCGGAATCCCTCCAGTGTTTTCAGTAGATTGGTTTTTGATTCATCAAAATCACACTCAAAATTAACGATAAGTTTTTGAAAAGTGGGCATGTTTCTGGGAATTCCGTTATTGAAAACATACATTTCTATTTTAGTGATCACCCCTATTGTCTCAAAAAGGACGTTGATAGGAGGAAGTTCAATTTTCCCCAGAGCCACCTGCAGTACAAGGTCGCAATGCTTAAACATTTGAGACACATCCATTTTCCCCCATTTCCCAGAGGAGTTTTCAGATAATTTGGAAATTCTGTCCACAATTTCCTTATAATATATGGGGTTACCAAGTCTTTTCTTTACCAACCTTTTTCTTTCTTCAGATTTTCAATATGGGCAAAATGATGATTGCAGTGCCAGACATATAATGCAAGACTTTCCCTGAGATCATAGTTTTTATTGTGCTCAGGATGATGAAATGTTCTCTCAAACTGTTTATTAGTAAGACTTTTAAGTAATGTAACCCATCTCTGATGTGTTCCTTTCAATATTCTCATGGCCGGTTTTACAGGCATATGAAAACTATCCTGAAGTTCTGCCCACTTAGCTTCATCGTAGGGTTTAATGGTTGGGTTATCTTCCGTTAAAGCCAGTTTAAAACGGATAAAACTATTCATGTGGCTGTCTGAAAGATGATTTACCACCTGTCTTACAGTCCATCCCCCGTCGCGGTAAGGCGTATCTAACTGATCTTCTGTAAAATGTTCAATGAGATTTTTCAGCCTGCCCGGAAAATCTTTGATCACTTTGATATAGGTATCTAGTGTTGTGTCACAGATATTTTCAGGAGCTTCAAACGGCCCTATTGGAAATTTTTTATTCTCTAAATCACTCATTGTTCAAGGTTTTAATTTTTTAATATTGCCGATTTGTCCGATCATTCAGTGTTTGGACGTTATGTTTGTAAATTTATCAAAAATTCGAGAAATTCAAATGTAAAAAAAGTGTTAATTGTACTTATGAAAGGAAGATGCATTCACGGAATAAAAAAAGCTTCAATTTTATAGAATTGAAGCTTTTTTGTATTTTAATTGATCGGTTAATAACCATGCAGGTCAATACCCTCTGTTCTTTGTAAAGTTACTTTTTTACCCATTTTCTTTTGAATCACTCTGAAATGCTGCAGTTCATCATCCGTCAGAATACTGATAGCAGTTCCTTTTTCGTTGGCACGGCCTGTTCTACCAATACGGTGAATGTAGTCTAAAGGCGAACGCGGCAATTCATAATTGATCACACAAGGTAAAGACTCAATGTGAATACCACGGCCAATTAAGTCTGTAGCCACCAAAATCTGAGCTCCATTCACTTTGAATTCTTCCAAATTGTTTCTACGTGCCCCTTGTGACTTCTGACTGTGGATAGCCACTGCTTTAATTTTATTCTTTTTAAGTTTTTCAACCAAATTATCTGCAGATCTTGTAGAAGAAACGAAAATCAAAGCTTTTTCAACCTTCTTTTCTTTAATTAAATAACGTAAAAAAGGACCTTTGTTTTCCGGAGAAACATGATAGGCCAGTTGTTCGATATTATCAATTTCAACTTCTTCTTTTTTTATTTCAATAACGGTAGGATTAATGGATAACCGTTCTTTCATTTCAGAAACTTTATCATTTAAAGTCGCTGAGAACAAAGTTGTCTGCTTCACCACAGGCATTAGAGCAAAAAGCCTATTCATTTCTTCACCAAAGCCCAGCTGAAACATTTTATCCGCTTCGTCAATTACCAGATGCTGAATACCGGAAATGCTCAGTGCATTATGATCAATTAAGTCTAATAAACGTCCGGGAGTTGCAATAAGAACCTCTACCCCAAACATCCCTTTCATTTGCGGGTTGATGGATACACCGCCATACACTGCCATTGTACGGATTTCCCTTTTCAGGTTTTCTGTAAAAGCTCTAAAAACCTCATCAATCTGAATGGCTAATTCACGGGTAGGCACCAATATTAAAACCTGAACATTACGGTCTTTTTTAACTTCTGAATTCTGTAATTTTTCTAAAATCGGCATCACAAAACAAGCCGTTTTTCCGGAACCTGTCTGTGCAATTCCCATCAGATCTTTCCCTTGTAAAATAACAGGGACTGCCTGTTCCTGAATTGGAAACGGTTTTAAGTAACCTAACTTGTTAACAGAACGAATAATATTGTGTGATAATCCTAAAGACTCAAATGACATAAAAATACTTATTTTCTGCAAAGATAAGCTATTGATATTTGGTTTACACTTCGAAAGAGAATCGATACAAACAAAGTTTATGTTTTTTTACTTCCCCTGCTTTTTTTATAGTATTTTTTCAAATTATATTGCCGATTTGTCCGATAATTCAGTTTTGGACAAATTTTTGTCTGTTAGTTTTGTAAATTTATCAAAAATTCGAGAAATCAAAATATGAAAAAAGCGTTAATAATAGTCGATGTACAGAACGATTTTTGTGAAGGCGGAGCACTTGCAGTACCGGGAGCTAATGAAATTATTCCGTACATCAATCTTCTGATGGAGGAAAATCAATATGACCAGGTAGTTCTTACCCAGGACTGGCACCCTGCGGGACATAAAAGTTTTGCAAGCAGCAATGGAAGAAAAGTTGGAGAAAGCATTATTTTAAACGGCGTTCCACAATTTATGTGGCCGGATCATTGTGTTCAGGGGACTTTTGGTGCAGAATTTCACAAAGACCTGAATCAGGATAAAGTAACCCACATTATACAAAAAGGAAAAAATATTGAAATTGACAGCTACAGTGGCTTTCAGGATAACAATCACTTTATGAAAACCGGATTGGATGATTTCCTGAAATACCATGATATCCAGTTATTGGAAATCGTAGGATTGGCAATGGATTACTGCGTGAAGTTCACGGCTCAGGATGCAGTAGCTAATGGCTATGTTACCTGCCTTCATTTCAATGGAACGCGTGCGGTAAACGTAAAGCCTGATAACGGCAGAGATGC
This sequence comes from Chryseobacterium sp. MEBOG06, assembly GCF_021869765.1. NCBI lineage: Bacteria > Pseudomonadati > Bacteroidota > Flavobacteriia > Flavobacteriales > Weeksellaceae > Chryseobacterium > Chryseobacterium sp. MEBOG06. The sequence goes on along the minus strand of NZ_CP084580.1, from coordinate 2,444,681 downwards.
CATCTATGACATGATAGAGAAAGGAGTAACAGTATTAGGATAGATATTCTATGGTGAATGGTGACTTTACACCTATTAAAATTTCAGCATTCATACTTAATGAGATCATCCCAAAACAAAAGCGCAGAAGTAAATTCTGCGCTTTTTTATTCTTTAAACTTAAAATGATCGTTTTAAAAGAGTTTTGTCAATATGAAATTAAAAAAATCACATCCTCTTCATTTACAATGCTCTTACAACATTTTAAGATTATTCACTTCCAGGTCTGTAAGAATTCTCCAGTGTCCTCTCTTGATGTTCTTCTTCGTCATTCCGGCGAACATTACTCTGTCTAAAGCTTCCACTTCATATCCTAATCTTTGGAATATTCTTCTGATCACACGGTTCCATCCGATATGGATTTCAATTCCTATCTCATTCTTAGGTTTTCCTTCGATGAATGAAATCTGATCAACAACTGCTACTCCCTCATCAAGACGAATTCCTTCAGCAATAAGACGTAAATCTTCTACCGTAAGTTTCTTATCCAGTGTTACATGATAAATCTTTTTAGCATCAAAAGATGGATGCGTTAATTTTTTAGTCATGTGACCGTCATTCGTTAACAGAATAACCCCCGTTGTTGAACGATCCAGTCTTCCCACAGGGAAAAGTCTGTACGGAGAAGCATTAGCCACAAGATCCATTACTGTTTTTCTTGCTTTGTCATCCTTCGTGGTAGAAATGTAACCTTTGGGTTTGTTCAGAAGTACATAAACAGGTTTTTCAGGAGTAATGTTTTGTCCGTCAAAAACTACTCTGTCTGTTTTCTGTACCTGGTACCCCATTTCCTCAACTACTTTCCCGTTCACTTCCACAAGTCCCTGGGTAATCAGTTCATCAGCTTCTCTTCTGCTGCAGATTCCTGAATTGGCAATATACTTATTCAAACGGATCGTGTCTTTGTGGACATCCTTTTCGATTTTGTTAAGCCTTCTTTTCTGTACAAAAGATCTTGCTTTGTCTTCATTTCTGTCGTCCCCGCTAGATGGTCTTCTTCCATATTTCAGGCTGCCTCTTTCATACTTATCTCTAGTATCAAAGCTCTTTCCTCCTCTTTTAGGTTTTCCAAAAGATTTTCTCTCGTAGCTCTCACTTTTATTCGTAATGTAAGCTCTGCTCTCAGTTTTTGAACCGGAATCTTCGCTGGAGCTGTCAGAGCGTTCTGTATTTCTCTTAAAAGGTTTCTTTTCAAATTTTGAGTTGGATCCTTGATGTTCTGGGCCTTTTCTTCCTCCGTCTTTAGAAAAAGGTTTTTTAAAAGATCCTGATCCTGAAGAATTTCCAGATCTGGAAGCACGAGAATCATCAGAACTTTTCTTGGTTGAAATTCTTGGTCTCTTTGGTCTGTCTGAATTATTATTATCTCTGCTCATTCTAAAAATTTCTGCAAAGATAGTAATTTAGTTACGAGTTAAAAATTAAGAATCATAACTTTGCAGGATAGTTTACTTTTTTAACCTTACATATATTTGAAGATGATAACAATATTAAACGATAATTTCTCCCAGTTGAACGAGTTTCTTCATGAAAAAACTTTCAGTAAAATTTTTATTTTAGTGGACGAAAACACTCATGAATACTGCCTTCCTATTCTTTTAGGCAATATGGAAACAGATCTTGGATTTGAAATTCTGGAAATTGAGGCCGGTGAGGAAATGAAAAATATTCAGACCGCAAATCAGCTTTGGGAAATTCTTACAGAAATGCAGGCGGACAGAAAAGCACTGGTCATCAATCTTGGTGGCGGTGTGATCACAGATATGGGAGGGTTTGTTTCTTCTACTTATAAGAGAGGTATACAGTTCATCAACATCCCTACTACCCTTTTATCCATGTGTGACGCTTCTATAGGCGGTAAAACAGGTATTGACCTGATGCATTATAAAAATATGGTAGGCACTTTTGCTTTCCCGGAACAGATTTTTATTTTCCCTAAATTCTTAGAAACATTACCATTCAAAGAGTTGAGAAGCGGATTTGCAGAAATGCTGAAACACGGGCTGATTGCTGACAAAGCACATTGGGAGCAGCTTATTCAGATCCATAAACTGGATGTAGGATCAGTAACACCTCACATCCAGACCTCTATGGATATCAAACAGAATGTAGTGGAAAAAGATTTCCATGAAAAAGACATCAGAAAGACATTAAACTTTGGGCATACTATAGGACATGCCGTTGAAAGTTTATGCCTGCAGCAGGGAAACCCTATTCTTCATGGAGAGGCGGTTGCCATGGGAATGATTTCGGAAACATATCTTGCTTACCTTGAAAATCTTATTTCTGAAGAAGATTCGAAAATAATCATTGAAAATATCCAGAGATATTACCCTTATCTTGATATCAGCGATTTTAAAGATGAAGATATTACCGCATTGCTGATGAATGATAAAAAGAATATTGATAGTAAAATCAATTTTTCTCTGCTTTCCGGAATTGGTGCGTGTACTTATGATCATCAGTGCAGTCCAAAAAACATCCTGGAATCTATTCATTTTTATAGAAAACTTAATGACCTTTAAATCGAATTTTTATTTTTAAACAATATTATTGATTGTAAAAGAAAAAAGCCTGATTTTAAATAGTCAGGCTTTCTTATTAATACCGTTCAAAATTATTTTTATCTTGTAAAGGAAGATTCCAGTTTTTTTAACCTTTCTTCAAAACGGACCTGCTTATGCTGCATTTCTATATTCGATTTTTTTAAGGTTTCATTTTCACTTTCCAATGCTTCTATTTTTTTTACCAACGCCTGAGTTGCAGAGATATTCAGCATAGATAAAGCATCGTAATCTACAGTTCTTATGTCTGACACTTCAGTTCCGTAAACAAATAACTTTCCTTTCAGCTTTTTATCTGCAAGATCAACTGTTATACTGTTAGGTGTACTGCTTTTTATCTCCAAAATAATTTCCCCTGTTTCATCATATATTTTAAGGAATTTATCTGCTTTAGCAATATCAACAGCTTTTTCAAACATAAAAACTGCACCATTTTGTTTTGCCAACTGGTAGATGTTGGGGATAAAAGCCTTCACACCACTTTTACTGACTGCCTGTGGATATACTTTCTCAACCTCCTGAGCGATTACCTTTTTAAATTCCTGCGTGCCATATAAAGCTTTATCTTTCATCTGATAATCGGTAATACTCAGCTTTTTTAAGATGGCTAAGTCTTTTACGTTATCCGATTTACCAATGATATTTTTAATTCTTTGATCAGAAAAAAGAGAGGTCTGTGCTACACTTAGTTTTCCTACCGATATAATATTTCCGTCTGCATAAATAGAAGTGTTGGCATTGAAAGCACCAATATCATTCGTGTAATTGGAGTAAGTAGTTAACATTCCATCAAAAGAGCCTGAATCCGGGCTTATTCCGTAATAGGTAATACTTGATACCGGCAGAGGCCATGCGGAGGTCTTTAACCTGATATCCAGAGGAAATTTGGGAGTATTGGTCCCTATACCAATATTTCCGTTCTGGTCAATATTGATTCTTCTGTTTCCGTCACCATCCGCAATGATAACGTTATTTGAAAGTGAAGCAGGCAGACCGCTCACATTGGCGCCGATAATGGTATTGGATTTTCCGGAAACAAGTCCTGCAGCTGCCCGGAAGCCTATGAAAGTATTATAATTATTTACCGTATTTAAGCTATATCCGGCAGATCCTCCAATAGCCGTATTTCCCCTTCCACCGGGAAGCATTCGGTAAGTATCTCCTCCTACCCCTACATTTTCATCTCCGGAGATAAGCTCTCGAAGTGAACTCGCCCCGATACCAACGTTGCTTATTGTACTTTTAGCAGCATACAGTGAAAAATAGCCGTTGGCTACATTATTATTTCCATCAAGATTCGAATATAAAGCCCGGTACCCATATCCTGTATTCTGTATACCCGATTTGTTGCTGCTCAACACCTCTGATCCTATAGCTGTATTCATACTTCCTGTGGTATTCGAAATCAAATTATTCACTCCTACCGCAGTATTGTTCAATCCTATAGTATTAGCGGTTAAACTATTGACCCCAAAGATCGTATTAGTGGTATTTAATACACCGGAGACAATATTATTTCTTTTAAAAATAACATCTACATTATCTGAAGTTCCTATAAAATTAATTCCGTTTACCATTCCGGAGTTTCCAGTCAGGCTCCATCCTGTCATTATAATGGGGGTAAGATCATCAAGTACTTTTGCCCATCGTCCGGCATTTGTACTCCAATAATAATATCCAGGAACAACACCGTTTGCAGCAGCACTGTTGTAAATCATTAAAGAATTGGCAGGCGACGGAACTGTAGAAGTATCTGAGCTTCCTGTTAGGGCAATTCTGGGGATCAAAAGGCCTTTATTAGAGCCCACAAGGTCTAACACTGAGGACGCATTAGGAGTTGTTGTATTGATTCCCACCTGGGCTTGGAAATTATTTTCAAAAAAAAGAAATAAGAGCAGCAACGTGCATTTTTTCATGGTGTAGAAATTAATGAATTCTTACCAATACAATAAGCGATTTTGTAAGAATATCAGGTTATTATTTTATAAGAAACGCAAAATTAGCAAAGAAAATGAGATAGATAACGTTTAGCAGATGCTTTTGCAGAATTTGGATTAAAGGAATATCTCAAATCCTATATTGTCTGATAGTAATAAGTCATATCAGCCTCAAATATTATATACTAAAAAGCAAAAAAACCGTAAACCATTCAACATAGAGAATGAATTTGGAATAAAAAAATCCTTGAAATTATTGATTCTATAAAAAAATTGAATGATGAATGGAAGAATTATGATCAGCCGTTCAACTTTTTAACCCAATTTTTGACAAAATTGTCAATTTAGATCATTTCTAAACAAATGTTTATTTAAATTCATAAAAACCTGAAAAACAATATGTTAAATGCAATTACCTTCAATAAACAAACCTGTTTTTAGTTAATTTTAATTCTGAAATATATTTTTGGCAAGCAATTTGGAAGATACTCTGCGTTCAACTGAAAATGTTGACAGGTAGTAAAATTTAAAATTAGAAAGAGTAAAATTAAAAAATTAAAAGTTATGAAAAAGTTAATTTTAGGATTAGCATTAACTGCAGGAACCTTAGCATTCGCTCAACAAAAGACATCTACGAACCCTGTAACATTTGGGGTAAAAGGTGGTATGAACGTTTCTTCACTATCTAACGGAGCAGACTTAAGTGACTCTAAATCCAAAATCGGTTTTAACGCTGGTGTATTTGCCAACATTCCAGTAGCAAGTAATTTCAGTGTACAGCCAGAGGTTATTTATAACGACTTAGGTTCAAAAGTAACCAGAGAGTATTCAGCACTTGGTAATACTTACAGAAGTGAATACTCGAGAAACCTTGGATATGTTGCAGTACCTGTAATGTTCCAGTATAATGCAACTCCGGAATTTTTCCTTGAAGCAGGTCCTGAATTCGGATTCCTGGTAAGTGCTAAGGATAAATTCAAAAATTCTACAAACAATGACAGCAGTACCCAAATTGCGACTCTTAACAAAGATGATTTCCAAACATTCAACTTTGGTATAGGGATCGGAGCTGGTTATTACTTCCTTCCTAACTTAGGAATTACCGCCAGATATACAGCAGGTCTTACAGATATTTATAAAAACAATTCTGGTGACTCTGTAAAAAACAACGTATTCCAGGTAGGATTAGCTTATAAATTTAAATAAGCACACCATTCTTTAACAAATTTTTTTATATTCAATAAAAGATCAGATTAGTTTTAATCTGGTTTTTTTTTATAATAGCTTCTGATATCGGAAATGGCTTAAATCTTGATAGTCTAATCTCTGATCCGAAAACATTAATACTGTCTATCAGGTTGTTGATCATATTTGTAAACAAAAAGCATTAAACACAAGACAGAAAAACACTGTTGGTACATTATTTGCAAGTAAGCAGGAGATTAAACAACATTAAAATAAAACTAATCTATGAAAAAGATTCTTTTTGGTCTTGCACTGGTTGCAGGAACTTTCGCTTTTGCTCAAAGCACTGCTACTTCTAAATCAGCTGCCTCTTCATCTCCTATCAGATTTGGACTAAAAGCAGGTCTTAACGTGTCTACTCTTTCAGGGGATAATCTGAAAGCTAAAGCTGGATTTTATGCAGGTGCATTTGCAACAATTCCGGTAGCTCAGGATTTCTCTGTTCAGCCTGAAATACTATATAGCGGTATGGGAGCTAAAGACAAATATGACAGCAGTTCAAAACTTAATTTAGACTACCTGTCTATACCGGTAATGTTTCAATATAATGCACTTCCAAACCTTTATCTTGAAGCCGGGCCTCAATTTAACATTCTGTTAAGTTCTCAATTGAAGGATAACTCTACAAAGATTGATACTAAAGATTTGACAAAAGGATTTGATTTTGGTATTGGTATTGGTGCAGGATATTACTTTACTCAAAACATCGGAGTTAATGTAAGATATGTTGCGGGATTATCTGATATCGCAAAAAATAGAATTGATGGTTCTGATTCTGTGAAAAACGGAGCATTCCAGGTAGGTTTGGCTTACAAATTCTAAGTACTGAATTGTATTTTGACCTCAAATTTTTATAATTAATAAGAAGAAGTTGTTTCATTTTGAAGCAGCTTCTTTCCTTTTTAACCTTAATACACTCATAAGAAATAAGGAAAGTCTAAAGGAAAGACCTAAAAAATCCTCCTATTATTCAAGAATCTACTTATTGAATATTTTTTATCATAAACAATAAATAGGTGATTCAAAGGTTTTGCTTCAAAAAAGTAACGAGTATATAAAATAGGATTTATTCATTTTAAAATGTTAAATAATTATAAAAAAATATTTAGTGATAAAAGTATCATAATAAACAAAAGGCACCACCTCCAACTGATTTTCAATATTTTAAAATATGATTTCCAATTTTGGCATAGCATTTGATCACAGAGAAAGTGTTAAATAAAACTTAAATAATCATTAAATAAAATAGCTATGAAAAAGATTTTATTAGGCCTTGCACTTATGGCAGGTACTTTCACTTTTGCTCAGAAAACTGCTGCAGCTGCAACGTCTTCTTCTCCTGTTAGATTTGGTTTAAAAGCTGGTCTTAATATTTCCAGCCTTTCTAACAGTGATTCTAACTCAAAAGCAGGATTCTATGGCGGGCTGTTTGCAAATGTTCCTGTAGCACAGGACTTCTCTTTCCAACCAGAGGTTTTATACAGCGGAATGGGTGCAAAAGCTAAAGCCGACAGTAATGCAAAAGTAAACTTAGATTACATTTCTGTTCCGTTGATGATTCAATATAACGCACTTCCTAATTTATATTTGGAGGCAGGACCTCAATTTAGCTTTCTGATCAATTCAAAGCTAAAATATAAATCAAGCTCTACAGATGGTAAAGACATTTTCAGGACTTTTGATTTTGGCATTGGTCTTGGTGCGGGATACTATTTCACTCAAAACATTGGGCTTACGGCAAGATATGTTGCAGGTTTAAACGATGTTATAAAAAACCGACCTGACCTCTCCACTGATAAATCTAAAAATGGGGTATTTCAGGTAGGATTGGCCTATAAATTCTAAACATCACGTTTAGCTTTAACAATAAATTTTATATTTGATATAAACCGGCTATTAGATAGTCGGTTTTTTTATATACTTATTTATCAGTACAATATAAGAAAGTTCTTCATTTTTTCACCGTTTTCATCCTTCTTATTCTACTTTTGGCAAGAAATTTGCCTACAAATTTGTGACTGTATCCTATTCCGAAAATATTTCCAACTTATACTTTCTGTTGTAAAAAATGAGATGTATTGATTCTTTTAAAAATCAATCTGCATTTCAAAACGAAATATCTGTACAAAGAATTTTTTAAGTAGAAAACAGTGGAATATGGAATTACATTACTTTAACTATACAATACATTTTGATTTCAATAGAAAAAGTCAGGTTTATTCATTTAAGTCTGACTTTTTCGCTTATAATGAGATTTATCAAAAGGACACAAATGAGACCAAAAAAAGAAAGCCGCCTGTAAAAAAATGGTATCAAGATAAGATTTTTAACCATTGAAATTTTCTCCAATCCCAATTTTTATCTTTTCAGTCATTTGTATTTTTAAAAAATATTCGATTTAATTTATAAATAGTAAATCTTTTCTTGCTTTAAAATATTCTAAGAAAAGTGATATTATAGAAACATTATTTCATAAAAAAGTATTAAAAACATAAAATAAAACCAAATTAAAAAACCTCACAAAAGCCTTTAAAACAAGTGTTTTCATACTTTGGCAAGCAATTTGCAAAATAATTCAAGTGAGATTGATAAATCACATTAAAAAAGCAAATAGTAAAATTAAAAGATAAAATTATGAAGAAGTTATTCTTAGGATTAGCATTAACTGCTGGTACGCTAGCTTTTGCACAGGAAACGCAAAAAGTAGCAACTGCAACTGCATCACCACTAAAAAATGATGTTCAGCCTATCAGATTCGGAATTAAAGCCGGAGGTAACTCAGCTTACATCAGTGAGCAGAAGTTTGGTCTTAATGCTCAAAAAATAGGTTTTCATGCAGGAGTGTTTGTAAATATCCCAATCTCTAAGCAATTCAGCTTTCAACCGGAGGTAATGTACAACCAAATGGGAGCAAGAGATGTTATCTCTTCTACGGACGTTCCTACTTCAACAGGAAGAATTAAAACTGAGGTACAGGATAAATTAACAATGAATTATATCTCCGTTCCATTAATGGTTCAAATGAGACCTTTTGAAAAATTCTATATTGAAGCTGGACCTGAGTTCAGTTATTTCATCAATGGAAAAAACAAAGGTGATATTACAACTACTACCACTTCAGGTAATGTAACAAACACGACACAAGTTTCTCATTCTGAAGACATCAACAAAGATGATATCAACAAATTCAACTTTGGTTTGGGTCTGGGTCTGGGATATGATATTACTTCTAACATTGGTATTAATGCAAGATATGTAAATAGCTTGACTAACATTAATAAGGAAAGAGCTGCTGGTGAGAATTCATACAACAACAGAGTTTTCCAATTAGGTGTAAACTACAAGTTTTAATAAATAAAACCAATTTTTTAACCCCAAATGCAGATTTCTGCATTGATAAAATAGCCGGAAGAATTTCTTCCGGCTATTTACATGCTTTCATTAAAAGGAAAGTAATAGATAGACTATTCAAATATCCGTGGATCATCACTGATTACTCCGTCTATTCCCATATCTTTTAGTTCCTTTAACCTTTCTTTAGTATTTACAGTCCAGGGAATCACTTTCATTCCCAATGCGTGGCATTCCTTTACAAGCTGGGCAGTAACAATATTATGATCAGGACTGTAGATTGTTGGAGTAAAACTCAGGAATTTCATGTCCTCTGCTACTCCATTCATATGATCAGGATACATCTTAAACTTCTCTGAGGAGATATTTTTAAAATAAGCCTGCTGCTGAGCCCTTTTTTTATCATCTACCTTTTCTACCAGCAGTGCAGTCATTATTTTGGGATATTCTTTATGAATAATCTCCAGTGTTCTGGGATCAAAAGATTGAATAATCACCCGCTCCTTGATTCCTTTTTCAACAATAATCTTCATCATCAGATCTACGAATTCCTTTGGCTCTGGATGAAAGATATGATCAGAGAAAGGGCGCGTTTTGGTTTCTATATTATAAAAAGGCAAAGGTCTTTTAAGCTCACGTGAATATGCTTCACAAGCATCTATCACTTCTGAAAAAAGAGGCTTCCGAGCCTTCATTTTCTTTTGATCAGGATAATTATTGAGTTTCTTTAAGCCTACATCGAATGTCTGAATCTTGGCATAAGGCATATCATAAATTTTATAATAGAAACCGGAATCTTTCGGAATATAGGTTCCGTCCGGCTTTGTTACCAGCTCAGGAGAAAGGAAAGCATCATGGGAAAGAATTACTTTTTTATCTTTAGTGATCGCCAAATCCATTTCCAGTGTCGTAATATTCATCTTTAAAGCATTCTTCATTGCCGGGACTGTATTCTCCGGATATAAAGATTTTCCTCCACGATGGGCTTGTTTATCAAAAGTCTGAGAAGAATAAAATTGAGAAAATACAAGAAATATCCCTGTAAAAAAAATGCTTTTCATATCTTGAAATTTTAATCTGATAAAATTAAAACTTAGTTGTGTACTATGTAATACAGGAATATTAAGCTTTTGCTACATTTATAAAAGAAAAAGAGTCAGACCTAAGCCTGACTCTACTTTCTTTATATTCAAAAAAAATATATTAACTGAATAATTCTATTTCCTCTCCTTTTCCTACAGGATATTCTTCAGTGAAGCATCCGAAACAGTGATTGGAAGATCCTAAAATAGTTTTCAAATTGTCTATACTTAAAAACTCTAAGGAATCTACTCCTAAATAATTTTTAAGCTCTTCTGTAGACATATTTGCAGAAATCAAATCATCTTTTGACGGAGTATCAATTCCCAGGTAACATGGAGCAATAATTGGCGGAGAAACACTTCTGAAATGAATTTCCTTTACTCCTGCATCTTTTAGAATCTTAACCAGTCTTTTAGACGTTGTCCCACGAACAATAGAGTCATCAATGATTACAACTCTCTTGTCTTTCATTTCAGAAATAATAGGGTTCAGTTTCAGATTAACTACTCTTTCTCTCATTTCCTGAGTAGGAACGATAAAACTTCTTCCAATATATCTGTTTTTGATCAAAACAGGACGGAAAGGTATTCCTGAAGCTTTCGAGAAACCAATAGCAGCCGGAACCCCGGAATCCGGAACTCCGATTACAAGATCTGCTTCTACAGGAGACTGTTCCCAGATTTTCTCTCCGGATTTTTCTCTGATCTCATAAACATTAATGTTTTCTAAGGTAGAGTCGGGTCTTGCAAAATAGATGTATTCGAAAGAGCAGATTCTTTGTTTTCCTTTTGCCTCATCCATCATATAAGAATGAAGTTTCCCTGGTTCATTTTCACTGGTGTAAATGATCTCACCAGGAAGGATATCACGTACATACTGAGCGCCTACAGCATCTAATGCTACAGACTCAGATGCTACTACATAAGATCTCTCATCAATAGCTCCTAAAACCAAAGGACGGATTCCGTTGAAGTCTCTGAATGCAAAAAACTTGTTTCTTGTCATTCCCACTACAGAATAAGCCCCTTTTATTTTCTCCATGGTTGCTTTAATAGCACCACGAAGTCCTAAGTCAAGATTCTTTTGAATTAATCTTAAAATAACCTCTGAATCAGATGTTGCTCTGAAAACTACGCCCTCAGCTTCCAATTCAGTTTTTAATTCTTTCGCATTGGTAAGGTTACCATTGTGTGCTATAGAAAGTATAATCTGATCATATTCGTTTTTGGCGAAAAATGGCTGGAAATTATATTTCTTTTTATCTCCTGCAGTGGTATAACGGGTATGCCCGATTGCAGAATTTCCCATAAAAGTTTCAGGTTCCTGAATGTCTTTATAAACATCTAAAACCAGTCCTTCATCTTTCATATTGGTGATTCTTCCATCTTTTAAGACGGAAATACCACAAGCTTCCTGACCTCTGTGCTGCAAAGCAAAAAGTCCGAACTGCGAAAGAGAGAATGTATCCAGATCATTGTCCGAATACAATCCGAAAATCCCACATTCTTCGTTGGGAGCATCTAATCTTTCCTCTTCCTGAGTTCTGAAAAGATTCCTTCCGTAAATCTGATCTTCAAACTGTTTTAAATATTCACTTTTATGAATGTCTAAACTTTTCATTTCTATTTTTTCTAATTGTAGATCTTAGAAGTTAGATTTCAGATTTCAGACTAAAAACTAGCTTCAAATTTAACTTTGTCTTTTAACGAACAAATTGTTTTTTACCGTCAATATCTGACAGGTGATGCATGGCATCTGAAGTCTTATTTACCCAATAGGTTTTTAAGACGGTTGTAGATTTCAACATAAGCTTCAGTAACTTCTCCCAAGTCTCTTCTGAATCTGTCTTTATCTAATTTCTTCATGGTATCTTTATCCCAAAGTCTGCATGTATCAGGAGAAATTTCATCAGCTAAGATGATTTCACCATCTGAAGTTTTTCCTAATTCGATTTTGAAATCTACCAGAATAATATTGATTTTATCAAACAGGTCGATAAGGATTTCATTGATATCTGAAGTCAGTTCATACATTTCATCAAGCTCCTCATAAGTGGCAGCACCTAAGAAAACAGCGTGGTGATCATTGATAAGCGGATCTCCCAACTCATCTTTTTTGTAGCAGATATCAAAAATTGTTACCGGAGATTTAATTCCTTCTTCCACTCCTAATCTTTGCGCCATACTTCCTGCAGAATAGTTTCTTACCACCATTTCAAGAGGAATGATAGAAACTTTTTTTACCAACTGCTCCCTTTCATCCAATTGCTTGATAAAGTGAGTTTTGATTCCCTTTTCATTTAAATATTCAAAGATAAGAGTTGTAATAGCGTTATTCATCTCTCCTTTAAGATCAACCTGACCTTTCTTTTGAGCATTAAATGCTGTAGCATCGTCTTTGAAACGTACTACTACTTCATCAGGATTATCGGTAGCAAATACCTGTTTCGCTTTACCCTCGTACAACATTTCTTTCTTTTGACTCATAATTTTACTTTCTAAATTGTAGTTAGATTTATTGATTTATTTAATAATTATTCCTGTTAAGACAGCCAGTCCAAAACTCAGCAGAGTACCCACGAGCACATATTCTGTAAGTTTCCTCTGTTTTGCCTGTACAAGGTCACTGAATCTGAAAACAGATTTGGCAGCCACCATGAAACCTACGCCTTCCCAGTGATTCACCATGATAAATGTAAAAACCAGCAGGCGTTCTAAAATTCCAATATATTTTCCGGCACTTGTTAAAGATTCGGTTTGAATAGTATTTTGAGCATCAGGAACGGGAGTCCATGATGACAGTAGTATTTTAATAAAGACAGAAGCAGGCGTTGTCAGAAACAAAGCAGCCATCAGTATTTTTAAAAACTCCTGGTTATGTAAAAAGCTGCATGTAAATTCTCCGAAATAAAAGGAAACCCCTGCAATCACCATAATATGTAAAAACTGATCAATAAAAAACCAGCTTTTTTTTGTTTTTACATTTTGAAAACTCAGCTTTGCAGCATCTATAATGAAATGGGTAATCCCTACCAAAACGGCAACCCACCATAGTTGTATATCCCAAAGAAAAATAAAACTTAAACCCGTGTGAATCAGAATATGAAAATATAGAAACCTGCTTTTCAGTTTATAGTTTTCCTTATCAGCAACCCATGAATTTGGCTGAAGTATAAAATCTCCGAGTAGATGTGCCAATATGAGTTTGATAAAAATCATGCCTATAGTTCTGAGATTTTCTTTCTGAAATACTGATTGGTTTCCACGATGAGCTCATAGTTGGCTCGTTTCAGTCTCTGGCTGATAGAAGACTGTGAAATAGCAAATCTCTTGGCAAGATCTTCCTGAGTAATATCCTGATTCATGATCATTTCATGAATAATCTCTGCCGTAGCCATAGTCCAGTTGTCAAAATCTTTAGACGACCATTTCAGCAGGATGTTAAGATCCCTGTCTACAGCGTCGCTGGAAGTTTTGATGGCAACCGTATGGCCGTCGTTTTTAATATCGTTCAGCAATCTTCCTGAGTGTACATAGGCTGTACCATTAGATTCAGTGATCTTATCTGAAGAAAAACTTTCTTCCCCAATTCCTATGGCAATCCTTACATCAAGGTTTTCCTGACTTTTAATAAGAGATTTTATGGCTAGAAAATGCCAGAAGACAGAGTCTATACTGCATTTGAACTGGAACTCGTCTCCCCTGTAGATTTCCCATGTGCCGGGAGCGCTTCCCCAGGTGTCGAGAAGATTTTTAAGTCTGGTAATCCAAACTTCCGTGTCTGCATGCTGTGAATTTATAATATCACCAGTAATGACCGCTATCATCCTGCAAATATAAGCATAATTACTTATAAATAAAAAATATAAGCAGAAACACTTATAGATATTGATTATTAGTGAATATGCTTATATCAATTATATGATAAACAGAAGGTTTTTAAGGGTTTAGATAAAATTGAAAATTTACAAAAAGATAAAGATCAGATAAAAACCATGAATATTACAGCCACTTATGTTTCAATTTTTATCATTTTTTATACAAGAAGCCATTCCTGCTATCCGCTCATACTCCTCGCGCCACCCCTTTATCCCTTCTCTTGCTGTGGGGTAACCGCTCCTATCAGGGCTATGAACAATCTGATTTCCTATAAAAAAACCTCACAGATTTTAAAAACCTGTGAGGTCTGTACATTCATTTCATTATCTCCGGATTCGAAGGTCTGTCTTCTATTTCTTTATAAACTGATATACCTTATCATCAAGCTTTAAGATATACAGGCCTACTGAAAGCCCCTGTACAGAAATATTTTTCTTATTTCTGAACGGATCTTTCTCCGTATAAATTACCTTTCCAGAAAGATCTATAACCTGTGCGGTTTTCACTTTCTGAGTCTCTCCGCTCACAAAAAGGTTATCATAAACAGGGTTCGGATATATCCTAAACTCATTATTAGAAGTAATAAGTTCTGCCGTAGATAAAGTTTCTCCTAAATTCTGGCAGTAATTAGATGGATAAGAATCCCACTGACCGCTGGTAAAAGTGCTGGATGGCTGACTGACTGAGCTTTTCCTGTATAAAGATACATTTCCATTTGTATTATTCGTATACTTCACTCCAATAGCGTCCACTGTAACCGTTTTATTATAAGCAAGCTCTACATAATTTTCTCCTGAGAACATCAAAGCATCAGAGGCAGTCACAAATCTTGCCTGATCATTGGTATAGCACGATAAAGTTGCTCTTGGATTCAAAATAACAAAGGTTTCATTGTTTCCTACTTTCCCTTCCAGTTCATACGTATTAGCATTGTAGATAGCTCCGGTACTGTTATTTTTCATCTGAACATTAATTCTGTAATTATTCAAATTAACCTCATGTCCGGTTTTATTAACGATTTCTAACGCATTATTTTTGATCGCAGGAGTATTGGTTCCCGATATATATTTTGTAATAATAAGATCTTTAGCATAATAATCTGAATCTAAAGTAGTAGCCGTAACCGTATTACTGAATGGAGACTCCAGGTAACCTTTGTCAAAAGCCTTCACGGTAAAAGTGTAGGTTGTGGACGGGCTCAGGTGGTCTATACTTATTGAAGATCCTTTCGTAATTGCTACAGGTGTTGCAGAACCATTCATATAAACCCTGTACCCTAAAATGTCTGTATCCGGCGAAGGAACCCAGTTCAGGTTAACAAAATAAGCATTCTGCTGAGACGAAGTAAGTGAACCTGGTGCTGCCGGTGCTACTGCATCCGGAGTTTCAGACCAAATCATATCAATCCATTCCGGGTGGTCAATAAATGGATTCCTGTTTTTCTGTATACTATATATAGCATTATTCCTGTCAATTTCTCTTTGTGAAACAGGATCCAGAGCGTTCCACTGCTTCAGCATTGCTATATAAGGAAGATCAACGGCTCTTTCTTCTGTTCCGTCAAGCGGACATTGATCAGTAGCGGGTGTTATATTAGCTGACGTGCTGTAAGCTGTATTAAAAGAGCCTAATTTACCCTCATATCTTACCGCAAAATACAGTAATGTTCTTGCAATATCTCCTTTAAACTCATTAATAGGTTCGTAAACCCTTCCCGTATACGGATAATTGGGAATAGCTGCATTAGCAATTCTGGAGCCATTGGTAAAATTATAAAAGTTGGTATTCCCTCCCATTCCATAAGGGTAATTGTTTCTTCTCTGATTGATATAGGCATCAGCAGGGATAATGAAGTTCAGATCCGAATACATAGGATAATCACTGATAGATGAGCTTGTACTGAATGTACTTTGCGGCATCATGTGTTCTCTGTTATATCCTAACCCTTCAGAAGCGACACCGCCAACCAACTGATTAACCTTATATTCATAAGCATCTGGTCCGGTAGGTATTTCCGAATAAATATCCAGTAAATACTCAGTATTCGAAGCATTATGATCATAATATTTATCTAGATCTGTCTGACCATAAAACCCCTGAAGGTCGTCATAATGCCAGTTGATCACTTTCTCTGAAATAATGTCGTGAACTTTTGATTTCAGCGCGTAGCCTGTCAATCCTATAGTTCCGTTATAATATCCGGCAGGAGCCTGCGCAGAAATATAAGAGGAAATAAAAATAATAGGAAGTAGAATTTTTTTCATGCCTTAAAATTGGGGGACTAAAATAGTAAAATAAAACAGGTAGAAACCTTAATATTTTATTAACAAAACATTAATTTTTAAAATATAAAAAATTGGAAATTAAAACATTGAACCCTAAAATATTAGGAGTGAAATAATTTTTTTAGCATTCCGTCAATTTGGTTATCTTTGGGAACTAACTATTATCTATATGAATACAGAGACTATTGACAACATCAAAATGATAGCGGAGACAGCTAGAGAATTTGCAGAGAAGAATATCCGACCGAATATTATGGAATGGGATGAAAGCCAGACATTTCCAAAAGACTTATTTCACCAGTTAGGAGAAATGGGCTTTATGGGGGTTGTAGTTCCTGAACAATACGGAGGTTCTGGTCTGGGCTATCATGAGTATGTTACTATTCTGGACGAAATCTCTCAGGTAGACCCATCAATTGGTCTTTCTTTAGCAGCACACAACTCACTTTGCACCAATCATATCTATGAATTTGGAAATGAAGAACAAAGAAACAAATGGCTTCCTCAGCTGGCTTCCGGTAAAGTAATCGGAGCGTGGGGATTGACAGAACACAATACAGGATCTGACTCTGGGGGAATGTCCACTACTGCCGTTAAAGATGGTGATGAGTGGATCATCAACGGAGCAAAGAATTTCATCACTCATGCTATTTCCGGAGATATTGCCGTGGTAATGACAAGAACGGGAGAAAAGGGAGCTAAAAACAACTCTACAGCTTTCGTTTTAGAAAAAGGAATGCCTGGGTTCTCTTCCGGAAAAAAAGAAAATAAACTAGGAATGCGTGCTTCTGAAACTGCAGAATTGATCTTTGACAATGTACGTGTACCGGATTCTCACCGTCTTGGAGAAGTTGGAGAAGGATTCAAACAAGCTATGAAAATTTTGGATGGCGGAAGAATTTCTATTGCAGCTTTAAGTTTAGGAACTGCAAGAGGAGCTTATAAAGCAGCTTTGAAATATGCTAAAGAAAGACATCAGTTTGGAAAATCAATCTCTGAGTTCCAGGCAATCAACTTTATGCTTGCAGATATGGCAACAGAAATTGATGCTTCTGAGCTTCTTATCCAAAGAGCTGCCACGCTAAAAAATGCTAAACAGAAAATGACAAAAGAAGGAGCTATGGCAAAACTATATGCTTCTGAAGCTTGTGTAAGAATTTCAAATAATGCTGTTCAGATCTTCGGAGGTTATGGATATACAAAAGATTTCCCTGCTGAAAAATTCTATAGAGATTCTAAGCTTTGTACCATTGGTGAAGGTACTTCAGAAATCCAAAGACTTGTAATCGGAAGAGATATTACAAAATAATTGATCATTGATCACAGATGATAAGATCTCACTGAACGTTATCTTATTAACATATAAAACGAAGCTGCCTCACCTCTGAGGCAGCTTTTTTTAGCAACTTATCTATTTCAAATTTTCCCTCATTTTATTTACTCGTAATTTTTAACAGGATCAAAAATTATACTTTTTTCTCTTTGAAAAATTTCTGTTTTCGTCTATTTAAAGCTCATTTCAATTATATTCAATGTATCACATAATACATTAGATATATAATCAGAATTTTTCTTAAATATTTTTATTTTCTGTAACATATTTTTTATTAGCTTTGATATTCCACAATCAAAATTAATATTTAATATGAAAAAACAACTAACCCTGATCGGAATGCTGCTTATTAGTGGTATTTCTTTCGCTCAGACTGATCGTCTTTGGTCTGAAGGCTCCAGAAAAACACCATCAGAGATCTTTGAAAACAAAGCAGGCATTACTAATCCCAAGGTATACAGCTTGAATATCGACGGATTAAAGAATGTTCTGGCAAGAGCTCCAAAACGACTGGCAGCCGGCGAAAAATCAGAAATCATCATTTCTTTCCCTAATTCTGAAGGCAGAATGGAAAATTTCAAAGTAAGGGAAAATTCTAACTTCGCCCCGGAATTGGCGGCAAAATATCCGGATATCAAATCTTATGTAGGCCAGGGCCTTGAAGACCCTAATTCTACAGTATACTTCAGCATTTCCCCCCTTGGATTATCTTCCATGGAAATCTACGGAGATAAATCTGCAGTATTCATTGAACCTTATTCCAAAGACCTTTCTACTTACGTTGTATACAGAAAGTCCGACAAAAAGGATGATCTTAACAAATTCGAGTGTACTGTAGTAGATGCCGCAAAAAAAGGAGTTTCAAACTCAGCTCTTGCAGCAAGACCGAATGCTGACGATGCCAAGTTAAGAACATTCAGACTGGCTTTATCCTGTACAGGAGAGTACACCACGTATTTCGGAGGGACAAAAGCCCAGGCATTAGCCGCTATGAACAACACAATGACCCGTGTGAATGGTGTTTTTGAAAAAGATTTCGCCGCAAGAATGGTCCTTATTGCCAATAATGACGCCGTTATCTATACCAATGCATCTACAGACCCTTATGCAGCAGCCTCAGGAATGAGCAGCTGGAATTCTCAGTTACAGAGTACCCTTACTTCTGTAATTGGTGAAGCTAATTATGACATCGGCCACCTGTTCGGAGCAACCGGAGGCGGAGGAAATGCCGGATGTATTGGATGTATTTGTACCAACGGTTCAAAAGGAAGCGGATACACTTCTCCGGCAGATGCAATTCCTGCAGGTGACAATTTTGATATCGATTATGTAGCCCATGAAATGGGTCATCAGTTCGGTGGAAACCATACATTCTCCATGAATAATGAAGGAACCGGTGCTAATATGGAACCTGGATCCGGATCAACAATCATGGGATATGCCGGAATTACCAGCCAGGACGTCCAGCCACATTCTGATGCATTTTTCCATGCTATAAGCATTCAGCAAATCACCAATAACATTAAAGCAAAAACCTGTTCTGTAAATACAAGTACAGGGAATTCAATTCCAACCTCTAATGCAGGCCTGGATTATACGATCCCA
This sequence comes from Chryseobacterium sp. MEBOG06, assembly GCF_021869765.1. NCBI lineage: Bacteria > Pseudomonadati > Bacteroidota > Flavobacteriia > Flavobacteriales > Weeksellaceae > Chryseobacterium > Chryseobacterium sp. MEBOG06. The sequence goes on along the minus strand of NZ_CP084580.1, from coordinate 2,425,361 downwards.
AAAGGAACCCCATTTGTACTTACCGGATCCGGAACTGATGCAGACGGAGATTCTCTAACGTATATCTGGGAGCAGATGGACAATGCTTCTTCTTCCCAAACAGGTGCCAGCTCAGCAGCCAGTGCGACAAAAGCTTCAGGACCTAATTTCAGATCATGGGCACCTACCACCCAACCTGTAAGATATTTCCCAAGAATGGCTTCTATATTAACAGGAGCAACTACTACAGCAGGTTCGGAAATCACTGTTGAAGCTCTATCTTCAGTAGCAAGAACATTAAATTTCAGATTTACAGTTCGTGACAACAGAGCCGGAGGTTCCGGAAATAATTCTGACGATGCTGTGATCACAGTGAATGCAACAGCAGGACCATTTACAGTAACTTCTCAAAACTCTACAACTACTTACACCGGAGGCAGTTCACAGAACATCACCTGGGATGTAGCCGGAACGACTGCAAATGGTGTAAATGCTGCCAATGTAGACATCCTTTGGTCAACAGACAGCGGAAATACATGGACCACCCTGCTGGCGGGAACCCCAAATGACGGCTCGCAAGCCGTAACGATTCCTAATGCTACTACCACTACAGGAAGAATCATGGTAAAAGGGTCCAATCACATCTTCTTTGATGTAAACAACGCTAACATTTCCGTAAATGCAGGCTCAGGCTCTTCTGATACAGTTGCTCCTACAGCTCCTACCCTTGCAGCCTCAGGAACCACCGCTACCAGCACAAATCTTTCCTGGTCAGGCGCTACTGACAACGTAGGCGTTACAGGTTATGACGTTTATCAGGGAGCTTCACTAATTGGCTCTACAGCTTCTACTACTTACACGGTAACAGGCTTAACTTCATCAACCAATTATTCTTTCTCTGTTAAAGCTAAAGATGCCGCAGGAAATACTTCAGTTTCAAGCAATACCGTAAGCGTAACGACTCTTTCAGGAGGAGGAACGGTAACGTATTGTACTGCTTCTGCATCCAATACAGCTGATGAAAGAATCGGAAATGTAAAATTCGGAACAATCAACAATACATCAACAGGAACTGCAGGTTATGAAAACTTCACTTCAGTATCTACCAATGTTACTACAGGAAGTGTATATACAATTTCTATAACTCCGTCATGGACTTCTACTGTTTACAGTGAGGCTTATGCAGTTTATATTGATTATAACGGAAACGGAAGCTTTGCAGACAGCGGTGAACTGGTATGGTCTAAAGCTGGCTCTACCACAACTCCTGTTACAGGATCTGTTACAATTCCGTCAACAGCTGTTTTAGGTTCTACAAGAATGAGAGTAATGATGAAATACAGCACCATTCCTACTTCATCATGTGAAGCTTATACATATGGTCAGGTTGAAGATTATACCGTTAATATCGTTTCTTCTGGAAAAGGAGATCTGATCAACACAAAAGATCTGATCACTGACATTAAATTGTATCCTAATCCTGTAAGAGATGTACTGTATATTTCAAATACAACTTCTGAAGATTATAAAATCTTCGATATGGGTGGAAAACTAATCGATTCAGGAAAACTTCAGAGAGGATCTGTAAATGTAGGCAGTCTTATCAAAGGCGCTTATATGCTACAGGTTGGAGAAACAACGAAGAGATTCATTAAGGACTAATACCTTTAAAATTCAAACGATGTGAACGAGGCTGTCTCCAAAGTGAGACAGCCTCGTTTTTTTTTGTTTTATGCATAATTTTCAGCATCTTACTATTATTTTTTTTTAAAGCCTATCAATTTCGATGCACTGATCTGATAAAAACTAATTGGTAAATTATGAAGATATTTTTCTCTTTAGACCACTCACGTACTTTATTATAATTTCATATTCATATTCCATTTATTACTAATAATTCTCACTAATAAATTTTTATTTTAAATAAAAATACTAATATTTAATATTTTTAATTTACTTTTATCACTCAATAGAACCCTTTCTGTTGTACCGTTTACCCAGCTGGTATTAAGAGCACCGAAATCGTTTTTTTACGGTTGAATATTCTGTTTGCTTCTCTTAATTTTCTTTCTTTCGTAGTATCACAAAACCTATGGGTAAGACTTGTAATCAACATCTCTATCAATCCAATTTTGTAAAAATAACCCTGACAAGGTCTCCAAAAAGAAGATAATGTTTCAAAGAGGAGTATTCACAGCATATACCTTTATAATACCTCATTCATTTTCAAATAATTTTAAATTTTTTTATATGAAACATTTATTTAAGTACTTCTTTATTTTAACGATCGCTTCTTTTTCCATAGCCTGTAGCTCAGACAGAGAAGAGGAAATCAGTAATCCACCAGGTGACGTTACAACGGTATTCTACAAAAGCGCTGATGAACTTGCTGTAACCTACGACCCCAACAACAGCGTGAATGCCACGCTCAGAAGCCAGATATACGACCTCTATAAGCAAGGCAAATGGAGCGATCTTGAAACCCTTTTCAAAGCTAATAACTTGAATGGCGGATGGCCACCGGCTAATGGCGGCTATAATATCGTTGATGATGTTGCTTTACAGGCAGGACAAAAATTCGACAGATACAGCGGAGCTGTGGGCAGTTATAACGGAACCGGCACTCCTACACTGGGAGGAAGCTTTACAAGTCCTATCATCAATGGATATGTTTATACATTCACACAGAGAGCTTTAAATCAAACTGAAGATAAATATGATTTCTATTATGAGATTGATGTATTGAATAATGCAATGCAGTTTAAAACTCAGACTGCAGACATCATTCCTTGGTTTAATCAGGCTGGAAAAGGAAAACAAACGATGTGGAAAATCCCGATTGACATTAATACAGGTTTTCAAAAAACATGGAATAAGCTTGCAGAAGAAGGTTATATAAAAGTGACCATCAAGAAAAGTCCAAGCGGAAAATATCCTAACTTAGTAGGCACGGTAATTCAGCCATAAACAAACTCAGATGTATTCAATATCAAAAAAGATAAGCATTAGCAAAAGAGCTCTTATTATCAAAAATCATTTCAGCAATGATGAGATCATTCCTTCTGCAGCAACCCTATTCACCTGCTGTGACTGCGGTTCTGAAAATAGAATAGAAATAACCCCTTATGCATCCGGATTCCCGATTCTTCAAATTTACACTGAAGATAAAGTGCTCTCTAAAAATGAACTATTAAAAAACGGAATGGTTACTGAAACATCCGGCAGAATGCAGCATTTCGGAGAACTAACCGTTAATGAATTGCCAACTTTATATTTTGGAACCCATTGTGTTTCCTGCGATTCAAAATACATCTGTGTGTTCAGCTACGGAGAAAAACAACCCGGATTAACCGTATTGAATATCTCAGGAGTCTGGAAATACCAGGAATTGGAATAATTTATACAGAATAAAAGTTCCTAACTTCTCTAAGTTTTACAATTTTAAAAGTTCACAATTTCCAGATTGTGGACTTTTTATTTTAATAACATTCCTTATAGTGGAGGATCTGCACAAATGTTTTCAGAAATACAGGATTACTTTCTGAAAAGCGGTTCAAAGCCATGTGAAAAAACTGAAATATACTTTATCAATTTAAAGATTGACGAGGACGGAAAACCGGCTTTAATAAAAAAGTAGGGTGATGAAGATATTATAGCAAAAAACAAATGTGCTTTTGATCTTGCTGTAAAATCCCTTGGAAATTTAAAAAAGTGGCAGCCTGCAGAAGTGAAAGGAAAAAAAATTGCCGCTTATTTCAATTTTCCATTTGTACCAAAAGACTTTTTTGAAAATTACAAATCCGACTATGATATCAATAAAGCCTACCAGTCTGCGCCTCTCCCTGGCGGAATGGGAGCCTTCAGAAAAGAAATGAAAAAGAGCTTACAAGATTATCTGGATACGGATTCCTATCAACCAAAAGGAAGATTTCTTGTTTCTTTTGCGGTAGATATAGATGGAACTATCACCGATATAGATATTGAGCCTAAAGTGGAGAATTACGAAACTTTTCTTGAAGGTGTAAAGTTTGCCATGAAAAAGATAAAAGGAAAATGGACTCCCGCAAAAAGAAAAGGAGAACCTGTAAAATCATGGTACAGAATTCCTATTGATTTTAATTCAATCGATTAAATTCCCCTACCGGACGCAAGCTCCCTTTGTCAATACATTTTATCCTGTACATTTCACAATTTACAAATCGTTTTCTATCTTTGTAGTAAATAAAAAATTTCATGGATAAAATTGATAGTCTGAACCAAGTAGCAGAATTCCATACTACTTTCAAAGCCCCTATTTTAGATACCCCACAAATTCCTTCTCCGGAAAGATGCAGCCTTAGAGTAGAACTTCTACAGGAAGAATTAAATGAGCTGAAGCAAGCTATTGCAGATAATGATATTGTAGAAATTGCTGATGCACTTTGTGATTTGCAGTATGTTTTGAGTGGTGCAGTACTTGAATTCGGACTTGGCAGTAAATTTGTAGAGTTATTCAATGAGGTTCAGCGTTCCAATATGTCGAAAGCCTGTGATAATGAAGAACAGGCAAAGGAAACAGTTGAATTCTACAAGGAAAAAGAAGTAGAATCTTTTTATGAAAAGTCTGGTGAAAAATTTAATGTATACAGACAGGCTGATCATAAAGTATTAAAAAACAAATACTATTCTCCTGCTGATTTAAAATCGATTATTGAGAAATAAAATATGAAAAAATTTATTACAAATCTTGTTGCCTTTTCAAGCTTATTTTTGGCTGTTCAGCAGTTCAGCGCCCAGAAAGTAGTCGTTAATCGTGAGGTAGACACTGAGAAAGACGGTAAAATGCTTTTGGGACATCAGCTGAAAGAGCAATTCCTAAAAGCACCTTATGCTGACTGGTATGTAAAGGAACACGATGAATATGCTCTGGACGAGAAAGCTATCAAAGAGCTTAAAAGAGAAAAACTGGGCTCTTACGATGTCATTGTTTTTATGGGCTCATGGTGTGAAGACAGCCACAGAGATATTCCAAGGTTGATGAAGATTCTGGAAGCGGTAAGCTATCCGGACAGCAAATTAACCATTATTGCCGTAAATCGTAAAAAGGAATCTCCTACCGGAGATGAGAGTCTTTATAATATACAAAAAGTTCCGACCATCATATTGAAAAGATATGGAAAAGAGGTTGGAAGAATTGTAGAAATGCCTACTACAGGCTATATTGAAAGGGATTTAGCAGAAATTCTTAAAAAAAATGATTCATCCGTCATCAAAGAAATTTTTAAATAGATTTGAGAAATAATAAAATAATTCTATCGTTTGCCGCAGGTGCAGGAGTTATGATACTTCTGTTTTTCGGTCTGAAGTCATGCCTGAATCTTGGTGGAAAAACTGAGCATTCAGATTATTATATCCTGACCAACCAGATCTCCAGGATGAATAAAATGGTGGTGATGGAGCAAAATACATCCAGCATGCAAAAGACCAAAATGGGCTATGAAGTGTTTGGAAATGAGGTCTCCAGTAACAGTATTATTACCTATACCAAAACCAATGCTCAGGTATCTTATGATCTGAATAAAATGAAGATTGAAGTGGATTCCATCAACAAAAAACTGGTGATCACTGAACTTCCCGATGCAGATATCAGAATCACCCCAAGTGTTGAGATTCAGTCTCTGGACGATTCTTTTTTTAATAGAATTTCAGAAAAGGATATTAAAAATGTAACGGAAAAAGCGAAGGAATCTGCAATTAAATCCATTGATCAGAATCAGCTGAGAAGCGAAGGCCGTAAACAGTTAATGGAAAACCTTAACAATGTTTTCGTTTTAGCTAAGGCTTTAAATTACTCGATAGAGGATAAGACCGGGAAAATTGGTATATTAGGACTCTAAGTTAAATAACATACCATGGATCCTAAAGAAAACAAAAAAGCTACGGAAGAAGCGTTGCAGAACCAAGATTCGGAAACCAGCCCGGCACCGAAAAAAGTGGAAAAAGAAGATATTAAAAAATCTTCCACAAATAAATCAGGAAAGAACGGTGGCTAATGGGTCAGTGGCTGATTAAGAAAGAGAACAGTGATTTCAACTTAAAAACCTAAACCTATGAATCCTAAAGAAAATACAGGGAATAAGTCTGGAGAAATTCAGCAAAATCAGAATCCTGAAAACGATTCTCAACAGAAGTCCGGGTCTGACAAAGAAGAACTTCCAAAATCTTCAACAGCTAAATCTGGAACACGAGGAGGATAATTGCTTACTTTTCCCATTTTGGCAAACACTTTGAATGATACTATCAATATTCTTGACATTAAAAATTCAAAGTTATGGGCTCAAACGAAAACAGCAAAAAGAAAGAGTCTGCAAATACGGCAGAAAACAAAGAACAGAATCAGGATTTCCAGAATATTCCTGCTTCATCTAAAAAGACCAATCCACCTGATATTGATAAAGAAGACATTCAAAAAGCTTCCAAAAATAAATCAGGGAAAACAGACAATACAAAGGAAAAATAATCTCCGGTGTATTGAACCATAAAAAATCGAAAATTGCCATCTCTTACGAGGTGGCAATTTTCTTCTAACTATCTAATTAAGTGGACTTTTTTTACATCTATACGATGGTTGATTTGCCTATTTTCACATTTTCAAAATTGTAATAAGACTTTTCTGAATATTTAATGTGATCCGCAATAAAGCTTCCCACTTCACTGGTGCTGTAATATTGCTTCGTATTAAGGTCAATGGTCACATATGTATTCTCAATAGCATGTTCTACGGATTGTCTTAATTTACTTGCCGCAGGCTGTAAATTAAGATGATCAAGCATCATAGCAACACTCAAAATGGACGCTATAGGATTGGCAATTCCCTTTCCCTTTGCCTGCGGATACGATCCGTGAATAGGCTCAAATAAAGCATTCTCATTTCCTACAGATGCAGAAGGCAGCAATCCGATTGACCCCCCGATAACGCTTGCTTCATCAGAAATAATATCCCCAAACATATTTTCAGTCACAATAACATCAAACTGCTTAGGATTCAGGATCAGCTGCATGGCTGCATTATCTACAAACATATAATCAAGCTGTACTTCAGGATATTCCGGTGCAATTTCCTGGCAGATCTTTCGCCATAACCTTGAAGTATCAAGCACATTAGCCTTATCAATAAGAGTCAGTTTTCTTCTTCTCTTCTGAGCTTCCTTAAAAGCCATATGAACAATGGGAATAATGTCTTCTCTGCTGTAGCTGCATATGTCATACGCATATTCACCTTCCGGATCGGTAAATTTTTCTCCAAAATAAATACCGCTTACCAGCTCTCTGAAAATCTGAATATCAGCGCCTTCAATAATTTCTCTTTTGAGCGGGCTTTTTTCTATCAGAGAGTCATACGTTTTCAAGGGACGGATATTGGCAAACAATCCCAATTCTTTTCTAAGCTTCAACAATCCCTGTTCGGGTCTTACTTTTGCTTCCGGATTATTATCAAAAGCAGGATCACCAATTGCTCCAAAGAGAACCGCATCAGATTCTTTACAGATTTTCAGTGTTTCTTCAGGCAAAGGATTTCCCGTTTTAAAAATAGCTTCAGCACCTATCAGCCCGTATTCAAAATGAAACTTGCATTGGAAAACTTCGGTAATTGCATCCAATATTTTAATGCTTTCTTTAATGATCTCCGGACCAATTCCGTCTCCCGGAAGCACTGCGATTTTAAAATAATTGTCGCTCATTTGTTTTGTGTGTTTTTAGTTCAAATTCTTTGATCGCCTGTTTTTTGCTGATTAAAAAATCAATATCGTCATAGCCGTTTAAAAGGCATATTTTTTTATATGAATCAATCTCAAAGGTTTCGGTTGTATCTTTGAAGCTGATGGACTGTAATTCGACATCCACAGCAATTTCATTATCCGGATTTTCATTAATTCCTTCTAGAATTTCTTTTAAAAATTCTTCAGAAACTTTTACAGGAAGAAGTCCGTTATTCAAGGCATTTCCTTTAAAAATATCAGCAAAATAACTGGAAACGATAACTTTAAAACCGTAGTCTGTCAAAGACCAGGCTGCATGTTCACGACTGCTTCCACAGCCAAAGTTATTTCCGGCTACCAGAATTTCACCTTTGAATTTGAGATTATTGAGTACAAAATCAGGATTTGCCTCTCCTGTATGGATATTAAATCTCCAATCTCTGAACAGGTTTTCACCAAAACCTTCTCTGTTTATACTTTTTAAAAATCTTGCCGGAATAATCTGATCCGTATCTATATTTTCTGCAGGCAGTGGAACTGCAGTCGATTTTATAACAATTAATTTTTGCATGCGCTCTGTAATCTGTTTAGTTCAAGCTTTCAAAAGCTGAGATTCTACCTTCTATTGCTGCTTTTGCCGCGGTTAAAGGACTCGCAAGAATTGTTCTTGCACCCTGCCCCTGTCTTCCTTCAAAGTTTCTGTTGGAAGTTGAAACACAATACTCACCTTCCGGAATTTTATCATCATTCATCGCCAGACAAGCCGAACATCCCGGCTGGCGGATCTGGAAACCTGCTTCATTGAAAATTTTATCCAAACCTTCTTCATAAATCTGTTTTACTACCTGCTGGGAACCCGGTACAATAAGGGCTTTTACCGCTTCAGATTTACTCTTCCCTTTAATATATTGGGCAGCAGAACGAAAATCCTCTATTCTGGCGTTGGTACAACTTCCAATAAAAACATAGTTAACATTGATACTGGAAAGAGCCTGTCCTGCTTTCAATCCCATATACTTCAATGCCTTTTCTTCAGATTCATTTTGTGGAGCGGGAATTGTTTCATGAACAGAAATTCCCATTCCGGGATTCGTTCCGTAAGTGATCATTGGATAAATATCTGATGCTTCAAACGTAAGTTCTTCATCAAAGACAGCTCCTTCATCTGTTTTTAAAGTAGTCCAGTAGGCTATTTTCTCATTCCACTCCTCTCCTTTCGGAGCAAACTGCCTTCCTTTTACATATCTGAAAGTTGTTTCATCCGGAGCAATCATTCCTCCCCTGGCCCCCATTTCGATACTCATATTGCACACAGTCATTCTGCCTTCCATTGACATTTCTTCAAATACATTTCCGGCATATTCACAAAAATATCCTGTCCCGCCATCAGTTCCGATTTTTGAAATGATATACAGAATCACATCTTTAGGCTGAACATTTTCGTTCAATTGCCCATTAACAGTAATTCTCATAGATTTTGGCTTGTTGAGAAGCAAACATTGGCTTGCAAATACCTGAGCAACCTGACTGGTTCCAATTCCGAAAGCAATAGACCCAAAAGCTCCATGGGTAGAAGTATGGCTATCGCCGCACACAATACTCATTCCCGGCTGGGTAATGCCCAACTCAGGAGCAATAATATGAACAATCCCCTGATAATCATGTCCCAGTCCAAACAATTCAATATTATTTTTTGTGCAGTTTTCAGTCAGCTGCTGAACCTGATTTCTGGACAACTCATCACGGATTGGCTGTTCCTGATTCAAAGTGGGAACATTATGATCTGCTGTGGCCACAATCTGCTCAGGCCTGAATATTTCGAGATTTCTGGATTCAAGCTCTGCAAAAGCCTGAGGACTGGTTACTTCATGGATCAGGTGTTTGTCTATATAAATAATTTGAGGTCCATCCGGGATGGTTTCTACAACGTGAGCATCCCAAACTTTATCAAAAAGTGTCTTTTTATTGTTGTTCATTTTTACTTTATCTTGATTTTAAATCAACCCTATCCTATTTTTCTACTAAAACCGTCCATAATAAGACTCAGGTCATCATTTCCGATTTCTTTTTTAAGATCAGCAATTTTTAAAAACTCCTGATACAGATAATCGAGCTCGTTCTTTGTCACTTCGTAACCGATATTCTTAAACCTATAAGCTAATGCCGAACGCCCGCTTCTTGCCGTAAGAATGATAGAAGAGGCATTCACTCCCACTTCTGCAGGATCGATGATTTCATAAGTTTCTCTGTTTTTGATGACACCATCCTGATGAATTCCTGAACTGTGTGCAAAAGCGTTAGCACCTACAATTGCTTTATTGGGCTGTACAGACATCCCCATCAGGTCAGAAACCATCACACTCATTTCATTAAGCATTCTGGAATTAACATCAGTATACAGATTTAAATTTTTATGCTGCTTCAAAATCATTACCACTTCCTCTAAAGCTGTATTTCCTGCTCTTTCACCCAATCCGTTGATCGTGCATTCAATCTGGCGGGCTCCGTTGGCAGCTCCTGCAATAGAATTGGCGGTAGCCAGTCCTAAATCATTGTGGCAATGGCAGGACAGCACTGCTTTTTCAATTCCTTTTACATTTTCCTTCAGGTATTTTATTTTCTGTCCATACTCTTCCGGCAGACAATATCCTGTTGTATCAGGAATATTCAATACCGTGGCTCCTGCTTTAATGACAGCTTCACACACCTGCGCCAGATACTCATTATCCGTTCTTCCGGCATCTTCTGCATAGAATTCTACATCTTCCACATACCTTTTTGCATATCTTACGGCCTCAGCAGCGCGTTCCAAAATATCTTCCCTTGTAGAGTTGAATTTGTATCTGATGTGAGAATCAGAAGTGCCTATTCCTGTATGTATTCTTGGTTTTTTTGCATATTTCAGAGCTTCAGCTGCGGTGTCAATATCTTTTTTATGGGCTCTTGTCAGCCCGCAAACCTTTGCATTTCTTACCAGTTTTGAAATTTCCGAAACAGATTCAAAATCTCCCGGACTGGAAATAGGAAATCCTGCTTCAATGATATCAACTCCCAGTTCATCAAGTCTTTCGGCAATAATCAATTTCTGTCCCGTATTCAGTTTGCATCCCGGAACCTGTTCCCCATCTCTCAGTGTGGTATCAAAAATTTCAATTTTTTCGGAGTTCATAAATGAAGTTTTTTACTTAATTTTGGTTCAAAACTACAGCTTGCAATATTTTTTTGTTTTCGCTTTTCCTGAAAATTACAATATCCAACAGTTGAAGAATTCGATATATCTATTTATTAATCAGTATTTTAATATTTAAAAATTTACAATGGCAGAATTGCAGAAAGATTTTTTGTTTGTATTGGTAAAGTCATTGACTACTTCAGAAAAACGACAGTTTAAATTATATGTTAACCGTCTCGGAATTAACGTAGATGCCAAATTCCTGTTGTTATTTTCGGAAGTAGATAAGATGAAAGAGTATGATGAAAGTATTATTGTAGAGAAAAAAATATCTACAAAACAGCAGCTGTCTAATCTGAAAGCACATCTTTATAAACAAATTCTGGTAAGTCTCCGTATGAACCCGAGCCATCAGAATTATAGAATTCAGCTTCGGGAACAGCTTGATTTCGCCAATATTCTATATCAGAAAGGGCTTTATAAACAGGCTTTAAAAATATTAGACAAAACAAAACAATCTGCTTTGGAACTGGATGAAAAAAGCATTGCCTCAGAAATCATCGATCTCGAGAAAGTAATTGAGTCACAATTCATTACAAGAAGTATTAATGGACGCGCCGAAGAACTTATCCGCGAGTCTCAGGAAATAAGCAGGCAAAACCGTTATACAACCAAATTATCTAATCTTTCGCTGAAATTATACAGTGAAATGCTTACGCACGGATATGTAAAAAATGATACAGACCGTGAAGAAGTTCTTGAGGTTTTCAACTCCCAGATCAAAAATATTAAACTCGACAGGCTGAATTTCACTGAAAAGCTTTGGTATTTTAAAGCTCATGTCTGGAAAAACCAGCTTCTGCAGGACTATAAGTACACCTTGAAATATGCCTATCAATGGGTTGATCTTTTTCATAAAAAGCCGGAAATGATCTTCAGCCACCCTGTCTGGTACATTAAAGGAAATACTTATTTGCTCAAAATTCTTTTTCTGTATGGAAATATTGATATTCTGGAAGAGCATTTTGAAAATTTCAATGCAACTGTACATGCTGAAAGTTTTGCTCAGAATGAAAATCTTCAGTCTCTTATTTTTCTTACTTATTACAATACCCTAATGAATATTCATTTTGTAAAAGGAGAATTTTTCACAGGAACAAAGCTGATTCCGGAGATTGAACTGAAAATGGAAAAACTTAGAGAACGTATTGATGAACATCATTTTATGATTCTCTATCTTAAAATGGCCGCCATGTTTTTCGGAAGCAAGATGTTCGAAAAATCTATTGGATATTCTATGAGAGTCCTGGAGTCAAAAGGGAACGTACAGGAAGATTTACTGTTTCATACGAGAATCCTTATTTTAATGGCAAAATACGAGTCAGGAAATGATGAAGATTATGATGAATTTATTGCTTCTACTTTAAAATTTGCCAGAAAGATGAAAAAGCCGGAAGAGTTTCATTTTGAAAGCATTCAGTTTTTTAAGAATCTGAATAATCAGGTATGGGATCAAAGGCAAAAGGCTTTTGAAAGTTTTGATAAAAAGCTGGAAGAGTTTTCCAAAAATGAATATTACAGAAGATCCTTATTTTATATTGATATACACGGGTGGATAAAATCTAAGGTACAGAATGTAGATGTGATTGAAATTATCAAGCAGAAAGTGAAATATAAAAGGAAAAATTAAACTGTTTATTCCTTTTTAAACTACAAATCTTCGATTTACCCGAATCTCCAAATAAAGAAATCAGAAATTCCTTCATTCGGAGCGGTGGTAAATCGAAGATTTGGGGATGTTAAAGCAATGTTCTGCTGCTTACACACAATCCGTAATGATCTGAAAACAAATACATTAGTCGGTTTAATTTTCAATAAAGGCTTTCTATAAATTTCAAAGCATTTTTATGACTTATCTTTTCTACTAGTTCAGGTGAAAATCTTTCTTCAATTTCTTTATTGATTACCGGATATACAGAGGCATTGGAATGTTCCGGAAAGAAAAACGGATGACGGGATGTATCGGGATGGTCTTTCCAGTAGAAATAGTCTGCACCGTACGCAATACTGTCTTCCCCTCCAAGGTCTAATCCGTATTGAATATGCTCATAAAGCCTTTCCGGATGCTGAAGATCAACATAATCCTTGATAAAATTAAGCCCAATCAGTCCTTTTCTTTTAATGACTTCTTTAGCCAGTTCATCAGGAAGATTCCTGTTGTTTTTATACACTGTTCTGTAGTTCGAGTGGCTTGCCAGAATAGGGATTGAATAATTTCTCTGATCAATATAGCTGAATATATCAAAAGCCAACTGATCACTTGTATGGGCAAGGTCAATGGCAATTTTTTTGTCAGCGATGTAATCAATCAGAACTTTTCCGTCTTCTTTCAATCCTGCTGTGGCACTATTTCCTCCTCCGAAGCGGTTTTCGAGGTGATGGGTAATGCCAATATAAAGAATTTTCTGAGTGTTTTTGATAATGGCTTCAAGATTTTCAAAACCCTTTTCCAGACTTTGATTTTCATCACAAAAAGCGGATGCATTTTCAATGGAAGCAATGACTCCTACCCGATCTTTATATTCTATTTTTTTATAATTTTCATTATTAAAAAGGAAAAAACTCTCATTTTTTATAAGATTTGAAAACAATTTACTCTGTTCCAGTCCATATATTGTACTGTCTGCTCCTGTCCCGGCATATATGGCCATTACCTGAAGCTTTACATCCCCTTCCTGAAGGTAAGGCAGTGAGCATCCTATTTCTTTGTCATCAACAGCTGAGCCTGATCCTAAAAGATAGTACAGCAAATCACAGTGTAAATCAACATTTATCGTATTCATATTAAATTGTAATATTGGAAATTTTATTTTTAAATAGGTTAAGTTCTTTTTTGATACAATCGGCAGAACTTCTTATAAAAACTCTTTGCAACTGAGGATAAAACCTTCAGATGTTTTTATTTTTTTCTAATTAAATTATATTTTTTCAACTTTATTCAAGGTGAAACAGAAAAATCAAAATGATAGTTAAGTGGAATTTTTCAAATTTCCATTCTTATTTCCGATCGTCTGAACTGTATTTTTTTATTAGAAACATCATTAAGTCCATTAGAAAAAACAGTCAATATTTATATTCTCCAGATGATCACCTTATATAAAAAAAAACAATCAACAAGCTGACGAACAAAACATTACAGCACAATCCAATCTTCTACACCTTCATTGTTTTTTATATTCTACTCAAAACGGTCTCACCAAAAGGATAGATTCCCCTATTTTGTTTCCGGTTCCGGAAATCCTATGCATTTTTCTGTAAAAAACTACATACTAAACTCTGTGAGATAAAACGATCAGTATCTTTTTAATTTTTAATATTCATTCTCATTCTAAAAATATACGCTAATATAGTATTTTATCCAAAAAATGCGTATTTTTGCATCTTAAAATTTCTTAGTAAACAATGATAAAAATTACACTTCCAGACAATAGTGTCAAAGAATTCGAAGGAGCAGTTACTCCTCTAGATGTGGCAAAATCGATAAGCGAGGGATTGGCTAGAAATACCATTTCCGCAATTGTTAACGGTACACAAGTAGAGACAACCACGCCTATAACCACGGATTCTACGGTACAGCTTTTGACCTGGAATGATGATCTTGGAAAGAAAGCTTTCTGGCATTCTTCTGCCCACCTTTTGGCGCAGGCTATCCTTGAGTTTTATCCTAATGCTAAGTTGACCATTGGTCCGGCAATTGAAAGTGGATTCTACTATGATGTAGATTTCGGGGATGAAAGCTTATCTGAAAAAGATTTTGAAAAGATTGAAAAGAAGATCCTTGAAAATGCAAAGAAAGGGTCAACATTCTCATTATATCCGGTTTCTAAAGAAGACGCGTTAAAAACATATGCAGATAATCCTTATAAAGTAGAACTGATCTCTAATCTTAATGATGGGGAAATTACTTTTGTAACTCATGATAACTTCACGGATTTATGTCGTGGAGGGCACATTCCAAATACAGGAATTGTAAAGGCTGTTAAAATTTTAAATGCAGCAGGAGCTTATTGGAGAGGAAGTGAAAAGAATCCTCAGCTGACAAGAGTTTATGGTATTTCTTTCCCTAAGCAGAAAGATCTTACTGAATATCTTGAAAGATTAGAAGAAGCTAAAAGAAGAGATCACAGAAAATTAGGCAAAGAACTTGGAATTTTTGCATTCTCTGAAAAAGTAGGTGCCGGTTTACCACTTTGGTTACCAAAAGGTACTGCTTTGAGAAGAAAATTGGAAAATTTCCTTTCGGAGGCTCAGAAAAAAGGAGGTTATGAATTTGTAATGTCTCCCCATATCGGATCAAAAGAGTTATATGTAACATCCGGACACTGGGATAAATATGGAGCAGACAGCTTCCAGCCGATTAAAACTCCAAATGAAGGAGAAGAATTTTTGCTGAAGCCTATGAACTGTCCCCACCACTGTGAAATTTATAAAACTTCACAATGGAGCTATAGAGATTTACCAAAAAGATATGCCGAATTCGGAACTGTTTACAGATATGAGCAAAGCGGAGAGCTTCACGGACTAACAAGAGTCCGTGGATTTACTCAGGATGACGCTCACCTTTTCTGTACTCCGGATCAGCTTTCTGAAGAATTTGAAAAAGTAATTGATTTAACGCTTTATGTTTTCAAATCTTTAGGTTTTGAAGATTTTGTAACTCAGGTATCGTTAAGAGATCCTGAAAACAAAGAAAAATATATAGGTTCTGACGAAAACTGGGAGAAAGCAGAAAGTGCAATCATCAATGCCGCTCAAAAGAAAGGCTTAAAAACAGTTATTGAATACGGTGAAGCTGCATTCTACGGTCCTAAGCTTGACTTCATGGTGAAAGATGCTTTAGGAAGAAAATGGCAGTTGGGAACGATCCAGGTAGATTATAACTTACCGGAAAGATTTGATCTTCATTATATCGGGAATGACAATGAAAAGCACAGACCGGTAATGATCCACAGAGCTCCTTTCGGTTCTATGGAGCGTTTTATCGCGATCTTATTGGAGAATACTGCAGGTGATTTTCCTCTATGGTTAAGCCCTGATCAGTTTATAATTCTACCAATCAGTGAAAAATATGTAGATTATTCAAAAAAAGTTTCACAATTTTTGGAAAATCACGATATTAGCGGTCAGATTGATGACAGAAACGAGAAGACAGGTAAGAAGATCCGTGATGCGGAATTGAATAAAATTCCTTTCATGCTGGTAGTAGGAGAAAATGAAGAGAATGAAGGCACGATTTCTGTAAGAAGACGTGGTGAAGGAGATCTTGGCGTGATGAAACTGGAAGATTTCGTTGCTTACTTCAAAAAAGAAGCAGCAATATAAAAAATTAGAGCATTAAGGTATTGAGAGAGCCGGACATTATTGATTTCCGAATTTCCCGATACTTTAATATAAATAGAAAGTTAACCAATAAAATTATAATACAATAGCACAAAGATTTAACAACAGGGGCCCACAAAGACGTCCGGTACAAGAGGACTTACACTTGATCAACGATAAAATTCGTGTGAGAGAGCTTCGTTTGGTGGGCGATAACGTAGAGCCAGGAATTTATCCAATTGACAAGGCAAGACAAATTGCTGCGGAACAGGAATTGGATTTAGTAGTAATTTCTGACAAGGCTGAACCTTTTATTGCAAGAATATTGGAATATAAAAAATTCTTATATGAGCAAAAGAAAAAGCAGAAGGAACTTAAGGCTAAGCAAGTAAAAGTGGTTGTAAAAGAGATCCGTTTCGGACCTCAGACAGATGACCATGATTATGAATTCAAGAAGAAGCACGCTGAAAAATTCCTTGAAGAAGGTTCTAAGCTAAAGACCTACGTATTTTTTAAAGGACGTTCAATTATCTTTAAGGATCAGGGAGAAATTTTACTTTTAAAACTTGCTCAGGAACTGGAGCACGTAGGTAAAGTAGACCAGCTTCCTAAGCTTGAAGGAAAAAGGATGATCATGATGATGAGTCCTAAAAAGCCAGCAAAATAATTAAGTCATTATTTTACATATTAAACCTCAAAGAAATTTGAGGTTTTTTTATGGTGACATCTTCAGGGTAGAGTTTTATAAAACAGATAAAAAAAGACGATTGGTCCGGATCAATCGTCAAAGTTGGGGAAGCTGGCTCATGCAATTTAAATTTCACGTTATTGGATGCTCTGTTTTCAGAAATGCTTGATTGTTTCTAAGCATATCCATAAATGGTTATACAGCTTACTTACGAATAAAATAATTATATATTATTTTTGTGTTTTTTATACAGGTAAATCATTTTAAATGCAAGTTTTTTTTAAGTAATTAAAGATTCTCCCCCAACTTTTAAGACTGCCCGTTGCCCCATCATATTTTATGGTCCGGATCAACTTTTAATTTTCTAAAATAAGTTTTACAAGATTGTACTATCCTTCAAAGTCGCCGCAATCGTGCTCTTTGAACATAGCTAATGCTTTTTTGGTTGTAAAGTATCTGGATATTCTTTTATTATTTAAATCCAGTTTCTGACCTTCGATAACCAGTTCGTAAACAGGTGCTTTATCTATTTGAGTTAAAATATAAACTCTTTCTGAGGTTTTTAAAATAGTTTTGTTCCCTTCAGCAGAGATTGAGAAATCAACAATTTTAAAAGTATCCTTTTCATCACAGATATTGGTCCATATCATTTTATCCTTTGTGATGGATAGGCTTTCCAAATCACATGAATAACAGTTTCCAGAGAATTCTATACCATATTTTTCATATACATCGGTACTTTTGCTATTCAATATATCAATAGGAACTAATGCTGAAAAATCATCTGGTATATCAACTTTTGATATAGCATTTTTTACCGGCTCAGATCCAGAAATAGTGTCTTTTTTTATCTCTGTAGAAGTTCCTTTATCTACTTTTTTTTCTGTGGAAGGCGAACAGGAAATTAGTAAGGCGAGCGCAGCCGAGCAGCTGATTATTACATTTTTCATTTCTATTAAAATAATTTACAGTACTACGTTTATCTGTTACAAAATTGTTTAAAATTTATCATCCAAAATATCCCTGTTTTCAGCCATTTATTCCCTGTATAATACAGTTTTGTTGGTCACTGCTCGGAATACTGATACCTTTGGTCAAAAATTTAGAAAATGAAAACCTTATCTCAATTGTTTATGCCATCTATAATAGTTGCTTTTGTGGGATGTAATCAGCAAAATAAAGCACCGGAAACGAATAAACCCGAAGCTGCAGTTACACAGAGAAGCATCACGTTTGCTGATTTCAAAAAGATAAAAGGTGTAGACAATGTGCAGGATGTTCCCTTTCAATTATTTACAAAGCTTGATTCTGTAAGGTTCTTTATCGCTCCGGATAAAGATGCGCCCTACCTGAAAACGGCTTATCATAAACTTGATAATTATTATGGATTTGAAGAGTTTGATGACTTCTACTCTATTCATTACAGCATTAACAATAATATTTCGAACAGCATTGAAGCTTTTGTCCTGAAATCAGAATTCACCGCATCATTTGATATGACTTTGCAGGGTCTTGATCTTTACCAGATCAGAAGCAGTACGTTTAAAGGGACTGATGATTTTAAGAATAAATCATTCAAAAAGTTTGGCACAATCACAGAAGTTTCGGAACAGGAATTTAAAACAGTCTCTAAAAAACGAATCGACGAAGTTTTAGTAAAGAATCCACTTATACAATTGAAAGGTGGAAACTGGGTATACAATGAAAATGGAAAAGAGAAGGTAATTGCTCAACATGAGAATGTATCTACAGAAGATGGGCTTTTATCTAATGAATATGTAGGACAGTCACCCTATCTTCAGTTAGAGATTTTTAAAGAAGAATCTGTAGATACGCCGGATGTATACTTCTCTTTTTACAGTGTAAAATCTTCAGCCAATTTTGCCATATTTACGGGTGGTTATCCTCAGATTCTTCCTCATAAAAGTCTGATCTCCTATGCTTCTTCAAATCATGATACCGGAAGTGATTTTACAATCAGTAAATATCTGGAACAAAACCATAATCAGGAATATCTGTTGTATGTCAACTTTACCAACTTCAAAATAGCTGATGAGTCAAAAGCTTTCTGGGCAGAGAATGATACTTTTTATGCTGAAGTATATCCTACCAATTCAGCTCCGTCTAATGGTAAAAAACAGAAGGCCTCTTTCATAAAAATTCAGTTGAAAGCTAATCTGCTTTAGTAAATAGGATCATGCGAAAAAAACAGGAAGAGAAATCTGGGTTTTAAACAGAATAAAAACCCCTGAAATCAGCCAGTGTTTATAGAGGCAAAGTCCAATATCTTTGCTGCAATTATTTAAAAATATACAATGAAAAAAATAAGTTTAGCTGTTCTTTTTTCTTTACTAAGCTTAATGACTTTTGCACAATCGTTAAAAGTAATTATTAAGCAGGACGGAAAAGTAATTGAGCCTGTAAATGATGTTTATGATCTGAAAAGATCTCCTTTCCTATTTGAAATCACGTCTAACAATCTGGAAGGTTTTTTAATTGGAGCAACAACGAATAAGGATATTTATGCAGTAGCTCTGGGGATTTTCAACAGTGAGGCTGCATGGTTTCAGAATACGGGTATGGCGGAGGAGCTGTATAACAAGGATAAGGAATTGTTTTTAATGGATCAGGCTCCGTCCTACTGGTATTATACAGATGCAAAAGATCACAGATTCGATAAAAATCCTAAAGGAAACTCAAAACAATGGACGGCTACGCGTACTGTCACAAGGTTTTATGATATCATGGCAGATCAGCCTGTCAATTTAAAAGATTTTGACGGAAGCGTTTATCTATTAATGTACCAGCCAATATATAACGAGGAATATGATTTAACAGGAAAGAAAAATCTTTTTAAAGCAACATTGAAATTTCAAGATTAAGATTACACACCTGATTATTTGATTATATAAAAAAGGTCTGCTTTTACGATGTGAGCAGACCTTTTTGACTGATGAATGTTCTATTCAATAATCAAACCATATTCTATGGCCAGTTTAATGGCAGAGCTAAGATTAGAAGTTTGAAATTTTTCAATTAGATTTTTCCGGTGGCTTTCCACGGTATGCGGGCTGATAAAAAGCTTTTCAGCCATCTGATTGGTCGTAAGCCCTTTTGCTGCTTCGGCCAAAATTTCCTTTTCTCTTCGTGTTAATTTCGGAACCTGGTGCAACCCATCCGAAATTTTTTTCTCTAAAACAGACTTTGTCTGCGAACATAAAAACTGGTTCCCGGCATATACGGTAGTAATACCTTCCAGGATTTCGGAAACGGAAGCATTTTTCTGAATGTATCCTAAAGCGCCTTCGCACAATGTACTGTTGATCACCGGAAGTTCATTGTGAACGCTGAGCATAATAATATGGAGGCTCCCGTACTTTTTCTTTAAAGGTTTTATAAGTTCAATACTGTTGATATCTGCCAGATTGATGTCCAGCAGTAAGATATCGATCTCTTGTTTTGCCAGGCCTGCATTCATTTCCGAAGCGCTTTTGAAACAATCTACAACATCTATTGTATCGCTATTTCCTAAAATATTTTTCAACCCTTCTACTAGAAGTGGATGATCGTCTGTGATGGCTACTTTTATCATGTCTAATGAATAGGAATTTGAAGTTCTATACTGGTCCCAATATTCAGCTCGGATGTGATATTCATCGTTCCTTTTAAAAATTGGACCCGTGATTCTATATTATGAAAACCTGCTGTTTTTCTTACGTCTAAGGTTTTAGGGTCAAAGCCACTACCGTTATCCTCTACAGTAAGATTTAATACGTTTTTCTCTTCGCTTATCTGAACAATAATTTCGGACGTCTCGGCATGCTTAATAGCATTGTTGACTAATTCCTGGATGATTCTGTATAGAATCAACTGTTTTTCTTCTGATATGGAATTCGTATAACTGATAAATTCTGTGTGGATATCCAATGCAGTATTGGACATGCGGGAAGCAAACTCCTGAATGGCTGCTTCCAAACCGTATTTCATTAATAAATCAGGCATTAAATTATGCGCTACCCGCCTCAATTCTTCTACAGCACCATCAATCTGTGTAATCGATTTTGAAATTTCGGCTTCAATATTTTCGGATTGGTGAGGGTCTAAAGAAGACAACTGAAGTTTAGTGCCTGAAAGCAGTCCTCCTAATCCGTCATGAAGATCACGGGCTAAACGGCCCCGCTCCTGCTCCTGACCTTCCAGCAAAGCCGTAAGGGTAGACAATTCTGAATTCTGTTTCTCTTTTTCCAGAGCAAGGGCATGCAGTTCGTCTCTTTGCTTCATGGATTTTGCACGTTGCTTATAGGCATAAAGCAATAAGATAATCAAAATAATGAAAATGAAGATAAAAACAATGTAATAGGTATTGATCTTTTCCTTGAATGTCAACAGTTTTTTAAAGTTGCTAATATCGTTGTTCTTTTGTTCAGCTTCTAACTTTGCCAGACGAAGCTGCTGTTCTTTTTTCTCTGATTCCAATTCTGAAAATTTCAGACGTTCCCGTTGATTTTCTTCTACCAGCTTCAAGTTGTTGTAGACCTGCTCACGTTGTCCCCGCAATATGTTGATCAGCTTAATTTGTTGTGCTTTCTTATCGCTTTCCAGCTGCAGCTTTATGTACTTTTGCTCCTGTCTTTCTTTGTCAAACTGCGATTCTAATCTTTTGGTAATATCGAGTTTTTCCTGATCGTAAACACTTTTGTATTTATCCACATAACTTTTATAATAAGTCAGTGCCTCCTTGTAATTGCCCTGCTCTTCACTAATCCTGGATAAAGATTCAAGAATAGACAATTCTATATTATGATCTCTAACAGGGCTTTTCCCGATTTCCATAGAGGCTTTCAGAAAGTAAGACTTTGCCAGATCATAATTCTTATCCTGTATAGCCAATTCCGCCAAAATACCAAATGAAGAAGCGATATGAATAGCCTCGCCGGTTTCCAGGCTCACGGCATTGGCCAGCCGAGCATACTGCATGGACTTATCCCTGTCAAAATCAGTATACAAATTGGCCAGATTGATGGCAGCATAAGAAAGATTGGTCTTATTAAGCATAGCCTCCTTATTTTTATTGAAAGTCTTAACAGACTGCAAATAATACTGCTCTGCTTTATTTCTAAAATCTATATTCGAGGGATCCTGTGCATATTTTTGTTCATATACGTAGCCCATTCGCATATATGCATCAAAGATAAGATTAGGATCATTTTGTTTGGATGCCAACACTAAAAACTGCTTACTGTATTTTTCTTCCAGCTGATATTCATTGAGATTGGAATAAATAGTGGATAATTCTTTAACTACGGTAGCAAATCTTCCGTACAGCGTAGAAGTCGTTGGTGAATTTTCATAGTGTTCAATGGCTTTCAGGTAAGCGGCAACGGCATCTGTCGTTTTATTATTACGTATTAAAATCCAGCCCTTTGCGTATTGAAAGTACCCTTTAGCCTCGTTACTGTTGGTTTTTAAACTATACGCCTTTGCCAGATCAAGACTTTTTAAAGCCTCTGTTCCTTTATTATCTAGTCGATAATTCATGGCCTGAACAGCATACAAAATGGTTGCATATTTCCCATCCTTTTGTTTGGCTGCAATGGGAATACTGGCATCTAAAATCTGGTAGGATCTTGATTTTAAGTTATGTAAAAATAGCGCTTTTGCATACTTAGGAGCGAGATCTAACTGTTCTATCGCTTTGTTTGAAGCATTGTCATATTCCTTCTCTAATTTGCTTATAACATCTTGTGCCTGACCAAAAAAAGGACAAATACATAAAATAAATATAAATAACCACCTATACATCAAACCCTTATCTTTATTGAATTTTGTTATTGTAAAGAATGTAAATATAGGTAAAATACCGGCTGATCGGTTTCGGTTTCGAAACCATGTTGTTCACCGAAAGATTGGCCGGAATCTTTTACTGTCAAATGGAGCAATCTTTCTGATCTTCTTTTATCTTCTACCTTCAATCCCAGTCTGTTGAAATTATTATCATATAGTTTTTCCATCTATTTTCTTATGAGTTTTAGCCGTCCTCCTTCTTTTATAAGGTTAAAAGACATGTCTTCTGACGGCTTAAAAATCTTGGTAGGCCCTTCGCAGGTTCCCGACTGATTGATACTATCAACTTTCATATCTATCTGGTGGGTTTCTGTAAAATAATATCTCCCAAATACTTCTGTAAAACAATCATTGCCACATTCCCAGCTATCATAACTTTCAAATTTTTCTTCATCCAAAAAGTTGATTGCATGAAAATTGAAGATCAGTACAGTATCTATTTTTTTAGACAGGCTATAGGTTTTTTCGCCATCTGGGATCACCAGTCCTCCACTATCAACAATCCAGTTGGTATTTTTCAGATAATTCTGAAAATTTGTTTTTTTTCTTTCAGGATCTTTGCAGCTTAAGAGCATTACCAAAATGACGCTCAAAAATGAGAAAACAAAAATATTTTTCATTGTAGCTTAGTGTATAATTATATATTCAATTTTATACAAAGTCTGTATTCTGTGTTATCATTTTCAGACCTTTAAATTCTATCAAAGAAATTAAAGGTTTGTTGAGCGATAAATTTTGGTTTTGTAGCAGATGTATCATTAATCCGGTCTTCGTACAATTCAATATTTATTACTTTAACATCTTTAGGTATTGTATAGGTTTCGTCTTTTGAATAATTATAACCTTTTACATCAGCACTTTCTTTACCTGGGATTTTTTTGATCTCCACAAAATATCTAAGGGTAATGAAATTGCCATTTTGTTCTCCTTTTTCATACCGCATTTTTCTGACCTGACGAATGCTATGCCCACTGGAACTGATATTTCCTTGTAGTCGAAATTTAAGTGTTCCATCATTTTTGGAAAGCATAAAAATGAGGGGATTAAGGCGTTCTGTAACTTCCTGACGAGTTGTATATGTATGTGTTTTACCTGTTTCCGAAACTTCTTTTGCAACCTTTTTGGGTTCTCTAAAAATCGTAAAAACTTTTAATTTTTGAGCATCCGCTTTACAGCTAACCAACGCTAAAAATGAGGTTAAAATCATGAAGTTTTTCACCGCTTTATTTTTAATGAAAGATAATTAAAGGAAACGGATACAAATATCCCTGATAATAGTGGTTTTTAATAGATTTAGTGTATTCCTTTGCTGGCATCTTTCAATAGCTTTTCCGCTTTCAACCTTATTTCTTTAGGCAATAATCTGAAATTCTCATCCTTTACTTCACAATACAGATCTTCATCCTGGAATGGATCCACCGGGTAATTTTTGATTTCAAAATATTTTTTTCACCTAACTTTTATAGAAAAGGAGAATGGAAAAGTCAAACAATCCCAATTATCACCCACATTTTAATTTTACAAGTTCTAAAGTTCTTTAAATCTCCTGTTAAATTAACGTTAATGATATATTTTATTGCTTCGATATTTTAATCAAAACATTACCTTAGATCAATGTTTAGTGAAAATTTTCAATATAAATTTGTGAATATGAAAATCGAAAACAGATTTGTCATGTATTAATCTAACAAAAATAAACCTATGAGTACACTTACATTAAAAGACGGAACTGAAATTTACTACAAAGACTGGGGCAAAGGACCAACCATTTTCTTTCATCATGGATGGCCTTTATCAAGCGATGACTGGGACGCACAGATGTTTTTCTTCTTGGAACAGGGATACAGAGTAATTGCTCATGACAGAAGAGGCCACGGAAGATCTGAGCAGACTCCTTACGGACATGATATGGACACTTACGCTTCTGATGTTGCTGAAATTGTTCAGGCTTTGGATCTGAAAGATGTCATTCATGTGGGACACTCTACCGGAGGAGGTGAAGTGATCAGATATGTTTCAAAACATGGCAAAGGAAGAGTTTCGAAGGCTGTTTTAGTAAGTGCTGTTACTCCGATTATGGTTCAGAATGAGAACAACCCTAACGGAGTTCCGATTTCTGTTTTTGATGATATCCGAAATAATACGGCTCAACACAGACAGCAGTTTTTCATTGATCTTACCTTCCCTTTTTATGGTTATAACAGAGAAGGGGCCAAAGTTTCCGAAGGCATCCAGAGAAACTGGTGGAGACAGGGAATGAGCGGTTCTATAAAAGCTCACTATGACTGTGTTAAGGCATTTTCAGAAACTGATTTCACAGAGGATCTTAAGAGTGTTGATGTTCCTGTTTTGGTGATGCATGGGGAAGATGATCAGATTGTACCATTTGAGACAACAGGGAAAGTAGCTGCTACCCTTCTTAAAAATGGTAAACTGATCTCCTATCCCGGTTTCCCACACGGTATGCCTACTACAGAAGCTGAAACGATCAACAGAGATCTTTTAGCATTCTTTAAATCATAATTGAATTGAATATAAAAAGAGGAAAACTACAGGTATTTTATCTGTAGTTTTTTTATATTTTCGTTATTTTGCAGTCGTTATCCTAAAAAGCTTAGGAAACGTTTAGCATAAACATATAATAATCATGAGATTAGGATATTTATCCTTTTTTTTCATAGCAGTCATTATTTTTTCCCTTGGATGCTTCTATTATTATCCTTTTTTTTCTGATGACAGTTTGATTTCCTTACGGTATGTCCAACGATTTATTGAAGGAAAGGGATTAACATGGAATGATGGACAGCCAGTTGAAGGATACTCGAATCTGCTTTGGATTTTAGGCGTTTCAGTATTTGGAAAACTGGGAATGGATCTTATTCTTGCTGCCAGAGTTTTAGGTATTTTATGCTCATTGGGAACTCTGGGAAGTATCCTTTATTACTTTAAGAATCAGAATATAAAAAAAGAATATGTCTTTCTTGCTGTAATTTTATTGGTTACCACTCCCTGCTTTCCTGTATGGGCTGTTGGAGGTCTCGAACAGCCATTGTATGGGCTTCTTTTAACTTTAATTTTAATTGAGGTTTCAAAGATCATTAATGATAAGAATTTCAACACCATTTACCTTTTGTCATTTTGGTTAGGACTTTTAGCGATTACCAGGCCGGATGGTTTTTTATTCACTATTCTAACGGCCGGATTTTTATTGGCTTGTTATGGAAAGAACAAACATCAGTTCATTAGGATAGGTCTGGCTACAGCAATTATACCCACATTATTCTTATTGGGTCAACTGGCATTCCGTTATCGTTTTTATGGCGAAATAGTGCCCAACACAGCATTGGTTAAAGTAAAGGTTACTATGCATCATGTTTTGCGTGGTGGTTTTTATAATTTTAAAGCCTTTTCGGGCACTCTGCTATTATCCGGATTAGGATTAGCAGCTCTTTATTACCTTTTAAGAAAAAAACGCCTTTTCGGATACTATTTATTATTATTGACAGTTTCCTGGGTGGGTTATGTTACTTTGGTAGGCGGAGATATTTTCCCTGCTTTCAGGCATTATTATGTTGTTCTTATTCTGTTTGTTTTTTCTATTATCTGGGGATTAAATGATATCAGAAAAATCAATCTGGGATCTGGAAAATCAAGTTTTATCTTCATTTTTATATTATTCATTAATGGTTTAGGCCAAATTAAAATATCAGATAATGTACGTGCCATTGATGAAAGATGGGAGTTCAGAGGAATAAAGCTCGGGGAAACGTTAAAGAAGACATTCCCGGATCAGACTTTGGTTGCAGTCACTGCTGCTGGGAGTATTCCTTACTCGTCTGAATTACCCACAGTTGATATGTTAGGACTTAATGATTATTATATCCCCCGACATCCACCTAAAAATTTCGGAACCGGATCTTTAGCCCACGAATTGGGTGATGCTAATTATGTGATGAGCAGAAACCCTGATATTATAATCTTCCATACTGGTGGTGAGCTTAATTTCAATATTGGTGATCAGCTGACTAAGAATAAGGTTTTTAACAACAACTATATTAAAATAAAAGCAAAGGCAGAGGAACCGGAATATATCTTATTCTTTAATAAATATGGTAAGAATACAGGAATTAAGAAGAATAGAGATCAATTGATTATTCCAGGGTATCTGTTCGGTCATTCATCAGATAATGAAAGTGTATTTTCCGGAAATAAACTGGTAAAAAAAATTCATAAAGGAATTTTGTACAAGCTTACTATTGACTCTCTTCAGGCTGGAAATTGGAAAATAGCAGAATCAGAACAGAAAAATGCAGATCTAAATGCCGATATTTATACCAAAAACGGGCAATTAACTATTGAGATGACCCCGAAAAACAATATGTTTTTAGAAAGTCTGGTTCTGGAAAGGAAATATTGAGATTTTTTTTGTACTTTTGCACACTATTATTCCTAATGTCTTTAGGGGTAACCAAAACAGATATTGATAACAAAAACAATAAAAAAGCAAAGCAATGCCAAAATTAAAAACGAAATCAGGTGCTAAGAAACGTTTTAAACTTACCGGAACCGGGAAGATTAAAAGAAAAAATGCTTTCAAAAGCCACATTTTGACAAAAAAGGAAACTAAGCAGAAGAGAAATCTTACGCAAACTTCTTATGTTGCAAAAGTGGATGAAAAAAGCGTTCAACGTCAATTAGCAATTAAGTAGTTTTTATAAATCTATATTCGGTTTATAAGAATTCAAACAAATTCATCATTTTAACCCTGGAACGGTGCAAACAAGAGCAACTCTGTTGCCGCCCTTTTCAAAAAAAACAATTTAAATTATGCCAAGATCAGTAAATGCAGTAGCTTCAAGAGCTCGCAGAAAGAAAATTTTTAAGCAAGCTAAAGGTTTCTTCGGAAGAAGAAAGAACGTTTGGACTGTAGCTAAAAACGCGGTAGAAAAAGCAATGCAATATGCTTACCGTGGTAGAAAAGAGAAGAAGAGAAACTTCAGAGCACTTTGGATCACTCGTATCAACGCGGGAGCTAGAGAGCACGGAATGTCTTACTCTCAATTTATGGGAGCTCTTAAAAAGAACAACATCGAACTTAACAGAAAAGTTTTAGCAGATTTAGCAATGAATCACCCTGAAGCTTTCAAAGCTGTTGTAGATCAAGTAAAATAATGTAGAATAGTATTTTTGTTATCAATATAAGTCCCGGGATTTTCCCGGGATTTTTTTATGCCTTATGTTTATGTTCTCTGATCGTAAAGATCGCGTTCAAAATATTGAAGTTATATTACAGATAAATTCGGCTTTACATTTTTTGTTTAGTATACTAGCAAAAAACAGGTTTTCACGAAATTCTTCCTACGCAATGAGTACCAATCTCTTATAATAATACATTAAAGTACAAAACATCCTATTATTGAAAATTCAATTAAAATAGCTCAGACCGCCTTAATTATTAATCAGAAATAGTGATTTATTATTATATTAGCAATCTCTAAAGAAAGAAACAAAATGAAAAGAATTGCAGCTTTTTTGCTGGCTTCCGTAGCTATACAAAGTATTGGCGCACAAAGTTTTATTCAATCCTATAAAGATCGGGCTGACATTGTTTCCCAGGCTAATATTACTACAAATCTTCAGGAATTTGCGGGTCTTGGAGTAAAAAAAACAGGTACAGTGGCAAATACAAATGCTTCTGACTGGATCAGAAATAAATATCTGTCTTACGGATATACTGCCAGCAGTATTACAGAAGACACATTCCCCTATGGAAGTGCAAGTTCAAAAAATCTAATCATCACAAAAACGGGAACATTATATCCGGATAAATATGTTATTATCTGCGGACATTATGATACGATTGTAGGGCCAGGAGTAAGTGATAACGGCAGCGGAACTTCCATTATTCTGGAAGCTGCAAGAATATTAAAAGATGTTCCTACGGAATACTCTATTAAGTTTATTCATTTTTCCGGTGAAGAACAAGGCCTTGTGGGCAGTACCCATTACGTAAATAATGTAGCTTACGAAGGCAGCACCCGGAAACTGGATATAAAACTGGTCTTAAATATCGACCAGGTAGGCGGACTTATAGGAAATACCAACAATAAGATCACCTGTGAAAGGGATACAGGAGGTGTCTCTTCAAATAATGCAGCATCCAATACAGCTACTCAGGAGCTGATGACCTGCACCAGCCTGTACTCTCCTCTTCAGACCAATCTTTCTTATGCATACAGCTCCGATTATATGCCTTTTGAAGCCAAAGGATATACCATTACCGGATTTTATGAATATGAAAGAAGTGAGAATGAGCATACTGTAAATGATACTTTTGCTAACATTGACCCTGTATATGTTTTCAATGTAGGTAAAGCTGCGGTGGGGGCGTTACAGCATTTTGCCGTTGCATCTACAGTGAATGCCCTGCTGGGAACTAAGGTATCTTCCAAACCTGCAGAAAACATCAGAATTTATCCTAATCCTGCTAAAGATGTACTTAAAGTGGAATTTTCACAAAAAGTAAAACAGTTTAAGGTTGAGATTAGCGATATGGCGGGAAATCTGGTTCTGAATTCAGAGAATCAGGATACAATTAATACTTCAGGTCTTCAAAATGGAGTGTATACCGTTACTATAAAAACAGACAGGGAAAATACAACCAAGAAATTAATCATCGGGAAATAAATAATATCAGGCGAAGAGAATATTTTTGACAATAAACTTCAATAGAAATTCGCCATAAGAGATCATAAATGAAGAAAATCGCTACTTTTTTACTGGCCTCCATCGCTGCTCAGAATATTAGTGCTCAAACTTTTATTCAGGCTTACCAGGACAGGGCCAATATGGTTACCCAAACAAATATCACCACCTATCTTCAGGAATTTGCCGGTTTAGGAATAAAAACTACGGGCTCACAAGCCAACGCCAATGCATTAGCCTGGCTTAAAAGTAAGTATCTTTCCTACGGGTATACTGCAGGCCAGATAGAAGAAGATCCTTTTACCTTTGGGAATAAAAATTCTAAAAATTTAATTATTACTAAAACGGGAACATTATATCCCAATAAGTACGTGATCATCTGTGGGCATTTTGACAGCATCACAGGTCTAGGTGTCAATGATAACGGCAGCGGAACTTCTGTTATTTTAGAGGCAGCAAGGATTCTTAAAGATGTTCCGACAGAATATTCTATAAAATTCATTCATTTTTCCGGTGAGGAACAGGGACTTGTGGGGAGTAATCATTATGTAAATACTGTCGCTTATCAGGGAGGAAACCGTGTTTTAGATATCAAACTGGTTTTCAACCTCGATCAGGTTGGGGGTGTAATGGGTAACAACAATAATACAGTTTACTGTGATCAGGATTTGGGAGGACTTTCTTCAAATAACGCAGCCTCAGCAACAGTAACCCAGGAACTGAGAAACTGCACAGCTCTTTATTCTCCTCTTCAGACAGCCGTAGATCCGGCCGAAGATACAGATTATATTCCTTTTGAACAGAAAGGTGAAGTCATTACCGGTTTTTTTGAAAGGATAAGAAGTTCTTACCCGCACACAACTGATGACACTTTTGCGAATACAGATCCTGTATACATTTACAATATCGGAAAAGCTTCTGTAGGTGCATTACAACATTTTGCCGTTGCCACCGGTACTCTTGGAACCCATGAAACTGTTATAAAAAACTCACTGGAAAGCTTAAAGCTCTACCCTAACCCCATAAAAGATTTCATTACTATTGAACTACCGGATTCAAGTATAAAAAACTTCAGTTTTGAAATTACTGATTTCTCAGGACGCTCTGTTTTAAAGAAGCTTAATGAAAAGAAAATCAATATTTCCGGCTTGGAAAATGGTGCTTATATCGGGATTCTGAAGTCCGGAGATCAAACTGTTGTAAGAAAGGTTCTGATTGAAAAATAAGCGATTATCACTAAGAAAAACATCTTGTTTATAGACAGGATACTGATACAGCCTTTGAATTATTTTCAAAGGTTTTCTTATTAATTATTAATCAACGATATAGCATGAATTACAATATATTTTCAAACTATTAAACACTTAGATGTGATTTATTCACTACATTCGCGTTACCAAAACAAAATAAATAATATGAAAAAACTAACCACATTCTTATGTGCCACACTGATCGTGCCAAGTATCAGCGCCCAAACCTTTATTCAGGCTTATAAAGACAGAGCTGATATGGTGACTCAGTCTAATATTACTACCAATCTTCAGGACTTTGGTAATTTAGGCATAAAAACTACGGGGTCACAGGCAAACGCCAATGCTTTAACCTGGATCAAAAACAAGTACCTTTCTTATGGCTATACGGCCAGCCAGATTGAGGAAAGCCCCTTCAGTTTTGGCACAACCAGTTCTAAGAACCTTATTATCACCAAAACAGGAACGCTATATCCTAATAAATATATTATTATCTGCGGTCATTTTGATACAATCAACGGTCCAGGAGTCAATGACAACGGCAGTGGTACCTCTATTATTTTGGAGGCTGCAAGGATATTAAAGAATGTTCCTACAGAATATTCTATAAAGTTTATCCATTTTTCCGGTGAAGAACAGGGCCTCAGAGGAAGCAGCCACTATGTAAATAACGTTGTATATCAAGGCGGTGTACGTAAACTGGATATAAAACTTGTTTTTAATCTTGATCAGGTAGGCGGAGTAAAGGGAAATAACAACAATACCGTTTACTGTGATGAAGATCAGGGAGGGGTCTCCAGCAATAATGCAGCGTCCACTGCGGTAACACAGCAACTCAGAAACTGTACAGCACTTTACTCTCCTCTTCAGACTGCGGTAGATCCGGCC
The DNA here is from genome assembly GCF_021869765.1 of Chryseobacterium sp. MEBOG06. Classification (NCBI taxonomy): domain Bacteria; kingdom Pseudomonadati; phylum Bacteroidota; class Flavobacteriia; order Flavobacteriales; family Weeksellaceae; genus Chryseobacterium; species Chryseobacterium sp. MEBOG06. The sequence continues at coordinate 2,393,717 of NZ_CP084580.1, read as the reverse complement.
GAAGACACAGATTATATTCCTTTTGAGCAGAAAGGTGAAGTTATTACCGGTTTCTTTGAAAGGATAAGAAGTTCCTATCCTCATACAAGTAAGGACACTTTTGCCAATGTAGATCCCGTATATGTCTACAATATCGGAAAAGCAACCGTTGGTGCACTGCAGCATTTCGCCGCTGCCTCTACAACTTCCGGAACAGCTAAAACAGCTTTAAACTCTTTGGCAATGATGAAGATTTATCCTAATCCGGCAAGCAGTATTTTAAATATTGAACTACCGGATCCTAAAGCAGCCACCTTCAGTTTTGAAATTACCACTTCTACCGGAAGGTCTATGCTAAAGGTAAACAATGAAACAAAAATTAATGTTTCAGGTCTGGAAAACGGAGTTTATGTTGGAGTCTTAAAAGTCAATGATCAGACTTTTATAAAAAATATTTTGATCGCGAGATAAATCTATCCAAGCTATAAAAATGAAAAACAGAGCGCCTTTGCTCTGTTTTTTTATATATTAAAGTATAATCTATTTAAAACACAATAAAAAACTATATTACAACAATATACATAAATTATATAAAGTTAATTATATTGTATTATTCTATGATTCCAAACAGGTCATTAAGACTTTACTTCAACTGTTATTTTTTGTATTTCAGGTTTAATCCGCTCTATAATCCAGTCTTTATCTTCCTGTATTAAATCGTCTAAAAGATTTCCATTGTTTTCATTGAAGTCACTAATAACGTCCTGTAAAAATTCAACCTGTATTTCTGAAAGACGCTGAAAATTATTAATATCTATTGCTCCGATTTTAGAAATTACACTTTGCAGGCGGTTTTGAGATACATAGGTTCTCATTTCGGAAATAATAAAGGAAAGGTTTTCAGATTTAGAAGCAATATCAGGTATAAAGGACCATTTTTCTGCTTTATGAAACTTTTCTTCTTCTTCAAACTCCGGATTTTTAATTTTAATAATCGGACGTTTGGAGAATAACAGGGACTCCTTTTGGTAAGGCTTTACCACTATCCCTTCTATCAAATTATGCTCCAGCTCAGGAAATCCTAACTCTTTCGGAACCGGAGAATTCATCCTGATATTAAAGTTAACCGCTTCATTAAATTTACCAATAAATAATGGTCGCACATAAGGAACATTGAATTGCTGAGCATAAGATACTACTGTTTCATAATCCAGATAATATTTGGATCCATACTCATCTTCCACGGCTATATCGAATGCATAAAAATGAATATCAGGAGCATAGTAAACCCCTGTCTGTATAGCCCGCAGATTTTCATTTGGAATCTTTACCTCAGAATGAGGATATTCTCCGCCAAACAGCTCTCCATAAAGAATATATTTACTGCCGGCTATTTCACTACTCAGATGCTCAAATAATCTGAGGATTGAGTCTTCCAGTCTGCTTACAACAAGCTGGAAACCAAAAAAATCATCATTCCAGGATAGATATTCTCTTCTTTTGGAGTATCTAAGAAGGCCATCCTCATAAGAAAAACTAAAATTGGCCCCATGTATCTTTTCAGTTGCCACCCATTTTAATTTATCCATGTTTGATAAATCTTTTTCGGTAAGGCCAAGTTTTTTCAAAGAATCGGGCATCTTTTCATATCCTGAGAATTCGCTCATGAGAATGGTTATTTTAGTTATTAGCCAGTAAAGATAAATAATTTCAAAAAAGTAAATCGTAAATAACCGCAAGAAGGCCTATTAAATGCCATTATAAATAGATTATTTAGTACGATTATCTTACTTTTTTAGAGCAAAAGCATTTTTTATTCTGAGGATCTTAATTTTATAATTTCATCAACTAACACAGGAATTACATTTCTTGCCATTGCAATAAAATCCTGATCTTCGGGTTTTATTTTTACAAACTCTATATCATAATCTCTCTCCTCATTACTACCCGTCATTATAAAACCTGAACCTGATGCAAAATCCCGGCCCTCAATGTATGAAACCCATGGTGCTTTTGTAGCTTTATTACATATATCACTAATATTCTTTAACTCTCCCTCTGTCATAATTATAGCTTAAAGTTACAAACTTTCGCAGCGGGTACCCCATCCAAATGTTACATACAGAAGTAACTCGGAAAATTATGGCTATAAGTAATCCCCCGTTTGCTTTTTGCTACATCTCCAATATAAATATAATCATATTTATCACTAATAGGGAAAATAATATTTTCCTTTCCTTCAACTGATATATTTATTTTTTTCAATGATTTTGGAACCTTTTTAAATAAAATACCATAACATCCTGTGTGGTCTGGGTTTAAATCAAATGATAATCGGTCTTTTTTATTAATAATAATTGTTTTTCCTTTAAAAGCGGAACCGCTAAATACTAATAAAACATCTTTATCTGTTTTTTGTTGCTCTTTGGGAACATTATTAAAGTATAGTTCTTCTGCTATCTTTTCATGATCCGTTTTTTCAATTCTATTATCATAATAGAATTCTCTAACTGTACTTTTACAGTTATATAAAATCAGGCAAAGAATCAATAAATTCAACAAAAATAATTTGTGTCTATTTGATGGTTTCATCTATTTTTATTTTTGGTTATACTAATTCAATTGTCTGTTTCATTTGATCAATTTGTTGTGGTAAAAGCTCAGTTCCTGAATTTTTTTTCATATCTGGTATTACGTTATCATCAGAGTTTAGCAAATTATCGATCTTCTGCGGTATATTATTTATTTGTGGATCTTCCCATATATTTTGAATACCCATTTGAATGTGCAAGCTCATTCGCTGTTATTTTTAGTGAGCCATCAGAAGTGATAGTTTAATCTATTACATTATCAGGAATTGCTTCCCCAAGATCATAGACTTTGTATCATGAAAAATGGCTACATACAGAAATAACTTGGTAATATTTTACTATACCCTACCCCCCATTTATCGTTTTTTGCATCTCCAATATCTATATAATCATAAGCTTTGATAAATGGAATTACAATATCTTTCTTTCCATCAACTGATAATCTTATCTTTTTTACTGATTTATCTATCTTTTTATAAGTAACCCCATAACATCCTGATTCTGATATTGACTTAAATTTTATAGAATCTTTATTATTAATAATTACAGTTTTTCCTTTAAAGGCAGCTCCGTTGAACAATAATAAAACATCTTTATCAGTTTTTTGATATTCTTTAGGAATATCTTTAAAATACTCTTCTTCTGCAATTTTTTCATTCTTACTCTTTTCTGTTCGATCATCATAATAATATTCAACAGAAAGGTTTTTACAACTATATAGAAGTCCTAAAATTATAATGTAAAAAAAAAGAACATATTTATTATTGTGTAATTTCATTTTTATTAATTTTTGGTTGCACGAATTCAATTGTTTTTTTCATTTGATCAATTTGTTGTGGTAAAATATTCGTTCCTGTTCCATCTCTCATCGACTTATCGGGAGCTTATATCTTTAGGAAAGTATGCAAAAACAGAACGCTTTTATAACAAGAAACCACCACAATTGCGATGGTTTTTTTATTATTAGCTCAAAGTTACAAACTTTGCCTTTACTTTGAATTCTATAAAAATGACTAAATTTATTCAAAGGAAAGCAGAGGTGAACTTTAGACTTTGCTGGTAAAGAACCATGCTGCGCATTAGTCCTCTGCCTTCTCTTTGAACCCCGTTGAACAGCTTCAAATAGAATGATAGACATTAAGGTCTAATAAAGGCTCTAAAGAAGTTCAACATTTTGTTTATCCTAAATCCAAAGTTATGAAAAATTATTGCTTCCACATTGGGATTGATGTTTCAAAATTGAAATTGGATGTAAATGTATTAAACATTCAAACCCTTGTATCTGAACACTTTGTCTTGAAAAACGACGTAAAGTCCATCAAGCTTTTCATTAAGACTCTCATAAAACGAAAAATTGATATTTGCGATGTCTTATTCTGTTGCGAAAACACAGGTATTTATACTAATCATTTAATTACAATCTCTACAGATTTGAAACTTGATCTATGGGTAGTTCCCGCCATGGAAATTAAGCGGTCCAAAGGAATTTCCAGAGGTAAAAATGATAAGACCGATGCTAGAGATATTTCTTACTATAGTCTTAGAAATATTGATAAATTAGCATTATACACATTAGCGGAACTAGATATTTTAAAGTTGAAAATGCTTTACACTGAAAGAGAAAAGGTCTTAAAATCTTTATTGATAATGCAAACCTCTAAAGAGAATATTGATTTTGTAAATAAAGAAATTCTCACTCAGATTTCAAAGATCAATAGCAGCTTAGTTTGCGCTATCAAAAAATCTATTAAGATGATAGAGTGCAAAATAAAGCAGATTATTCAGTCTAATGAAGAATTACAGAAACAGGACAGACTCATTAAATCAGTACCTGGAATTGGTGATCAAACAAGCCTTTATTTTATAATTGCTACAAAAGGTTTTACAGCCTTCCCAAGTTGGAGGAAGTTTGCCTGCTATTCTGGCGTTGCACCTTTTGAGTATAGTTCCGGCTCAAGTATTAAGGGAAGAACCAAAGTAAATCATCTGGCTGACAAAAAAATGAAATCCCTGTTACAAATGTGCGCTATGACTTCGATGAAATATGATGCCCAGATAAAAGAATACTATTATAAGAAAAAGGCAGAAGGCAAAAATTCCATGCTAATTTTAAATAATATACGATGTAAACTTATAAGCAGGGTTTTTGCAGTGATTAATCGACAAACTCCGTATATAAACACTTACAAATTTGCGTCATAAATTTTAACGGTTTTTATTTGCTTGTTGTCATAGAATGCGCAGAGGGGAATATGATTTTCTTTGACCAAATGGCAATACAAAATTTCCAGATGCATCTAATTCAGTTCTGAGTCATCCATCCCCGGATATTGTATTTATAGTCCATTTGCTGAAGCGGTACGCCAGATTTCCTAATAAAGGAGTATATCCTTCATGTTTCAATCCAAATGGATAATAATTATTTTCTTCAAGAACTTCTATTCCGCTGCCATTATTGAAATAGCTCAATCTTACATTTCCTAAATGATCTGTGTAATTATAAATATACTTATTATTTTCAAAATTAAAACATCCCTCAGAGGCAGGAAAAAACTTTAAACTTCCTTCCGTATATTGAAAACCATCCAGATAATCTGTAAAGGCGGTTGTTTTGTTTTCACATACAAAATAGAACAATAAAACCACCGCTTTCGCAGTGGTTTTTGTGTTATCTTCTCAAAGTCTGTTACTTCGAGTTTATTTTACCAATATTTATAACATTCTTCATACCATCTGAATACTTAGTTTGCAGAATAATATTTAATATATCCTGAGGCAAATCATCTATAGTCAAAGGATTCATAGGACTTGTTACTAAATGATAATCATAGTCAAGAAAATTATTTAAATAAATTTTATCAAACGAATAAAACCCTTTTTTGGTCATAGAAACAAAATCGTATAAATATCTTTCATCAGCACCTGTTCCAAATATTTCGATCAATAAATCATTCAGTTTTGGATTTACTATTACCTCCGATATTTCTTGTAAATTTCTAAAATATGACACTAGCTTTTCATTGTTTTCCGATGATGTAGCTACTGATTCAGGTAATTTACCAGCTCCAGACGCTATAAACCCTATATACTTACCATCTGTAAAAAACCAATCTATATCTAAGGTCTGTTGTTCTATTTCTGTGTACATAAATAATAATATTTTTATTTTCCAAAAGTTGCTTTGCAGTTATCACACATTGGTACAATTTTTCTAGTTGTTGGCCTTATTGCTTCAGTAAAATTAACTTGTGATGCCGTAGCTGATTTTTGTTTATTGTTTTATCCATTCTTCTCCTGGTAAACTTCCCTGTTTTGGTAAACTTCCCTGTTCACACTAGAAAAAGATGACAATTCTATTAAAATAGTGGGTTATGATTTTCATTTAAGCAAATAAAAAAACGAGACTGTCCTTTTGAGACAACTTCGTTTTTTTATTTTAAAAGACCAATTTTTCGAGATTCTTCGAAAAGATTATTCTCTATAATACTATCTTTTCTGAAAATATATTCTATAGAGTCTCCTCTTTTCTTTGATATAGAATCTCCTAATTTATATGGATATTCTAAAATTTTCTCAGAACCATTAGAAAACTTAACATACAGAAAATTATGTTCATGCCTATTATTATAAATATCAATTACTCTTGTATATCTTTCGAGAGACAATAATTTTTGTTCTCTTTCAAAATTTGAATTAATTGTTAAATATATGAAAGTAAATAAAAAAATACATAAGAAAAAAACTAGAAATACTATAATAGTTCTTTTGCTAGATCTGTCAATTTGTATATTATAATTATTTTCCACGTACCCAAGTTTTAGATCCAGTCCACATTACAGGTGAAACCCCAACACTAGGGCCCATACTTGTGCTTATAGTAGAATAGCCATTTTTAACAGTTTGAGTGTTTCTGCCAAAATTTGTGGAATTAAACTGATCAGTAGTTTTGTAACCATCATAAGAACGAGTAAAAGTTCCACCAACAGTTGAAGAAAGAGGTCCCGCTCCACCAGAAATTGCACGACCTTCTCCTACAAAATCACTGTTGACAAATTTATGACTAGGATCAGTAGGTCTTATTAAACCTTTTTCAAATCCAGCATTTGCACTTAATCCTAAATCTCCATTAAGAGAGAAGAACCAATCCGTTTCATTACTACTATCAGTAACCTGTCCAAAAGTAATTCCTGTACCTCCACCAAATGCAAAATTTGCATCAAAACTCCCAAAAGAGCCTGTATTATTTGTGGCATTTACTTGGATATCATCAATATTAGAACTTCCATAAGTACTAATATTATCCGTTGTATTTGTTACGCTTCCATTAGCATTCAAAGTATGAGTTACATCTCCATTCCCATTTTTAATTTCTCCAGTAGCTCCTACACTATTAACATTTTTATAACCCGCATCTTCTGCCTGAGCTACTGTTTTTACATTTGCATCATATGTAATAGTGGTTTGATTAGTTTTGGGATCAATCATCTTTATCCATTCCTCATTTTCTCTACCATCTGGATCAATAAATCTCAAAGGATTATTAAAAGCATAGCTATAAAGGCTATGTCTTGTCATCTTTTCCGCCAACGGATCTACCACACCCCATCTTCCTATATCCGGCATATAGAATCTCGCATACATTCCCGTCTCTTGCAGCTCCTTCCCATTGTACTTATATTGATATACAGGATTTCCAGAATTTCCTCCGGAAGTATGTTAACCCAAATGGATAATAATTATTCTCTTCAATAGTCTGGGCTGTCCCTGATGTATTTTTCATATAACTTAAACGGATATTGCCTAAATGATCAGTATAATGGTAAATATACTTCTTTTCAACGAAATTATAATATCCTTCTACAGCAAGAACAAGGCTAAGTACATCATCTGTATACTGAAAGCCATCCAGATAATCGGTAACCTTGGTAGTAGTTTTTGTATAAAAAACAGAACGCTTTCACAACAAGAAACCACCGCAATTGCGATGGTTTTTTATTATTAGCTCAAAGTTACAACTTTGCCTTTACTTTGAATTCTATAAAAATGACTAAATTTATTCAAAGGAAAGCAGAGGTGAACTTTAGACTTTGCTGGTAAAGAACCATGCTGCGCATTAGTCCTCTGCCTTCTCTTTGAACCCCGTTGAACAGCTTCAAATAGAATGATAGACATTAAGGTCTAATAAAGGCTCTAAAGAAGTTCAACATTTTGTTTATCCTAAATCCAAAGTTATGAAAAATTATTGCTTCCACATTGGGATTGATGTTTCAAAATTGAAATTGGATGTAAATGTATTAAACATTCAAACCCTTGTATCTGAACACTTTGTCTTGAAAAACGACGTAAAGTCCATCAAGCTTTTCATTAAGACTCTCATAAAACGAAAAATTGATATTTGCGATGTCTTATTCTGTTGCGAAAACACAGGTATTTATACTAATCATTTAATTACAATCTCTACAGATTTGAAACTTGATCTATGGGTAGTTCCCGCCATGGAAATTAAGCGGTCCAAAGGAATTTCCAGAGGTAAAAATGATAAGACCGATGCTAGAGATATTTCTTACTATAGTCTTAGAAATATTGATAAATTAGCATTATACACATTAGCGGAACTAGATATTTTAAAGTTGAAAATGCTTTACACTGAAAGAGAAAAGGTCTTAAAATCTTTATTGATAATGCAAACCTCTAAAGAGAATATTGATTTTGTAAATAAAGAAATTCTCACTCAGATTTCAAAGATCAATAGCAGCTTAGTTTGCGCTATCAAAAAATCTATTAAGATGATAGAGTGCAAAATAAAGCAGATTATTCAGTCTAATGAAGAATTACAGAAACAGGACAGACTCATTAAATCAGTACCTGGAATTGGTGATCAAACAAGCCTTTATTTTATAATTGCTACAAAAGGTTTTACAGCCTTCCCAAGTTGGAGGAAGTTTGCCTGCTATTCTGGCGTTGCACCTTTTGAGTATAGTTCCGGCTCAAGTATTAAGGGAAGAACCAAAGTAAATCATCTGGCTGACAAAAAAATGAAATCCCTGTTACAAATGTGCGCTATGACTTCGATGAAATATGATGCCCAGATAAAAGAATACTATTATAAGAAAAAGGCAGAAGGCAAAAATTCCATGCTAATTTTAAATAATATACGATGTAAACTTATAAGCAGGGTTTTTGCAGTGATTAATCGACAAACTCCGTATATAAACACTTACAAATTTGCGTCATAAATTTTAACGGTTTTTATTTGCTTGTTGTCATAGAATGCGCAGCGGGATTCTATTTTTAAATGGAAATATTCTTTAAATTAAAAAATTAATATACAATTTTTCTTTCCTCTACAACATTTTCTTTTCCATTAAACAGTGTGTATAATTGTATGATATTTCCTTTAGCATCAAATTTCTTCAGCTTATTGCCAAAAGGAATATTTATCTCTTCTGTTTCGTCATTCAGAGTCATACTTCCCTTAAAGAAACTACGTTCTCCATATTGATTTAGTGTATAATCTCCAACTACTCTAGATTTAGGAGCATTAAAAGTAAGTTTCTCATAATGATAATTCTTATTATCAATCCAATTGTACCTCTCTATTTCTGTAACAACAATATCGTCAGCAATAGTAAAGAGTTTTATACTTTCATTTATATTATTGTTTTGATCAAGAATAATGAATTCTTTGCCCCAAAAAACACCGTTGCTATTATAATCCTTTATGTCAACTGTATTATTGCTATTGTAAAAATATTTTCTTATCATCGAAACTTGTTTATTTACTGATATATTTTCTTTTTCAGGAGTAAGCATTACTTCAAATACTCTCTCTTCTTCCTGAATATGATAATTCTTATCAAGCTTAATAATTGTCATCAACCATTGTTTTTCTTTCTCAGATATATTTTTAATAATGATTTGATTTTTACTTTGATCGTAACTATAATTTCTTTTAGGAATTAATTTCCCATTTTTATTTTCAAAAACTACCATGGATTTAAAGTTGCTCATAGCAAGAACTTTAAGGGAGTCTTTTACTTGATAATTTTGAGAATATAAAAAAGGGCTTAAAAATATGAAGAAAAATATATTTTTCATGAATTTTCTATTTTATGGTTTAAATGTATTATAAACACCTCCACTATATACTTTAAATGTAGGTATTGGAATATATGGATTTTCTGCTGTTTGCAAGTCATTACCGGAAGGTATAGGATTCCTTCCGTCTCCTGGGTGGGAATGTGAATAAATACTCTTCATATGCTGAATGCCTTTTGTTGTATTAAGAAAATTTTTATAGTAATTAAGTTGTAAAGAAGGCAAAAAACCTCCTATATCTCCTTTGGAATCTATTTTAGTTAAATGTTTAAACTGTAATGTTCTACCCACCATTCCTTTGTCTGTAATACCTTCAGTATATTGAAGTAGATCAAATTCATTTCCAGCTTTTGAATTTTTCTCCAAAAACTAAAAAAACACTCCGCATTCTACTGATTTTCAAACTTATATACTTAAAAAGGTATATCTTTTGAGATTTCTTTAATTTTACAATTCCCAAGTATCTAGGTTCATCCCATTAGGATCAATAAAATAGATAGGATTATTCCCACCGTAATTATAAACAGACATCATTTGATATTTCTCTGCCAATGGATCCACTACACCCCATCTCCCTATATCTGCCATATACATCCTCGCCCCATAATCATACATTCCCGTCTCCTGCAACTCCTTCCCATTGTACTTATAGTTCTTATAATTTCCCAATGAGCTTTTTATACCACCAATATGATTCATCCCAAACGCATAGTAATTATTTGTATCGAGGACCTCAAGATTTCCTCCTTCATCTTTTGCAAAATTCACTCTTGCATTTCCTAAGTGATCTCTATACTGGTAAATATAACAATTTTCTGTAAAGCTGTAAAAACCTTCTGAGTTGGGAATTTAGTCTAATACCAATCTAGAGACCATAGAGTTTGAATAAATAAAAGTGATAGAATACCATTTTCAGACTCGTGGAAAAAATTCTCACCACCAAAAAATTTAAAGACTTCTTTAATAAAAATGTAGCTGCACTATAAAAACACAAAAACCTCGTAAAATTACGAGGTTTTTTATTTATCTCCACACAATACAATCGTGCGGGAGCGAGGGTTACGGCAAATCTTTCGTAACTTTAGAAAGACAAGAGTCTTCCATATAATTTGAAAATAATTGTTCGATATACCAAATAATTTTTTCAGAACATATATTTTTATCTTCTCCAAATAAAATTATTTCTTGAATTGATTTAATGAATGATTCATCTGAATCCATTTTCAAAAACTTAATATCATTTCCATTTAGGATAAAATAACTATTATTAGAAACACTAGAATTTATATTAACATAACTATAAATTCCTTCTTCCAATTTTTCTTTCTCATTAATACCAAAATATATACTTAACTCACCAACTGCAATGTTTTCAATTTTTTCAAGTTGCAAATTTCCTTTTTTTAAATCCTCGTTCTGCGCAATTTCGGTAATAATTTTACTCTTAATTTCATTTAAATAAAATGTACTTGGTATTCTTTTTTCTGGAAATTCACAATTTTTATTAAACAGATCTCTTGGATTTCTATTAAAACTGTAATGTGTTCTAATCAATCTCTTTACATAATCAACAATAATTTCTCTACAATATCTTTGTTCAAATAAATAAATCATTTGTGTTCTCATTGATTCTAAAAAATTCTTGAAAGAATAAATATCTAAAAAAATAATTTTATTTCGCTCGTAAATAAATTTGAATTGAGGACTATGATTTCCTAAATAAAGATCATATATACCATTTCGTAACTTTTTTTCATCAACTTTTCTTTGATAAGTTCCATAAATAGTAAAACTGTTTTTTTGAGAATACGCATTTTGTGATATATAACCTTTTTGAAAAAGTATTTCTCTAATATTATTTTCTAATTGAGAAAACGTGGTAATATTTTGAGATTTACAACAAGTAGCTAAAAAGAGTAAGACAATAATAAAGTATTTATTCATAATTATTTATTTTTAATTTCATTATCTCTCAATTCTTTAAAAATCTGTTTTCCTATAGCTATTGGCATTGTTTCGCTGTTATTTTTAGGGTTAACAATACCAGTTTCTTCTTGTTTCTTAAGTAGTTGGTGATTTTTTTCATTTGCATGGGCAATCTCATGACCAAAAGTTGAAGTTGATATATCAAAAGCACTTAAATTTCCCTTCTTCACATTATCTGCTTCGTCAGAATTTAAAACTTTGTCTGGATTTTTAAAGGCAGCTTCACTAGATCCCTCATATATTATAATCTCAAAACCTACAAGTTTGCCATCTTTCTCAATTGGATGCGTTTCTCCCATTGAAAAAGGGTGGTCTTCTTTACTATATTCTACAGTAGTTGGTAACTTTGAAGTTACTAATTGATCAAATTGTGTGGCACCCGTATTACCTGAATTTTTCAAACCATCTCCATATGCTTAGTCTTTATCAGTAGCAAACTTTGTATAATCTCCTTTTCCATCGTTAGCTTTGCGGTCATAAACTAACTGTCCATTTTTGTTTCGCCAATCATCTGCTTGTCTTCCATCCGGATCAGTAAATCGTATAGGATTATTGAATGTATAATTATATGGACTATGACGACGCATTTTCTCCGCCAGCGGATCCACCACACCCCATCTTCCAATATCCGGCATATACATCCTTGCGCCATAATCATACATACCAGTCTCTTGCAACTCCTTCCCGTTGTACTTGTAATTCATATAACCTCCTAGCAAGCCTTTCACTCCTCCAATATGATTCATTCCAAATGCATAATAATTATTCGTATCCGTTATTTCAGGGGTGCCTGTGCTGTCTTTGGCAAAACTTACTCTGGCATTTCCAAGGTGATCTTTATACTGATAAATATAGCGGTTTTCTATGAAACTGTAAAATCCTTCTGCAGTGGGGACAAAATCAAGCAGCCATATAGGGGATATGATTCCGGGATCAAAAATATTCTTATCTCTGTAAGCTTCTGCTTCATAGGCAACACTGGTTTTGCACCATAAACAAGGACCTGAGGTTTCGATATAATTATATTGAAATCCATCCAGATAGTCTGTCATCTTTGTCGTTTTGTTTTGTCCTTTCCCGCCTCCGGAGGTATAAGTCTTACGTACTTTTGTGCCATCTGCCCTATAAAGATAGCTCAGTCCGAAACTGGTAAGCCCTCCTAAAGGATTATTCTGATTGATGGAGAACAGGTCCGGCAGGTTCAGATGATTATAAGCAATACTCTGTATCCCTTTATCCTTCATGGTGGTCATACTCCCGTTCAGGTCATAATCTATGATATTATTACCTCCTTCATAACCGGTATCGTTCATAGCATTTTCGATCACTTGGGTCAGGCGGTTGCCATTATAGATATAATCAAGATTATCAACCAAAGTAGCTGTGTTTCCTGGCATAGCTCCAGCTGTACGTTTGAGATTGCTGATATTTCCATTCAGGTCATAGGTCAGATATTCATCAAAATTACCGCTGTTCTGTTTTCATTTACAAAACAGAACAATTTTTACAACACAAACCCCACCGCAATGCGATGGGGTTGGCTATTTGTTAAAGAAAATTTTACTTCTTTTCTAAATAATATATTATTAACCCTATTACAATAGCTATAGGTATCAAAAGGAGTCCCACTAAATTGTTCTTTATTCCTTCTTGTGTCGTATCAGAGTTATAAGACTCTGCCATTTTTTTTGAATTGCATTTATAGACGAAAATCCATCTAATAAATGTTCCAACTAAACCAAATAATAGATCTATCATTCTTTATCTTTTTTAGGTCCTAATTGATATATTCCTTTCTTTACAGCAGTTTTAGCAGCTGTATTTACCCCCCAATTACCAACTGCATTCCCTACAGTACCAAGCTTTGTAACTGGATTAAAACCAAAACTGACTCCTGCTGTCATTGCTTCAACACCTGGCTTAGCAAATGCTTCGAACTGCTCAGCTTCAGTCATGGGATCACCATCTTTATAGGTTACTCTTTTAAGACTTCCATTTTTAAACTTAAGAACATTTACATCCATTTTTACATGAAGACCATAAACTTTTTCTTGCTCAATAGCTTGTTGTGGGAAAGCAACGAAGCTACCGTAAAGAATATGTCCAACAACGGAAACTCCTTCCATTGGAGGAGAAATTAAATTATCTGCAACAAAATTCCAAGTTTTTCTAGGCGTAGATGCTTCCTTTGTAATTGTGACTTCTCCAACATCGGTAACCCTACCATCAGCAATTGCTTTTCCTCCTCCTGCAGCTGAATCATCATAAACCACTCCGTTCGCAGCATAATTTAAATCTCCTTGCCGAGCAGTTTCACCCACATAGGTTCCTTTTATTCCTTTATCATTCAAATCCTGTTGGCTTTTAACATCATCTCTAAATTCCATTTGACCCATTGAATTATTAAACCAATCTTTTCCTGATCTGCCATCCGGGTCAATAAATCTGATTGGATTATTAAACGCATAATTATAAGGACTATGACGAGTCATCTTTTCCGCCAGCGGATCTACAACTCCCCATCTTCCAATATCAGGCATATAGAAACGTGCGCCGTAGTCGTACATTCCCGTCTCCTGCAGTTCCTTACCATTGTACTTGTAATTTAAATACCCACCTAAAAGACTTTTTCCCTGGCCTATATGATTTAAACCAAAAGGATAGTAATTGTTGGTGTCAATAATTTCAAGAGCACTTTGGCTGTCCTTAGCAAAACTTACCCTGGCATTTCCAAGGTGGTCTTTGTACTGATAAATATAGCGGTTTTCTTTGAAACTGTAAAATCCTTCTGCGGTAGGTACAAAATCCAGAGTCCATTGGGGAGTAGAAGGAATTACAGGAGCAATTATTTTTCTGTAGGCCTGTTCTTCATAGGCTGTTTCTGTTCTGCACACTAAACATACATTGCCATCACCTCTATAGCTATACTGGAAACCATCGAGGTAATCAGTAAGATGATCTATAGGCAGCCCCATATGAAATGACTGTATATATGTTTTGCGGAGTTTCACCCCATCTGCCCGGTAAAGATGGCTGATATCTGCCGTGTTTACTTTTCCTGCAAAATTAACATTCTGAATATTAACCTGGTAGGGAAGATTTAAATAGTTATACTGAATACTCTGTATTCCTTTATCCTTCATCGTGGTCATACTCCCGTTCAGGTCATAATCTATGATATTATTGCCGCCTTCATAACCGGTATCATTCATAGCATTTTCGATCACCTGAGTCAGGCGGTTGCCGGTGTATTTATATACAAGGTTATCTGTTAGAGCTACTCCGGCAAAATCCAGCTTAGGCTTTATAAGGCTGCATTGAAAAGTAATCTTATAATTAATTTAGGTACGAGCAAGATTCTCGCACCAACGGGGGGAGCGTGAGGAAGTAAAACCATCTATTGAGATGGCCACACAGCTGGCAGAAGCCCTGGAAGTGTCTCTGGATTATCTCGTAGGGTCTACGGATATTCTACTGGATAAAAATATTGTCGCTAAAATTTTAGATATACAAAAACTAAAAGAGAACGATAGACAACATGTCTTCGCTCTCCTGGATGCATTCCTTAAACAAACTAAGCTGCAAAGCATTTTATAACATAACAACCCCGCTCAATGAGCGGGGTTTGTATTTATTTTACTATCTCTCCATCGAGTTTAAATTTTATAAAAAATGTATTCTCCCGAATATTAATAGTCTTTTTAATTACTTCTTCTGTGCCTAACTTCTTTAGTACTGTTTCACCTTTCTCTGCAAATGAAAAGTATTCATCAGAATAAAAATAAAGAGGTATTAGTTTTCCTTGTATAAATACAGATCTATTGCTGTGTTTTACCCAAAAATTTTCCGAAGAATTAGAGAGCCTATTCAAGTATATGGTATAGGTATCTGTATTCTCTTTATCTAAAACTATATAGGTTTCATTATTCGGCCCTCTTTTTTGAAGCTCTTTAATAAGAATCTCATTAACGGAAGAAGGTAAAAAATATATTATATCTGAATTTGATTTTTGCGAGTAACAACTAAACAAGCAAAAATTCAATAATAATATTGATAGAATCTTTTTCATTATGGAGTTTTTTGTTTATCTATAAAATGTTTTAAAGCTGCCTGTCCTATATTGTTAGTATTAGTAGTTCCAATATTATTTGTTTGTGTACCATTTGGCATAACTCTATGTATTGCATTTCCAGTTGATTGAGTTCCCGTATAAGAATCAACTGCATACACAGGAATATTAAAACTCTTAGATGTTGATTTATCTTTAACAGATGTCCCTGGTGTATTTACTAGACTAGGATTTTGCGAAGTATTATGCGTATGCACTTGAGCAACAGGGATTAATTTTGTACCATCAAAAGTTTGTTTTACTGTAGCTCCTGAATTATCCATAAGAGATGCTATAGTTGTTGTTGTTTTTCCATCTATCCCATCTGGCCCTCTAACAGAGGTTACTTGCGCTGTAGGAGTGTCCCCTCTTGTAACCTCCATACCAACCCAAACTTGTCGTTCCTTTGTCTGGTCTTTAATAGTTTCATTATTGGCGTTATTTATATCAGAATTTATTTGAGTATTATTGACTGTAATTACAGAACTGCTTGCTTGTAAAGCTGATGTAGCATCTGCTGATGTAGAACCCCCTTTTTCAGAAGTAATACTATTCCAATCGCTTTTATATATTACCCTGGCATTAGTTGTTGCAGCCCCATCACTTCCCAAATACTTTCCAGTAGAAGCATCTATATAATCATCAGGAGGAATCGCAAATCTTCCATCCGGGTCTATATATCGAATAGGGTTATTATAGGCGTAAGTATAAGGAGACCATCTACGAGAAGTCTCAGCCAACGGATCAACAACTCCCCATCTCCCTATATCCGGCATATAAAATCTTGCCCCATAATCATACATCCCGGTCTCTTGTAATTCCTTTCCGTTGTACTTGTAGCCTTTATATCCTCCTAAACTGGATTTAGTTCCGCCTATGTGGTTTGCTCCAAAAGCGTAGTAGTTATTCGTATCTGTAATTTCAATGTTGCCTTCACTATTTTTAGCATAACTTACCCTGGCATTTCCTAAATGATCTTTATATTGGTAAATATAGCGATTTTCTGTAAAGCTATAAAAACCTTCTGAAGTTGGTACAAAATCCAATAGCCAGCCTAGGGAGCCCAAAATAGGGGGGGGCAAGAAGGATTGGATCCTTAAATGCCTCCTGTTCATAGGCTACACTTGTTCTACACCATAAGCAAGGCTGTACAGTTTCCAAAAAACTATATTGAAAACCGTCTAAATAATCAGTATATGAATATGAGGTAGATTGACCTCTTCCTCCTCCTGATTTATTTGTTTTTCGGAGTTTTGTTCCGTCAGCACGATATAAATAGCTTAAACTGAAATTTACATTTGTACCAAACGGATCTGTCTGGCTAATTGCAAAACCATCAGACAGGTTCAGATGATTATAAGCAATATTCTGAATTCCTTTATCCTTCATCGTGGTCATACTCCCGTTCAGGTCATAATCTATGATATTATTACCTCCTTCATAACCGGTATCATTCATGGCATTTTCGATCACTTGGGTCAGGCGGTTGCCATTATAGATATAATCAAGATTATCGACCAAAGTAGCCGTATTTCCTGGCATAGATGCCGCTGTACGCTTGAGATTACTGATGTTTCCATTCAGGTCATAGGTCAGGTATTCGTCAAAATTACCGCTGACTCCGGTTCCCGGTTCTTTATAAAAAGCATTGGTAAGCCTGTTTAGGGCATCATATTCATAAACATATCTTTTGAGATTGTTTTCAGAACTGTTATTCCAGTCTATTTCTGCGATATTTCCGTTGAATTTCCCAGTTGTCGATGGGTTTTCAGGATTGTTGTATTTGATCTTATATCCAAAAAGTTTCCCGTTTAGAGTAGCAGGCTCATTGATCTGGGTCATCCATCCGCGGATATTGTATTTATAGTCCATCTGCTGAAGCGGGATTTTAAAGCTAAACAAGCCTACTCGTAGAAAATTACTCTATTCTATAAAACACAAAACCCACCGTAATTGCGGTGGGTTTTGTGTTAGTTTAAGTATTCAAAATTTTGAATCAAATTTAAAAATTCATTGATTTTATCTTGCTTTATATTAAGTAATAATATTGAAACCCTGCCATCAGAATAAATTTTTGTAACCCTGTTTTTTTTAATTTCAAAACCAATTTGTTTTTGGTTTTCGGAATCTTTTATTACATTTAAAATATCTTCTTTATTGACATCTTTTATACTCCAATTATTAGAATTACCTATATTTTTATATCCAGAGTTTATGTAAATAGTTTGTCCGTGCTTGTAATTAAAGTAAAACTCATTACCTTTTACTTTCCAAGCCAAAACCCCTTTAGGTAGACGTTCACTAAAATTTGTGGTTATATAAGTTTGATTATCTGCAGAAGCATTTACTTTAGATTTATAAATAAATTCATTATAATCTTTTAAGTAAATAAAATCTAACTTATTAGAGTTAATGTTATTTCCCGTATCTATATGAGTTGCACAAGAATTAAGAATAAACAACATCAATGGTAATATAATCTTTCTCATTTCTCGTTTATTTTCTTAATTGTGGATTGTAATTTTGAAAATTCAACCGTTATAATAGGGTTTGTATTAGTATCATAAAAACCTACTGTCGGCGGATAATTTACTTTAGGCGTTCCATCAATCTGACCAGCACGCAATGACTCAATTTCTTCTTGATATCCAAGCACAGCGTTAGGTTCTGTAAATCCTCTGTTGTTTTTAGCTTCTGTGTCTGTGGGAGACCCTTTTGCTGCTCCATAACTAGTCATATTTCCATCCTTATCATATTCGTTAACGTGTAAATGAACATCAGAAGTAGCAGTGCTGCCTTTATCTTTTAAATCTTTTCTTGCATCTGCCCATTGTTTAGGTCCAACTTCTCCTGCTTTATCTCCTGTGACAACTTTTGATTCTCCTTTATCTCCCCTTATGAAACCTTGTTCTGTTTGGGTTTTGTCACCTTGTCCAAATTTATACATTCCTGCCATCTTATCACTTTCGGAGTTTGAAAATGCAGATACAACGTGTCCTTTGCCAATAGCAGAATTTACATCTTCCTCTTTTTTACTTGTAGTTAATACCATTTTTTTAACATCCGCTCCCTCTTGCTTTTCCCTTTTAACTTCTCGCCCACTTAAATTAAAATAAATTATATCCAAAGGACCACGTCCATCAGGGTCTATGAATCTAAGAGGATTATTGAAGCCATAATTATAAGGAGAATGCCTTCTCATCTTCTCCGCCAAAGGATCTACTACACCCCATCTTCCTATATCTGCCATATACATCCTCGCGCCATAATCATACATACCTGTTTCCTGCAATTCCTTCCCATTGTACTTGTAATTCATATAACCTCCTAGCAAGCCTTTCACTCCTCCAATATGATTCATGCCAAATGCGTAATAATTATTGGCATCCGTTATTTCAGGAGTGCCTGTGCTGTCTTTGGCAAAACTTACCCTGGCATTTCCAAGGTGGTCTTTGTACTGATAAATATAGCGGTTTTCTTTGAAACTGTAAAATCCTTCTGCGGTAGGTACAAAATCCAGAGTCCATTGGGGAGTAGAAGGAATTACAGGATCAATTATTTTTCTGTAGGCCTGTTCTTCATAGGCTGTTTCTGTTCTGCACACTAAACATACATTGCCATCACCTCTATAGCTATACTGAAAACCATCGAGGTAATCAGTAAGATGATCTATGGGCAGCCCCATATGAAATGACTGTATATATGTTTTGCGGAGTTTCACCCCATCTGCCCGGTAAAGATGGCTGATATCTGCCGTGTTTACTTTTCCTGCAAAATTAACATTCTGAATATTAATCTGGTAGGGAAGATTTAAATAGTTATACTGAATACTCTGTATCCCTTTATCCTTCATCGTGGTCATACTCCCATTCAGGTCATAATCTATGATATTATTACCTCCTTCATAACCGGTATCGTTCATGGCATTTTCGATCACTTGGGTCAGGCGGTTCCCATTATAGATATAATCAAGATTATCTACCAAAGTAGCTGTGTTTCCTGGCATAGCTGCCGCTGTACGTTTAAGATTACTGATGTTTCCATTCAGGTCATAGGTCAGGTATTCGTCAAAATTACCGCTGACTCCGGTTCCCGGTTCTTTATAAAAAGCATTGGTAAGCCTGTTTAGGGCATCATATTCATAAACATATCTTTTGAGATTGTTTTCAGAGCCATTATTCCAGTCAACTTCTGCGATATTGCCATTGAATTTCCCAGTTGTCGATGGGTTTTCAGGGGTATTATATTTGATCTTATACCCAAAGAGTTTTCCGTTCAGGGTGGCAGGATCATTGATCTGGGTCATCCATCCCCGGATATTGTATTTATAGTCCATCTGCTGAAGCGGAGATGCGGCAGCAATTCCTCCTACTTTCTTAGATTCCAGCTGGGAAAGTTCATTGTACTTATTCTGGGTAAGATATTCAACAGCATTATTATCTACCTGATGTTTATGTACCAATAGCCTGTTTTGGCTGTCATATTCGAACGTTTCGGTAATTACTCTTTCCTGGTCGGTATCTAAACGCTTATGTCTGGTAACAGTCATTTTAGGTGTGCCTGAAAAATCAAGCTGGCTCTCTGTTCCTGTATATCCTCCCAGATGGTTTACGGAATGAGTCCCTACTGCTCTTCCCCGGAAATCATAATAGAAATACGTTTTAGTCCAATTATCATCCTCTACATTCTTTACGTAAGAAGCCGTAGGCATTCCCTGAGTACTCACACTACTCGCTGCATTGATCACAGGCTGGTCTAAAATAACAGAAGGAGGAAACTTCTTAGTATCCCGAGGATAATTGTCATAATAATTAATGCTCAGAATAGTCTGGGAATCCGATAGAAAATTGTTCGTATAGTATACCATAATCCCAGGCCTGTTAAAACCGGAAGCAGTCTGCTCCTCTACAATATTCTGACTGCCGAGCTGGTTCTGCATCGTTTCACGGTCTCCACCAGATATAATCCCTGTGTAGGCCACGCGTCCAAATTTATCATATTTGGTAAAAAGCCACTGTCCTTTACCTTCCATAACCGTATCACGGGTAAGAATAAGCCGGTCTTGTTTGTCATAAACCATATATTCCCAGCCTTTACCTGGAAGCTTTTTTTGTACAGGCCTTCCTCTCCCATCATAACGGTACTGATAGCATAAACTATTCAGAAGATCATCCGTAATAGATTTATGGATAGCATTTGGGGGGAGAACAAAGGCAAGCTGATCATATTCATTATAAACATAATAGGTATCCACATGTACTGTACTGCTCATCACCTTTCTTACCAAGATAACCTGGCCTTTGGCATTCTTAAACTCCTGGGTTTCATTACCGTCTTCGTCTTTCACTGTATTCTTATACAACTGACCGGGAGGATATGTTTCTCCGGGAGCTAAACTAAGCTCACTCTTTGTGGCTCCGTTGTACCAGGTAGAAGATATAAGATAATGATAAACTTCACTCTGTCCATTAGTGCCATATTCATATTTTATGGGCTTTTGAGACCAGTCTGTACCCACCTGAACCTGCTGCTGAACACGGTTAAGCGGGGAACTTTCCAATCTTTTCTCAGAATAGATCTTCTCACTGCCATAAATCTGAGGATTGCTGGCATTGGAAAGCGGAGAACCATATATCGCTCCATTTTGGGTTCCGGACTGAGGGACAGGGAGATATTCATTCACCTGTCTTCCAAATAAATCGTATTCAAATGAGGTTACAACATCTTTCCCATCCGGAGAAGCCTTGATATTGATATTCTGTTTGGGTCTTGAAAGCCCATCCAAATACTGTACCGTCTCTGTTACTTTAGGAGTGGTATAATCAAGGTAGGTTTTGGTATAGACATAGTTTTCTGTTGGTGAAAGCTGGGCATGAAGAGCTCCTGTACTCAACAGAATTCCTATTGGAATTATAATTTTTTTCATCGGTCTTTAGTTTTTAAAATGGTACTGGTATTCTTTTAATGTCTTATAAGAAATATTTCCGCTTGCATCTCTTTCTTCCTGTTTTACTTCTTTCAGCCTGTTTTCTGTATCGTAAAAATACAGTTCTTTTACTCCTGAAGGCTGTATGATACTTCTTATTCCGATCAGAGGATCATGGGTGTACGTGGTAATTTGGGTATTGGCTGCAGTGGTTTTTCTAAAGGTATCCAGAACAGCCAGCAGCGCCGATTCATCATTGTTTACTCCGGCAGATGCATCGATATTGGACGCATTGACAATGGTTGTTATGGCCGATTGTGGAATATCAATCATCCTCGCTCCTTCTATTTTTGCAATAGGAAGAGTTTTGTTGTACCCCCAGATGATGGTTACAGGAGTTCCTTCTTTTAAGGTATATTGTTCCAGATTACCTTTGCTGTCATATCGGTCATACTGGATCTGGTTTTCCATGGTATTGCTCTGAATGTTAAGACCTATTATCTTATCAGGGAAAAGACTCGCAGTAGACGGGTCATAAATAAGCTCTGTCTTAGCCAAAGTTTTACTCTGACCCGAAGGGCTTGCTTTCTGAGCAACTTCTGTTTCTAAAGGAATACCAAGCATATTGGCAGTAATGAGCTTCTGATTATTCTTCTCAGTGGCATACAGGTAATTGGTAATAGTGGATGTACCGTCAGGAAAAAGCTGGGTAGATAAGGACAAATAGTCTAAAGCGTTATAAACGCTTGTGCTTGTACTGCTCACCGAGCTTTGAATACCATTCTTGTAGAAATAAGACGTTTCTGTTTTAGAGGTAGGTAAAGTGATCCCAAACTTTTCGAAGTTTTTATAAGGGGTCGTCAAACTTACATTTCCTACGTGGCTCAAAAGTTCCTGAAATGAGTTATAGCTAAAATATTCCGCAACCGAAACTCTGTAAAAATTATCAAGTAATTTGATCCCGTCATTTTTTTCAATTTCTATGGAGGAATAATTCGTTTGGGTTTCTGAAAGGATCTGCCCGGTTGAATTATACTTTTTCTCAGAAACCAGCTGTCCTCTCAGATAATCGAGATTAGGAATGGGTCTTACAGGAGGCTGAAGGGCTAAGCTACCCTGATTCGGGTACTCAAGCGGAGATCTGAAGGTATAAACGGTCTTCCCATTATCGGTAATATTATCATTATTATCTCTTACAATTTGTTTTACGGTAACATATTTGTACCCGACATCGGATCCCTGGGTTTTCTGAACAGGAAGGATATTAGAATCTGTTTGTACATCAAACTGAGCACTATACGTAATATCAGCATTGAACAATTTATTTCTGTAGGAATAACTGTCACCATAGGCCATAATAGGTTCTGGAAACACTAGTGACCCGCTACTTTTGCTGGAAGTATTGATATTCCTGTAATCGTATATAAACTCTTTAGCTACCGTTCCTGTAGTAATAGGGGTATCAAAATACTTAATACCATTAATTCTCAATCCTCCACCTTTTCTAATTGCATAATCATTAAATACACGTTCTTTTGTATCCGCAGAAAAAACATAAGAAACAGGTTTGTAGGTTGGTCCATGACTACCGCTTAAGGAAGCATAGTATGTCCCAGGTTCAAGCTCTACGGTTTCATTATTTAATTCATAAATAGGTTCTTGCCCTGTACCAGAACCAGGGCAGAATCCACCACCTACCTGTATGCATAATTGATAGGTTAACCCAGTGGTAAATACGGGCGGGGAAAAAGTATTATTACCCAGCTTTTTGTAGATTTCAAGTTTCCATTCAGAATACATTAAATTTCCTAACAAGAGATACAGTTTAACTTTTTGCGCTGAGTTTATAGTAAAAAACTCAGCTTTTGCTGTAGGGCTAAATGAGTTTAAACCGGTAAGGCCAAAAGAATTATATAGATCAACCCAGCTTCCTGTAATATCTTCCATTCCCATCCCATTATAATAATGGCTATAATCGTTGGTGCCAAATTCAAAGACACTTTTTCCTTTTGTAGGATAGGTAATAGATTTAATGACATCATTCGTTATAGCGTTAGGATCCTCCCCTTTGTAGTATCCCCAACCATCTCTACTTAGCATTTCTGTCGTTTTATTATACTCTAAAGTATATTCCTGATTTTGATTATTAGGCGAAATTTTAGTCACCTTATTCAAAAGCATCTTTCTTAATACTATAGGTGTAATTGTTCCTTGCTGATAATTTGTATCTGCATAGTCATAATCAAAAATATATTTCTCAGTATATTGAGTAGGGCTTTGCCCGGGATAATTAGACTGAATGGATTTTAATTTATAGAGATTAATGGGTTCAATATAATTAGAATCCTGCCTGCCTTTTTCGTAATTTAAATAAATTGTTCCCTTATCTACTATTTCTATACTTGTTAACAAGCTTGTACCTGTACTGTTATTGATTGTTTGGGATTCAATTGCTCCCGGCATATTCCAATCTGGGTTCTGCAACGTTCCCCCAACGGTATTGCTTGTATTGGTATAATTAATATTGCTTGCATATCTAAAAGTACGGGTGGTTGGCTCTTCATATTTCACTAATGAGGAAAGCTCATATTTGAATAATGCTAAAGCTACGTTATTTTGATCCGTAATTTTTGTAAGATGAAATGAAGACCAATAATCATTAATTTCCTCGTTCGCATCAATGTTCGACATTCCTGTTGTAAGCCCTGTTTTTATATTGGTAATGGACTTCTGTGAATTTTCCATCGGGCTGAAAATATATTTAATCCCTTTATCATCTACAATTGTAAAGGAAGTAACTTCTCCAGTAGAATTATTATTAAAAGTAATCCTAAGATTATTTCTATCCAGTTTCTCAGCCTTATAATTTCCGGCAGCATCCTTTACAATATAAAATCTTCCGGATTGTCCCATAAAGTTATATTGAAAGAGGTCATATTCTGTGTCATACCGCCCCTGCCCTGCAAAGAATTTATAGTCATCCATATTTACAGGCTCATCATTCATGACTTTGAAAGTAGGGTTGTAAGTATGATTATAGATACCAAATTTTGTTTTGGGAGGGCTGGAAAAGGCAATTGTTCTGTTCTTTTCATCTGCTCCACCACCTCTTATCGTTCTGGATATGGTTCCTCCTGCGATCAAACTCCAGCCGAGACCTGTTTCTCCTGCTTTATCATCCGGTTTTGCATTGAGAGGATGATATTTCAGCTGAACACTCACCGGTACTTTTGAATTACTGGTCGGAATATTGAACAGAGGAATATTTATATCAGGAATTCCTGTATAGTAACTGACAGGGACTTCTTCAAATTTCATCAGGTTATTCGAAGTAGGAGCTGCGGGAAACATTTGATTTATCTCTCCAACATAGCTTTTAGCAACATCTCCTCCAATAGAGGCCTGTCCCTTAAGCGCATGCCCCAAAAGGGCTGTTAATAAAATAACAGCTATTGTACTTTTTTTCATGATTCTTAGTTTTATTTCTTAATCAGCTTTGCATTGGCTGTTTTATTATTATCCGTTTTTATCGTCACCAGATAAGCGCCCTGAACAAGAGCCTGGGTGTTAATCTTGGTTACTTTATTCTTTGTCTTCAAGCTCTGAAGCTGTCTTCCGCTCATATCATACAGCATAATATCAGCCTCTTTAAAATCAAAGCCAATTTCTATGTAAGCATAATCTGATACCGGATTCGGATAGATCTTGATATCAAATTTCTCCATTAGCTGATCAACCTGTTTGTCTCCCAGTTTTACAATTTTCCAGTTTTCTTTGCCCAGTTCCTCAGCACTGGTTCCGGCTAAAACAATAGAACCATCCCTGTCAATTGCCACGGCTGCCAGCCGCTCTTCTTTTTGTCTGGATTCTCCGGTTACATATTTTCTCCACTGTTCATTTCCATTTTGGTCTAAATATAGTATCCAAAAAGTCTCGTCATTTTCTTCTATTCTTACTTCAGACTGAGTATATCCCCCAGAAGCAATCCTTTGGAGGACTTGTCGTCTGCCGAATGAATCACACTCATTCCCATTAAGAGATCACGGTTCCCAAAATTGTAAGATTTCTGTGACTGTTCTTCTCCTCTCTCGTTTAAAAAAATCAACCACAGGTCAGTACCCTCTTCAATGCCTACCGTTTTGTTTCCTGATATTTCCGATCTTGATTCACCTCCGATAATGTATCCTGTGGAAGTTAAAGCAAGTGTTCTGATGTGATCATCACCTTTGCCACCGAAGTTTTTTTCCCACTCAATTTTTCCGTTCCTGTCGATTTTAAGAACCGTATAATCTCCTTCACCGAAATTGTCGCTTTGTTTTTGTACAATAGTCAGGTGTCGGGTGTCGGATGTATTTTGGGCATCTTTTATGGGAGATGTCTTACCTTGTACCGCTGAACTTCTGGAATAAATCCCGAGTAAAGCTCCGCCGTCTTTTGTTGGGATCATTTTTTCAACTTCATCAAGTCCTTTTCCGCCCCAGATTAATTGGGACAGTTCTTTTCCGTCTTTGTCCAGCCTGATGATCAGCACATCTTTAGAACCGTAGCCTTTTGAAGAATTCTGAACATTTCCGGCCACAAAAAATCCTAAATCTGTGGTTTGGATAACCGCTCTGGCTTCCTCATCAGCAGCAGTGTCCAGTGTTTTCTGCCAAATCTCGTCTCCAAATTCATTGATCCTGATCAGCCAAATTGAAGAACCTCCTTTGGAATCGTCTTTCTTGTCAAGCCCTTTCGTGGAAAATGAGGTTCCAGAAAGTAAAAATCCACCTTCCTGGGTAGCGACTGTTGCAGACAGATAATCATGATTGTTTCCTGAAAAATATTTTTCAAAAACCTGTTTTCCCTGCTGGTTCAATTTTATCAAATGATAATCGTAGCCATTATTCTGTTTACTACCTTGTTTAAGCTTCTCTGCTTGAATGGAACTTCCGGTAATCAGATATTGTCCGTCAATGGTAGTAGTCACCTGGCTCAGAAAATCCTGCGTTGAGGATTTTATATTTTTTTGCCATAAAATTTCCTGGGCTGATCCCAGAATGGTGCATAAGGTAAATACACCCAAATAGATTTTTTTCATATGTATTTGATTTTTTTCAAATATAGTAGTAAACATTTCAAATAACAGGGATATAATGTGCATTTATATATACAATATTGTACACATTGTATATATTTCTATAGATTCCGGAAACTCCGGAAAATTATTCAGTGTCAAAAAATTGTAATGATAAGATTGATCTAAGTATTAGACTGTAGTACATCAAGTGGATGTACACCAAAAAGTATTTTCGTTCTCATATTATTTTTAAGTTGGTATTAGTTTATTTTTATACAAATTTAATAATTTTTAACAGAACTCAAATAAGCAAATGCAATTTATTATACCGTTTCAATATATTTTTTCGCCTATTTTGATAGTATTCTAAAGCAAAAGTAAACCAGCAAAGCGACAGAACATGTCGTATAATACCAGTGTTCATCCATAAAATGAAAAATAATTTTGATTTCTGAAGAAGATTGTATGATCCGTATGAAATATTTTTATATTCAGAAATACAGGTTTAAATAATTCTTAGAATGCATAAATAAACAGTATTGATCTGGTGCTTTTGTAGCTTTGTTACATATATCAGTAATATTCTTTAACTCTCCCTCTGTCATAATTATTTATAAGATTTTTAGTCTTCCAAATTTAAAAACTCTATGTCTTATGTACTAATATTCTTGGAAGAATGCAAAACACAACGTTTTTTACAATACAAAACGATCTCTAAAATCGTTGTAGATTTGTTATTGTTACTTTACCCACACTCTGCAGGTACGGTAGAGAGGATTCCTTTTGTTATTCTTACCATTTTAATGTATTTTTTGAGTTCCCTGAACGAATTTACAAAGGAATTTTCAATAGGCAGTCACTCCTGAAAATCATCACCGGTTTTGACATCTTTTGACAGGTTTCACATCTGTTTTCTTCGATAGCTCTTCGAGTGTTCTTCGGATGAGCTTCGGAAAAAGAATCATTTTACCGAAGAACACTCGAAGAAACCCCGAACAATACCAAACTCATTTTAATATAAATCTGTAACCTAAGTAGTTCTATTTCATATATAAAAAACACAACATTCTTTACAACAAGAAACCACCGCAATTGCGATGGTTTTTTTATTATTAGCTTAAAGTTACAAACTTTGCCAGCGGACGACTCACTGTAATTTGCAAAAATTGAATCTTTGTTAAAAGAATTTTATTTGATACAAATATTCTGATCCTCTTCCGCAGTATAATAATGGTTATACTTTATTATAATCGAATCATTTAAAATGTATATTTTAGGTGAGTCACCACCTTGTTGGATTAAACCACTTACAGATGTTACTTTAAAGGAATATTTTTTCCCTAATTCAATTTTAGTACAAGTATTATTGTTAGTCGGTTTAAATATTTCTATAATATCCATGTTATCTGCTATTAGTATACTAACCATTTTATCTTGTTTAAAAGAAATTATTTTCCTTGTAATATCAATTGGCTCTGAACTAATCTTAATATTATTTGTTTGGCAACTGCACAGAATGGCAGGAAAAAATAAAAAAAGAATATTTTTCATAATGTTATTTTCTTAATCTTTTATCATCTTTATAAACTTTATATAAAGGTGTAGTTTGAACTTGATTACTAGGATCTATTTTCCCAGCAAAACCTTCATAGTACTTTCTTAAGCCTGTCGCGGTATTTTCAGCTCTTGTTCTCGCTGATATAATAATGTTATCATATGGCATCATTTTTCTTGTCAGATCATGCATTTCGTTAAAAATAGGATTGGAATTAGCTGAAGTACTAATAGAAACATCGCTTTTAGTTTCCAAGGATTTTTGAGCGATCAATACATTCTCTACAATTTCATGAGTTATACCAGTCCCTTTAGGAGCATCAGAGAAACTTTCAGCTGCTCCCAATACTTCAGGGTTTGTATATTGGGTAGCTGTACTCGTTTTTGTTACAGCATCATACTTTGCTCCCCCAAAGGAGCCTCCTGGTATTAATCCTCCGTCTGGTGTAACATTATTATTATCTGCATAAATTACAGATTTAGTATTAGGATTTCTAATACCATTATATAAAACTTTATCTGTATCAGATAATTTATTAAAATCTTTTTGGCTTAACTTGCCTGTGCTTAATTTACCATCAACTTCATTCCTTTCCATTTTAAGACTACTATTGGATTTTAGCTGATCAAATCCTTCTCTTGCCATACTACCTATTATATTAATATCCTGATTTTGCATTCCATCCGGATCTATGAAACGTAAAGGATTATTAAAACCATATGCATATGGAGTCCATCTCCTTGTTGTTTCTGCCAATCCATCTACCACACCCCATCTTCCTAAGTCAGCCATATACATCCTCGCTCCATAATCATACATACCAGTCTCCTGCAATTCCTTTCCGTTGTACTTGTAGCCTTTATATCCTCCTAAACTGGATTTAGTTCCGCCTATGTGGTTTGCTCCAAAAGCGTAGTAGTTATTCGTATCTGTAATTTCAATGTTGCCTTCACTATTTTTAGCATAACTTACCCTGGCATTTCCTAAATGATCTTTATATTGGTAAATATAGCGATTTTCTGTAAAGCTATAAAAACCTTCTGAAGTTGGTACAAAATCCAATAGCCAGCCTAGGGAGCCCAAAATAGGGGGGGGGCAAGAAGGATTGGATCCTTAAATGCCTCCTGTTCATAGGCTACACTTGTTCTACACCATAAGCAAGGCTGTACAGTTTCCAAAAAACTATATTGAAAACCGTCTAAATAATCAGTATATGAATATGAGGTAGATTGACCTCTTCCTCCTCCTGATTTATTTGTTTTTCGGAGTTTTGTTCCGTCAGCACGATATAAATAGCTTAAACTGAAATTTACATTTGTACCAAACGGATCTGTCTGGCTAATTGCAAAACCATCAGGCAGGTTCAGATGATTATAAGCAATATTCTGAATTCCTTTATCCTTCATCGTGGTCATACTCCCGTTCAGGTCATAATCTATGATATTATTACCTCCTTCATAACCGGTATCATTCATAGCATTTTCGATCACTTGGGTCAGGCGGTTGCCATTATAGATATAATCAAGATTATCGACCAAAGTAGCCGTATTTCCTGGCATAGATGCCGCTGTACGCTTGAGATTACTGATGTTTCCATTCAGGTCATAGGTCAGGTATTCGTCAAAATTACCGCTGACTTCGGTGATGGGTTTAAAGACTTTTTGCTAAAAACGCTGCTGCTTTGTAAAACCATAAACCCTCGCAAAAGCGAGGATTTATGGTTATCAGCGCAAAGTCATAGAATGCGCAGCAGTTCTTTATTTATCTACAGGGCATAGATTGCAAATCAGACTATCTAATTTCTAACTTTCCATTAAGTATGGTATAATAAAAATATTTTCCCTTAATCCTTTTGATAACGTAATAATCATTTCGTTGGTATCGAGATATATTATCATCCATTTTCTCCCCTTTTAATGTAGTTTGAATAAACTCAAGTTCATTTTTAAATTTTCCTTCTTTTTCTTCATAAACCTTTCTTCTCAAAGTGCTGTCATCTCTATTATTTACTTCATCATAGTATGTAAATTCCACAACATTAGCCTTATCTGTTTTAAGCACTGTAACACTAGGGGCGGGAATATAATGAGAGTAGTTCTTCCAATTATAAATAATAAAATCGTCTTCTTTGCGTGGTAATAAAGCAATAGTTCCGTCTATAAAATTATCAAAGATTTTTGATGCATCTTTACAGCCACTAATCATTAATTCTATAACCTCCTTATTTTCATCTGTCATTTTCATTTTATCAACTTCTAATTCCTTAATACAACCTTCGTAGGAGCTTTTCTTTTTATCCTCAAAGAAAACTTTAATCTGTTGATTTTGTGCAGAGCAAGACTGCAAGAAGAGCAGAGAAATAAAAACTATAAAACGGATATTATTTCTTTTTTGTTCGTTTAGCATTGTCATAATAATTATATCTTCCTTTTAAAACTGATGAAGCGGCTGTTCCATATACTGATCTTGCTGCGTTTAATCTATCATCTCCCGATGTATTATCTAACGGTTTTCCATAGTGATTATAGTAAAGACTATTTCCAGTACAGTCAATTAAAACAGTTTGTAAATCTAAACCTCCAAAAATTTTCGGATTTGTTGAGTATGAAGACCTTAAAGGCAAACCATTTTCAGCACGAATCATATTCTCCCAATGTGAAGCAAAAATTTCTCCTCTACTTACCCCAAACCAACTTCCATTAAACAAATAATTACTTTCATCTCTTTTATGACCTAACTCGTGCCCAAGGCTCACAAAGAATGGAGACTCTGTAAGACCATTGGTCGTTGGAGTTTGTGTTGATTTTTTTGGATCTATTTTGATAGGATCTGATGAACTAATCCCTGCATCTCCAGCATTTCCTTTATCATACATAATATTCACATCATGTTTATCATTATCAAAATATGATACCAAATCTTTTCCTGTATCTCCACCATTTTCTAATGCTGATAAACCTGAAACAATTCCTATTACATTATCTGATAATTTTACATTTTTGTCAATTGTTACCCATTTTCCGTCTACTTGGTGTTGGGTTTGTCCATTAGAATAACGGTAAGTATTTTGTCCATCTGTAATACTAATCCACATTCCGTCTGGATCAATAAAACGTACCGGATTATTTATAGCATAATTGTACGGAGAAAAATTATGTCCCTTTTCACTTAGCGGATCAACAACTCCCCATCTACCGATATCCGGCATATACATCCTTGCGCCATAATCATACATTCCCGTTTCCTGCAGCTCTTTACCATTATACTTGTAATTCATATAACCTCCTAACAAGCCTTTCACTCCTCCAATATGATTCATTCCAAATGCGTAATAATTATTGATATCCGTTATTTCAAGAACGCTTGTTTTGTCTTTTGCAAAACTTACCCTGGCATTTCCAAGGTGGTCTTTATACTGATAAATATATTTATTGTTTTCAGAATGAATATATAGTTTTTCATATACAAAACCACCACTCAATAGTAGTGGTTTTGTTATTATAACAACCATCCGATGCAGTCTCGTGACAGCAAGATGAAAGGTTATGTGTGATAGCAGGTACCTAAATTATCTATTATTGATCTGAGGAATATTTAAAATCTTTTAGAACTAAAATCCCAAAATAACCCCATTCAAATTCGTCTTGAAAACTAATCTTTAATATTAGATTTTCTTTTGTTTTTTCAAGAATTTCGATAGACTTTATAAATCTATGATGTGAAGGATAGCTTCCATCTGGAGATTTTGCAATAAAGACATCTTCCCCTTTTCTTTGTAAATTAAACTCATCAAATATTCCAAACTTAATATTTTTTTGAACTTCAAAGTTATTCGGTTGCAAAGAGATTATTTTTTGAAATGATTTAAGTTTATCATCATATCTATACAAAGCTTCTTTATCAGAATCATACTTCAAATATTCATATCTCATTTTTGATGTATCCTCCCGAAACCGATCAAAGATTCCAATATTAACTTTCTCATTATTTAGTATTGCCGATTTATATGTTACAACAATTGGTTTGTATATCTCTATAATCTGCCCTTCAACTATATTTGCTAAAAATAATATTGCTAAAAAAATTATATTTTTAATTACTGCCAATCTTATTGTCTTGTCTTTTTTCATCTTGTCTTAATTTTATAAGTTGGTTTTTGATTACTTCCGCAGGAGACCCAGGAGTCCGTTTGGCTTCAAGCCTAAAATAAGTTGATCCATAATTTATATGATCTTGTTCAGCTCCGCCAGCTTCACCTTCTATATGAGCTTTTACTTCATGATAAACAGCTTCAGCCAAATCATAATTATCATATTTAATAGAATGAGAATCTCCTTCTGCTTCAATTGTTGCTGAATAACCTTTCTCGTTACTATCTTTCTTGAAAAAACGGATATTGCCTAAATGATCAGTATAATGGTAAATATACTTCTTTTCAACGAAATTATAATATCCTTCTACAGCAAGAACAAGGCTAAGTACATCATCTGTATACTGAAAGCCATCCAGATAATCGGTAACCTTGGTAGTAGTTTTTGTATAAAAAACAGAACGCTTTTACAATAAGAAACCACCGCAATTGCGATGGTTTTTTTATTATTAGCTCAAAGTTACAAACTTTGCAGCGGGGCCTACTCCAGCAAGATTACAATTGTCTAAAATTTTATATCCGTTATTAGTTTCAATCATGCAATACCTTTACTTTTGTTATCATTTTATTCTTACAAGTTCGTTAGAATATACACGGTATATATCTTTTATTTTTTGGTCTATAATTAGAGTAATAAATGTAATATCTTTTAAAGCATCATCAGAAAATTCAGAAATTTTTCTTTTTGAAAAATCCCCTTTTTTTAATTTAATAATATATTGATAATGACTATTATTAAAAATATAATCATTGTCAATTTTTATCTTTTTAAATCCTTTACTAAAATTATTAAAAGATAATAATTCATCATCCTTATAAATTCCTGTTAAATTAATATTTGTACCTGCATAATCATCATGTCTAATTCTATCTAAAACAATAACTGTATCCTTAGGAAAAGTGAATAAAATATATTTTCTTTTACAGCTATTAAAATTTGTGTAATTTTCTAAGGGATCAATATATGTATTTTCTTTTAAAAATAATTCATGGTTTGTCTTTAAGTTTTGATGATATTCTAGTTCAATAGACTTATTAATGCTATTGACATATTGGTCACATTGATTTTTTGTTTTACAGCCAACTAATATCTCCAAGATAACTAGTATATATATGTATTTTTTAATATTCATAATTCTCTTTAACTTTTTCTTTAGTGGGATAATTTTCTTTTTTATCAATGTACAAACTCTTTTTATTATCTTTTGTCAACAACGAAGTATCATTCCTGTATGGGTTATAGAGTGTTCTTAAAGGAAGACCTGCTGCTTTTCTAATTTTATTCTCTATATGTGTGGCATTTATTTCATCAATAGTTATTGATTTTCCGCTATTAGTTTTATACCAGTCATCCATTGCATTCTTTTCCTTTTTCAAGTCTGACTTAGCATGTCCCATTTCGTGCCCCAATACAATATAAGTTTCAGCATCTTGCATCCCTTCAGTTGTAGGTAGGGGAACTTTTTCACCATTTACCACAATTCCTCCAGTCCCGTAGCCATAATGATTTTCACTATCAACATTTGATCTGATCGTTACATCATTTCCTTCTTGAGAAAAGAAATCGATAAGATCGGATAAATATAATTTTTTTTGATGATGAAAGAGCAAAATAGGCTGTCTCTTTTGAGACAGCCTATTATTATATCAACTCAAAGTCATAGACTTTACGCAGTTGCGGATTTTATTGTATGAATTCAAAGTTACAGACTTTTTCCTTAGATTTTTGATTAATCTGTATAAATTGGCTCTCTATTAGTATATAAAGCATCAATAATACCTTCTCTTAGTTCAAGGAAAAGAATACTATACTTTTCATTAATATTTAATTTATACCTTTTCCCACTATATTTTATCTCAATATCCTTTATATTTTTATTTAATGTAAATTCTAAAACTTTTGAATTTCCACTTGTTCTTGTAGTAATGCCCTTATTGACTTTAGAACCTTGAAAAATCAATATATTATCATCAGTTTTAATTGATATTTTTTCATTATAAATATCATCATTGTACAATTGGATCATCAACCTGTCTTTTCTAATTGCTTTCTCGTTATTATCCATTGATTCTGTGTAATGGATTTCAGGCACAGAAAAGCAACTATAAAAAACGAGCATTACATATACTAACAAAATATTATTTACTTTTTTCATTCGGAATATTTTGGATTATTATATCTCTTTGTTTTGCATTTATAACATTCCCCATTCTTGGATCATGCATAAGATTTGATACTTTTACTTCTTTTTGAATTGGATTATCACTATCCGTATTGTGCCTTAAACCAAAACTATGTCCAACTTCATGAGCAGCTGCTTCACCTGTCATGTTTTTTCCATTTGGAACAACCTGCATATTATTTTGCTGACTATTACCAATATATCCATTAACAGGATCACTAAATTTACCATCCAATTGTATCATACCCCCAATTTTCATCCCATCTTTACCTAAAACCTCTTTACCTTCATTATCTACAACATGATCAACTATGGAT
This sequence comes from Chryseobacterium sp. MEBOG06, assembly GCF_021869765.1. Lineage (NCBI taxonomy): Bacteria > Pseudomonadati > Bacteroidota > Flavobacteriia > Flavobacteriales > Weeksellaceae > Chryseobacterium > Chryseobacterium sp. MEBOG06. The sequence goes on along the minus strand of NZ_CP084580.1, from coordinate 2,358,765 downwards.
ATTGAATAATCTCCATCTTCTACGTTATCTACCATTTCAAAATTTATTTTCCCAATCTCAACTTTATCTCCATTACTTGAAGTTCCATTATATGTCTTCATGTTATTGATATAACTTGTTTGAAAATCTTTTATATCTTGCGAGGTAAAAGATTGAGATTTATTAGCCAGTTTTATATTTGCACTCAATGTATAAGTTTTAGTATTATCTTGATTTATAGTGATAGACTTTACCCATTCCAATCCTTCTAATTCTCTTCCGTCAATTACTCGATTCTCTGAAAATGCATAGGGACTATTATAGACATATTTTTCTGCTAGAGGATCCACATTAAAGAATCTTCCTACATCTGGCATGTAGTTTCTCCATTTAAACGAGTAAAAACCCGTTTCCTCAAGCTCTTGTTCCTGAAACTTATAATTTAAATACCCACCTAAAAGACTTTTTCCCTGGCCTATATGATTTAAACCAAAAGGATAGTAATTGTTGGTATCAATAATTTCAAGAGCATTTTGGCTGTCCTTAGCAAAACTTACCCTGGCATTTCCAAGGTGGTCTTTGTACTGATAAATATAGCGGTTTTCTATGAAACTGTAAAATCCTTCTGCAGTGGGGACAAAATCAAGCAGCCATATAGGGGATATGATTCCGGGATCAAAAATATTCTTATCTCTGTAAGCTTCTGCTTCAAAGGCAACACTGGTTTTGCACCATAAACAAGGACCTGAGGTTTCGATATAATTATATTGAAATCCATCCAGATAGTCTGTCATCTTTGTCGTTTTGTTTTGGCCTTTCCCGCCTCCGGAGGTGTAAGTCTTACGTACTTTTGTGCCATCTGCCCTATAAAGATAGCTCAGTCCGAAACTGGTAAGCCCTCCTAAAGGATTATTCTGATTGATGGAGAACAGGTCCGGCAGGTTCAGATGATTATAAGCAATATTCTGTATCCCTTTATCCTTCATGGTGGTCATACTCCCGTTCAGGTCATAATCTATGATATTATTACCTCCTTCATAACCGGTATCATTCATCGCATTTTCGATCACCTGAGTCAGGCGGTTGCCATTATAGATATAATCAAGATCATCTACCAAAGTAGCTGTGTTCCCTGGCATAGATGCCGCTGTACGTTTGAGATTACTGATGTTTCCATTCAGGTCATAGGTCAGGTATTCGTCAAAATTACCGCTGACTCCGGTTGTGGGTTCTTTATAAAAAGCATTGGTAAGCCTGTTTAGGGCATCATATTCATAAACATATCTTTTGAGATTGTTTTCAGAACTGTTATTCCAGTCTATTTCTGCGATATTTCCGTTGAACTTTCCAACTGCTGGGGAGTTTTCAGGATTGTTATATTTGATCTTATACCCAAAGAGTTTTCCGTTCAGAGCAGCAGGATCATTGATCTGGGTCATCCATCCCCGGATATTGTATTTATAGTCCATCTGCTGAAGCGGGGATGCCGCAGCAATTCCGCCCACTTTCTTAGATTCCAGCTGGGATAGTTCATTGTACTTATTCTGGGTAAGATATTCAACAGGATTATTGTCTACCTGATGTTTATGTACCAATAGCCTGTTTTGTTGATCGTACTCAAACGTTTCTGTTAGCACTCTTTCTGAATCTGAGTTTAGGCGCTTGTGTTTAGTAATAATCTGTTGGGGAGTGCCTGTAAAATCCAGCTTGGATTCGGTATGGGTATAGCCTCCCAAATGGTTGATAGAATGAATGCCAATCACTCTTCCTTTGGTATCATAGTAGGTGTAAGTTTTTGTCCAGCTGTCATCCTCAATATTTTTCACAAGACTAAGAACAGGAAGTCCTTTGGTACTTCTTCCATCAGCGGTTGGGTTTTCGGTTAAGACAGGTTCTCCCAGAATACTTGAAGGGAAAGGAGGATTAAAACTATACTGCTGAGGATAAGAATCGTAATAGGTAACAGACAGCAGAGTGTCCAGGCCCCAATGCATATTGGTATAATAATAAGGCATTCCGTTTGCCGTCAGGGGGGTATTGTCCCTGCCTTCAATAATAGCCCCGCCACTGATCTGGTTCTGCATTCCGATTCTGGTATTATCAGCCTTTAGTATTCCTGTATAGATAGGTCTTCCCAATAGATCATATTTAGAGATGATCCAGCTGGATGAAGCTCTCTGGTTAGCATCCTGAGAAAGGATCAGTCTGTCGGCTTTATCATACACCATATATTCCCAGCCTTTACCTGGAAGCTTTTTTTCTACCAGCCTGCCTCTTCCGTCATAACGGTACTGATAGGCCAAAGCATCATGTTCCGCCATACCCCAGGTCTCTAACTGAGAGAGAAGTGGAGGAATTACAAAAGCTAACTGATTATATTCATTGTAAACATAATAAGTATCTGCATTTTTGGTTACACTGAGCTCTTTTCTGACTAATATAATCTGGCCCTGACCGTTTTTAAATTCAATAGTTTTATTACCATCTTCATCGGTGGCTGTATTTTTGTACAATTGGGCTTCGCCATACATCCCGTTATTACTGATTGATGAGAACGTAGCTCCGTTCACCCAGCTGGAAGAGGTGGCAAATTTCCTTACTTTATCTGTCGTGATATTGGCTTCATAGCCAAATTTCACAGGTTTAACAGCCCAGTCTGTACCCACCTGAATCTGCTGCTGAATCCGGTCTAAAGGAGAATTTTCCAGTATTTTCTCTGAATAGATCTTCTCATTACCATACACTGATGGAGCGTTACCTAATGGATTGGGAACAATAGCTCCGTTTAAAGTGTTTCCCTGGGGAATGGGAAGGTAGTCTTTTACCTGTCTCCCAAACTGATCATATTCAATATGGGTAACAATATCTTTTCCTAACGGTGATGCTTTTACGTTCACAATCTGCTTGGGTCTTCCTAAACCGTCAAAATACTGAACGGCCTGAACCTGTCTGGCATTGGCATCACTCTGGGTTTTAGGTTCAAGGTAAGTCCTTGTGTAGATATAATTTTCATTGGTACTGCTCAAACCGGAGGGCAGCTGTACCTGTGCTTTTACAGTGCCCATTACAAGAAGTACACCTGTAGGAATTATTAATTTTTTCATCAGTTCTTAGTTTTTATAGTTGTACTTTATTTCCTTCAGGATCTTGCCGTCCATATCGGTTACTTTTTCCAGTCGATTGGCTGAATCATAGATATAGTTTTCTCTGATTCCGGAAGGAGATGTAATGGTTCTTACTCCTACTAATGGATCATAGGTATAAGTAGTGATCTGATAAGCAGGCAGATTATCCCTAAATGTCTTTAATGCATTTAATAGTGGAGTCTCATCGTTATTTGCAGTAGCTGAAGCATCTATATTGGAAGCTGTAACAATAGCATCGATTAATGACTGCTGAATGTCTAATAGTTTCGCGCCTTCTATTCTCGCAATAGGTTGGGTCTGATTATAGCCCCAGATTATTGTTGTGGAAACTCCGTTCTTGGTGGTGTACTGCTGTAGATTGCCCTTTAGGTCATATTTATCGTAAGCCACTTCTTCCTTGGTAATGTTTTGTAAGTCGGTAGATAATACGGAATACGGCAGGGGTAAACCGGAGGTTTTTGTATTGGCTTCTGTTTGATTGGCAGGATAAATTTGCTGGGTAAAAGAAACCACCTTACCCTGATCGCCCGAATCATTCTTCTTAATTAGCTTATTTTCCAATGGAATACCTACGATATTTTTATCTTTTAAGTATAAATTGCCAAGTTCGGGAGAATATTTGAATATACTTTCTTCAATAGTGTTGTCAGGTTGTTTAACTGTTGACTTGACAAGCATATTGTGAAGGTTATAATCATAGAAAAAGTTATTCTCCGTTGTTACAATATTTCCTCCGAAATATTTCTTTGTCGTAGACTTGGAAACAAAATTATTATAGTAATAGGTCTTTAATTTTTGGGCCCATGCATTAGAAATATTGATGGAAAGATGAAATTTATCGTACCTATTGGGATCCTCATTATATACAATATTAGTTTCTTCTAACAAATTATTGTTTTCATCTCTAATAAGTTTTTTCGAAAGCTTTCCTCTTTCAATATTGGTGTCATCAGGCATTATAAAAATATTACTAACTGAAGGAGAAGGTGTATATGTACCATCTGTTAATTTTATGGTAAAATTATTGTAATTGATATATCGGTCCGGCCTGTCAATATATGATGTATAATAATCTGTAATACTTCCTTTATTGGTTAGCTTTTCAGTCACCTGAGAATAATTAATTACAGAACTTTCAAATAGATTTTTTGAAAACCCAGATGACACTTGGTAACCTACTGTTTCATCTATGGCTATCGGATATATTTGTGAGTTATTAATTTGCTTCCGTATTTTGAAGTAATACCGAGGCCAATCCATTAATATCCCGGAGCTTTGGTTTGAATCATTGCTATAAAAAAATTCACGGATATTTTGATTAGTATTGGAATCAAAATCATAGACCTTTTTAATTCTTGTCCCACCGGATATCCCAATGATAGAATATAGTTTAGGAATAAACAGATTGTCAAAACGTCTTTCTAATCTTTGGCTGTATTGATGAGGCTCGTATTCAAAAAAAGATTTGCCACCCGTAGGATAGGTAACTCCTGTTAGGGCATACATTTTTGCATAATCAAAATTTGGATCTCTTTCATCACTCGTATACTGAAAATCACCATTATTATAATAAGTAACCCCAGGTATTAATTTGGGCGTTGAAAAATAGGGGTCATTAGTTAACTTACCATTATAATATCCCCAATAATCCAGCGCACAAGTATGGGGAATGGGAGTATTGGCAGCATTTGTAGAATCATAAGAAAAAATAAACGGACTCTTCCCTCTTTCTTGTATCTTTTTCAGGAAAATGCGGGGATACTGAGTATTGTAAACATCATAGGTAAAGCTGATGTCATTGACCAGATTATTTTGAGAATATACTTCAATCTTATCTAATTTTTTTTGATTAGGCTTGGCCATGGGAGTAGTTGAACCACCACTGCCAAAAACATCAATATTCTTGTATAAATTATTCTGATCAGAGTACACAAAATTTATTTTTGTACCTTTATATATTATGCTAGAAAGCAATGCTTTCTTTATTATTGAATAGACATTTCCGTATCCGGTTGCATATTCGGCAGTATAATGTGTATATTCCATTCCCCAACCTTGTTGGTCAGTTGAGACGATTCTACGATAATCATTAGCATGCACATTAAAATCTAATAGTTTTTTTGTTTCTGCATATTGAGTAAGTGGTTTCCAAAACATCAATGGGGAAGTATGGCAAAAACCACTTCCACTACTATTAATGGGTAAATTATCTTCTAAATAGTTATAATTAATTGTCTCTCCATTAGTAAACTCCATTTTGTATAAATACCAACTGTTAATGACAGGTGTTGAATTGGAGTTATCACCATTTGCATCCGGTCCTAGAAAAACAGAATATTCTAGATTTTTGCCTTGTTTTCCAAAGTAATATTTATTACCGAGTTCATCAGTGATTTTGATTTCCGATTCATATCGAGGAGTGCAGTAGCCGATATAGGGTTGAGAATTTACTCCTGACAAATCCACTGATAATTTGTGGGGATCTGAAGTCGTAACTTCTACATTGCCATTTGGAGCTATGAAAAATTTACCGTAAATTCCATTGAAATTAAAGGAAAACATATCAGGTGTTGTTTCGTAACGGGTAGTATTATCGTCAGGATATCCTTTCAACCTTAGCTCATAAAAATCATCACTAGCATTATCCAGAGCCGGTGTCATTTTTGTGCTGGAAAAATTATTAAGATCATTATCAGTAGGTAATAAATTTGTATTAGATCCAAATTGCCGTATTCCTGCCAAATATCCATGCTCATGATGCCCATTGATTCCGTTCAATGTCTGAGGAGAGCCCAATTGATCATCGGCTTCCCCCCGGACTTCTCTTGTAATAACTCCGCCAGCCATTAAACTCCAGTTAAAACCAACTATTCCTGATTTTTTGCTTGGTATAAATCCCGATGCATTATAAGCCAATGAAATATCAATATTATTCCCGTCTTGAGTTGGTATTGATAATAATGGAATATTTAAGTCTAGCTCTCCAACATTTTTCTTAATTGGAATATTTCCGTACCTTATAAAATCGGTAACTTGGGGGCTTTTTATATTATTTATAAATCCTTCTTTTAAAGTATTATTTTGAGCACTTATATAAATATTGCCCAGTACAAAAACTGGTATTAAGTATTTCTTCATGGAAATTTGTGTTTATTTCTTAATCAATTTAGCATTCGCCGTTTTATTATTATCCGTTTTTATCGTCACCAGATAAGCACCCTGAACAAGAGCCTGCGTATTAATCTTGGTTACTTTATTCTTTGTCTTCAAACTCTGAAGCTGCCTTCCGCTCATATCATACAGCATAATATCAGCCTCTTTAAAATCAAAGCCAATTTCTATGTAAGCATAATCTGATACCGGATTCGGATAGATCTTGATATCAAATTTCTCCATTAACTGATCAACCTGTTTGTCTCCCAGCTTCACAATCTTCCAGTTTTCTTTGCCCAGTTCTGTGGCACTGGTACCTGCCAGAATAATAGAGCCGTCTCTGTTCAGTTTCAGATCTGAAAGTCTCTCTTCTTTCTGTCTGGATTCTCCTTTTACATACTTTCTCCATTGTTCATTCCCATTATGATCAAGGTATAAAATCCAGAAAGTCTCGTCATTTTCTTCTATTCTTCCTTCAGACTGAGTATACCCCCCTATAAGCAAACCTTTGGTTAGGTCCTGGTTCCTGGCTCTTGAATCTTGACTCTGAATGACACTCATTCCCATTAAGAGATCACGGTTCCCAAAATTGTAAGATTTCTGTGACTGTTCTTCTCCTCTCTCGTTTAAAAAAATCAACCACAGGTCAGTACCCTCTTCAATGCCTACCGTTTTATTTCCTGATATTTCCGATCTGGATTCACCTCCGATAATGTATCCTGTGGAAGTTAAAGCAAGCGTTCTGATGTGATCATCACCTTTGCCACCGAAGTTTTTTTCCCACTCAATTTTTCCGTTCCTGTCGATTTTAAGAACCGTATAATCTCCTTCACCGAAATTGTCGCTTTGTTTTTGTACAATAGTCAGGTGTCGGGTGTCGGATGTATTTTGGGCATCTTTTATGGGAGATGTCTTACCTTGTACCGCTGAACTTCTGGAATAAATTCCGAGTAAGGCTCCGCCGTCTTTCGTTGGAATCATTTTTTCAACTTCATCAAGTCCTTTTCCGCCCCAGATTAACTGGGACAGTTCTTTTCCGTCTTTGTCCAGCCTGATGATCAGGACATCTTTAGAACCGTAGCCTTTGGAAGAATTCTGAACATTTCCGGCGACTACGAATCCTAAGTCCGTGGTTTGAATAACCGCTCTGGCTTCTTCGTCAGCAGCAGTACCTAATGTTTTTTGCCAAATCTCGTCTCCAAATTCATTGATTCTGATTAACCAAATGTCTGAATTTCCTTTAGAATCTTCTTTTTTGTCAAGACCTTTTCCTGAATGCGAAGTCCCTGTGACAACGAATCCTCCTTCCTGCGTAGCGACTGTTGCAGACAGATAATCATGATTGGTTCCGGAGAAATATTTCTCCCACACCTCTTCTCCATTCTGATTTAATTTGACTAATCTAAAATCGTAACCGTTATTGTGTTTGCTGCCTGAAGCCTGAAGCTTATTGCTTTGAATAGAACTTCCGCTGATCAGATACTGACCATCAATGGTAGTAGTCACCTGGCTCAGAAAGTCCTGTGTTGAAGATTTCAGATCCTTCTGCCATAAAATTTCCTGGGCTGATCCCAGAATGGTACATAAGGTAAATGCACCAAGATAGATTTTTTTCATATGTATTTGATTTTTTTCAAATATAGTAGTAAACATTTCAAATAACAGGGATATAATGTGCATTTAATTATACAATATTGTACACATTGTATAAATTCCTGTCCCTTCCGGAAATCCCGGAAAATTATTCAACGTCGAAAAGTTTTAATGATAAGATTGACCTAAGTATAAGATCGCAGTATATCCTGCATGGATATTCCAAAAAGTATTCTCATTTCTGTGCTGTTTTCAAGTTGGTGTTAGTTTATTATTTTTACAAATTTAACCATTTTTAACATATATTAAAATAGGTAAACAAAGTTTATTATGCCATATTAATCTATTGTTATGCACATTTTTGCATTATTCTGAAGCAAATGTAGGCCAGTAAAGCGACAGAACGTGACGTATAAGAATAAAATTAGCCTCAGAATAATAGAATAAAAAAAATTCTGGTTAATAAAAAAGACCTTTGAAAAATTTCAAAGGTCTTTTTTTACTTATTCCTATCCTGAAGCACGCTCTCTATGTCTTCGAGTGCAAATCCCTTAGCTTTTAATAAAATTAAAAAATGATACATCAGATCTGCTGCTTCATTTTTAAAGAGGACTTCATTATTATCTTTAGCTTCAATTACCAGTTCCACAGCTTCCTCTCCCACTTTTTGAGCCACTTTATTAATGCCCCGCTGGTACAGTGAATAGGTATAAGAGCCTTCTGCCCTGTGGTCTATTCTCTGCGAGATTTTGTCTTCCAGCTCATATAGAAAGCCCTTAGATTTTTTTCCCCCAAAGCAGCTGAAACTTCCGGTATGGCATACCACGTTTTCAGGAATTGCTTTGATCAAAACCGTATCCTGATCACAGTCTATATCAATACTTTTTACCGTTAAAAAATTACCGGACTCTTCTCCTTTCGTCCACAGTCTTTTTTTTGAACGGCTGAAGAAAGTAACAATTCCTTCCTTTTTCGTTTTTTCAAAAGCTTCTTCATTCATATAGCCCAGCATCAGGACCTGCAAAGTTCTGTTATCCTGAATAATAACAGGAACGAGGCCATTATCTTTATTAAAATCGATATTCATCGTATTTCTATTTTTTGAGTTTTCAATTCTTGTTTCAATTCCGGTATCCTTATTTCATTAAAATGGAATATACTTGCAGCCAGCGCACCTGTGGCCTGTGTTTCACTGAATACTTTAAAGAAATCATCAACGGCTCCGGCTCCTCCTGAGGCAATTACAGGAATACTGATATTTTCTGAAACCAGTTTTGTAATCCTCAGATCAAATCCTTTTTTTGTTCCGTCACCATCCATAGACGTTAAGAGAATCTCACCTGCGCCCAGAGAAGCTGCTTTTTTCGCCCATTCCACGGTAGTCAGATTCGCAGCCTCCCTTCCGCCTTTAATGTGGACAAGATCCAACATATCAACCTGTTTGGTATCAATGGCCACTACCACACACTGGCTTCCGAATTCTTTTGCTAATTCAGAAATCAACTGAGGGTTTCTTACGGCAGAAGAATTAATGCTGATTTTATCGGCTCCTGCTTCCAAAAGCTTTCTTACATCCTCCACAGAAGAAATTCCTCCGCCTACGGTAAACGGAATACTCAGTTCTTCCGCAATATCTTTCACCAGCTCTACAAATGTCTTTCTGTTCTCAATGGTTGCCGTAATATCCAGAAAGACCAGTTCATCGGCTCCCTCCTGTTCATATTTCTTTGCCAGTTCTACGGGATCTCCTGCATTTTTAAGATCTTCAAAATTGATTCCCTTTACCGTACATCCGTCTTTAATATCCAGGCAGGGAATGATTCTTTTTTTAAGCATTTTCAATAAAGTTTTGGAGTTGTTGTAAGCTTATTTTACCTTCATAAATAGCTTTTCCTATAATAGCCCCGGAACACCCGATATCTTTCATTTTATAGACATCTTTGATCCCGGAAATCCCGCCGCTCGCCACAAGCTGAACAGCCGTTTTATATAAAATCTCAATATAAAGGCCCGTTGAAGGACCTTCTAACATTCCATCCTTTGAAATATCCGTAGCGATAACAGTCTGAATACCTTTTCCCTTATATTGAAGAATAAAATCCACAACATCTTCATCACTGTCTTCCAGCCATCCGGAAGTTTTAATTTTTCTGCTTTCAAAATCTGCTCCCAAAATAATTTTTTCGGTTCCATATTTCTTTATGGCTTCATAGCAGAACTCCGGGTTTTGTACCGCTATACTTCCCAGGGTAATCTGCTTCGCTCCGCAATTGAAAGCGGTTTCTATATCCTCCTGAGTTTTTAATCCGCCTCCAAAATCAATACGAAGCGAAGTGGAACGGGCAATATCTTCCAAAACATTCTGATTGACAATGTGTTTTGATTTTGCTCCGTCAAGATCTACCAGATGAAGAAACCGGATTCCGAAGTTTTCAAATTCTTTGGCCACTTCCACCGGGTTCTCATTGTATATTTTCTTGGTGTTATAATCTCCTTTTGACAGACGGACGCATTTCCCGTCGATAATATCAATAGCTGGAATAATTTTCATCATGATAAGTGTATAAAATTACGGATGATCTGACTGCCTGTATTTCCCGATTTTTCAGGGTGAAACTGTACTGCATAGAAATTATCTTTCTGAAGAGAAGCACTGAATGGCAAAATATAATCACAGACTGAAGTTGTAAAATCCGACAGTTCACAATAGTAACTGTGAACGAAATACAGATCACTCTCCTTTTCAATTCCTGAAAACAGTGAAAAATCATTACCAGAGACGGTATTCCAGCCCATATGAGGTACAATATCTCTGGATGGGAACTTTCTGACCTCAATATCAAAAATTCCCATTCCCTGCGTATTTCCTTCTTCATTTCCTTTACACATCAGCTGCATCCCCAGACATATTCCCAGAACCGGCTGTTTTAGATTTGGAATAAGCAGATCAAGCTTTTTTTCCTTCAATAGTTTCATTGTTGAAGAGGCCTCTCCTACACCGGGAAAAATAACCTTATCGGCTTTTAAAATCTGCTCAGGATCATCTGTAATTACAGAATCCACATTCAGCCTGTTCAGCGCATTCTGAACAGAGTTTACATTTCCGCCGTTATATTTTATTATTGCGATCATTCTTTATAAACTTCCTTTTGTAGAAGGTAAACTGTAGTTAATATCAGATTGGTTCACTGCCATTTTCACGGCTTTTGCAAATGCTTTGAAGACAGATTCTATTTTGTGGTGCTCATTATCCCCTTCTGCTTTTATATTCAGATTGCATTTTGAAGAGTCTGCAAAAGACTTAAAAAAGTGGAAAAACATTTCTGTAGGCATATCTCCAATTTTTTCTCTTTTAAAAGGAGCATCCCAAACCAGCCATGGTCTTCCTCCAAAATCAATCGCGACCTGAGCCAGGCAGTCATCCATCGGAAGTAAGAAACCATATCTCTCGATTCCTTTTTTCTTACCTAATGCCTTTATAACAGCCTCTCCCAGGACAATTCCCGTATCTTCTATGGTATGGTGCTCATCTACAGACAAATCTCCGTTTACTTTAATTCGAAGATCCATATTTCCGTGTCTGGCAATCTGATCCAGCATATGGTCAAAGAAATGCAGCCCTGTTGAAATTTCAGATTTCCCTTTGCCATCGAGATTTACTTCAATTTCTATTTCAGTTTCATTGGTCTTTCTGAATACGCTGGCTTTTCTCATTCCGCTCTTCAAAAACCAGTAAATCTCCGCCCATGAGGTTGTGGTAAGATCAGCTTTGGCATTAAAGTTTTCATTTAGAAAAATAGCTTTAGATCCTAAATTTTCAGCGAGTTGAACATCCGTACTTCGATCTCCGATTACATACGAATTTTCAAGATCATAGTTCCCATATATATATTTCCCAAGCAGTCCTGTTCCGGGTTTTCTGGTAGGAAGATTTTCATATTCAAAGCTTTTATCAATCAAAATATCACTAAAAATAATACCTTCATTTCCGAGTGCTTCCAGCATTTTCTGATGAGGTTTGTTAAAATCTTCAAAGGGAAAACTTTCAGTTCCTAAACCATCCTGATTGGTGACCATAACCAGTTCATAGTCCAGTTCATTGGCAATTTTTGCAAGGTTTTGAAATACTCCGGGATAAAACTCAAGCTTTTCTAATGAATCTACCTGAAAATCTGTGGGAGGCTCCATTATCAATGTTCCGTCCCGGTCTATAAAGAGTACTTTTTTCATAGCTGAATATTTTTTAAAAGATCAATTAGCCTTTCATTTTCCTGTCGGTTCCCCACGTTGATTCTGATACATCCCGGAATCGCCGGATCTCTTCTGCTTGTCAGAATCTCTTTATCGAGCATTTCCGCGTATACCTGCTCTATATTTTTCATCGCAATCAAAAAGAAGTTGGCATCTGTAGGAAATACTTTTTCAATGCATTCAATTCCTTTAAACTGCTCCTGAAGCCACGTTCTTTCTTCCAGAATTTTATTTACATTTTCTGTAAGCCTACCTTCCTCGCTGAGTGATTTTAAAATCAGCTCCTGACTTAATACATTAACGTTATAAGGAGCTTTTACGGTATTGATTAAAGTAATAATCTCTTCAGAGGCATACGCCATCCCTACTCTTGCTCCTGCAATTCCCCACGCTTTTGAGAAAGTTTGCAAAACGATCAGATTCGGGTATTTATCAAGAAGCTCCAGACTTGATTTTTTCCCGGAAAACTCAATATAAGCTTCATCTACCACTACTATTCCGTTAAAATTCTGAAGGTAAAATTCTATATCTTCTACGCTGTTTCCCGTGGGATTATTGGGAGAGCACAGGAAGAAAACCTTGATAGACTCTTCCTTTATACTACTTAAAAAGTCTTCTTTTATTATTTCAAAATCCTCATTCAGATCAAGCTTTAAAACTCTGTTTTCATTAATGGTGGCATAAAAACCATACATCGCAAAAGAGGGATTCATCATTAAAATAGAGTCCTTTTTAGGCTCACAGAAAATTTTTATAATCAAATCGATCAATTCATCGCTTCCGTTTCCTATAGCCATCTGTGACGGAGATAACTTTTTAAGTTCTGCTAAACGGTTTTTAAGTTTTTTCTGGGTAGAATCCGGATAGCGGTTACATTCCCCAAAAGGACTCTCATTGGCATCCAGAAATACGGGTGAGCCGAATTCATTATGATCCCTGAAGCTGATATAAGGCTGTAATTGTAATATATTTTGGCGTACTAAAGTTTTGATACTGTTATTTTTCATTGTATTGCTTTTCATTTTAAATCTTTTCTTAACCATTACAGATCAATCTGAATCTTCGTTCTTCCTGGAAACTTTCTTTTCTTAATGGTTTTTTTAAATAAGCACAAGGGCGTAATTTCTTTTTATCTTATGTTATATAGGCGCAGAATTTTCAGCAAAGGATTAATTACCGTTTTACATTTTTCAATTTTATCGGGAATAAAATCCTTGTGAATTTGCATTACCCAACATTTATTCTTTTAATCTTATTGATACTGCATTTTTATGGGCAAACAGGCCTTCTGCTTCCGCCATAAGCTCTATTGTTTTTCCTAAATTTTGAAGTCCCTCTTTGGAAAGATGCTGGAAGGTTATTTTCTTAACAAAGCTATCCAGAGATACCCCGCTGTAATTTTTTGCGTATGCATTAGTCGGAAGCGTGTGATTGGTTCCGCTGGCATAGTCCCCGGCACTTTCACAGGAATAATTCCCAAGGAAAACAGAACCTGCATTCTGAATCACAGGAATATAATTTTCGAAGTTTTTCAGTGCCAGAATGAGATGTTCCGGAGCATAAAGATTACTGAACTCAAGAGCTTCTTCCAGGGAATTAACTAAAATAAAAGAACTGTTTTCTAATGCAACTTTTGCCATTTCACTTCTGGGTAAACCACTGATCTGATGATCAACAGCATTAATTGTCTCATCAAAAACTTTAATGTCAGTTGTAATGAATACAACCTGGCTGTCACTTCCGTGTTCTGCCTGTGAAAGAAGATCTGCTGCGCAGAATTCAGGAACCGCCTGCTCATCTGCTATAACAAGGACTTCACTTGGACCTGCCGGCATATCAATGGCTACTCCATACCGCTGGGCATATTCTTTGGCAGCCACTACAAACTGGTTTCCGGGACCAAAAATTTTATATACTTCCGGAATGCTTTCCGTTCCTAAAGTCATTGCTGCTACTGCCTGAGCCCCACCCGTTTTAAAAATTCGGGAAACCCCGCAAAGCTTCGCGGCATATAAAATAGCAGGATTGACATCTCCGTTTTTATCAGGTGGGGTACAGAGAATAATTTCTTTACATCCCGCCAGGTTAGCCGGTACAGCCAACATTAAAACCGTAGAAAATAAAGGAGCTGTTCCACCCGGAATATAAATTCCTACTTTCTCTACAGCTCTGTTCTCTCTCCAGCAAACAACTCCTTTTGTGGTTTCAATTTTCCGGATTTCTACTCTTTGTGATTCGTGGAACTTTGCGATATTCTCCTTTGCCTGTTGAATAGCTTCTTTCAAATCAGCTGTTATCTGATTCTCAGCATTGTCAATTTCAGCCGCGGTTACTATAATGCCTGGTGTTTCGGCTTTATCAAACTGCCTGTTGAAATCAATCAAAGCCTGATCTCCATTTTTTCCAACTTCTGTAAAGATTTCCTGGATAAGGGCAGAAATTTCTTCCTGTTTGAGAACCGGACGTTTCACAAGATCGTTCCAAATCTCTTTTTTCGGATATTTATAGATATTCATATTTTAGTTTTTAAATGACCATTTTATCGATGGGAATGATTAAAATATCCTGCGCACCATTGTCTTTAAGTTCATCAATAACATCCCAAAATCGTTCTTCATCAATCACAGAATGAATACTGCTCCAGCCTTCTTCCGCCAGCGGAATGACGGTAGGACTTTTCAGAACCGGAAGAACTTCAGCTATTTTCTGAATTTTATCATTGGGAACATTCATTAGAATATATTTTGAATTTTTAGCTCTTAAAACGGCTTTAATCCGGAATAAAAACTTGTCAAGAATAGCTGCTTTTTCTGGGGACAGTTCAGGGTTTTTTGCCAGTACTGCCTCCGATTTCAGTAAGGTAACAGTTTCTCTAAGTCCATTTTTGAACAGCGTACTTCCTGAACTTACAATATCACAGATACCATCAGCCAGGCCAATATTGGGAGCAATTTCCACCGAGCCAGAAATAATATGAATGTCTGATACGATTTCTTTTTTTTCTAAAAAATTTTTAAGAGTATTCGGGTAAGAAGTGGCAATCTTTTTCCCCTGGAAAAAACTGAGATCATCGGTTTCAATTTCTTTGGGAACGGCAATAGATACCCGGCATTTTGAGAAGCCAAGTTTCTGAACAACCTGAATCTTTTTTTGTTTCTCAATCAAAAGATTTTCACCTACAATGGCAATATCTACCACTCCGTCTTCAAGGTATTGCGGAATGTCTGAATTCCGGAGATACATAATCTCCATGGGAAAGTTATCTACTGAAACTTTAAGCTGGTCTTTTCCGTTGTTGACCAATATTCCACAATCTTTGAGAAGCTGTAGTGATTCTTCGTAAAGCCGTCCGCTTTTTTGTATCGCAATTTTTAATTTACTCATTTCGCCTTTTTTGAGGTCTGAGTAAATAAAAGATGATCTGTTGAAAATTTCTGAGGAGGATTCAGGAAACAAAAAAACCGTCTATTTACTCAGACGGTTTTTAATTATTTTTGATTTTAGTATACACATAATATCAATCAATTCCGTCTAACAGAGATGATGATAATAATGATGTAATGCTAAAAAAGTTGGTTTCATTGTATTGAATTCTGATGCAAATGTAGGATTTATTTTTAAATGGCAAAGTTTTTTCAGAATATTTTTTGATAAAAATTCATCAGTTCTTTGGCAATTCGTTCGTCATTAAATTTCTGAACAAACTCGAAACCCTTTTCCTCACGGCGTTTTCTCTCGGATTCATTTTCCCAGAGAAATTTTATTTTAGCCCTGATATCTACATCATTATCGGGATCAATATAAACGGAATCTTTTCCTCCTGCCTCGGGCAGACAGCTTGTATTGCTGGTTACGGTTACCGTCTTTGAGAAAAGAGCCTCAATTACAGGAATTCCAAAGCCTTCAAAGAAGCTGGGGTATACGAAAATATCAGCCAGTTTGTAGATCACAGCCAGTTCATCCATAGAAACACCTTCCAGGAACAGCACCTGCTTTTCCATCTTATTCTTTTTGATAAAACGGTCTATTTTCTGATAATATTTTGTCTTTCTGCCTACCACCACCAATGGAATTTCGGTTCCGTTAACTGCTTTTACTACATTCAACAGGTTCTTACGTTCTTCAATGGTTCCTACGTTCAGAATAAACCTTTCCGGCAGTTTATATTTTTCTTTTGCAGCCTGCATCAATTCCGGAGACTGCTGTTCTTTAAATGCTTTGTGGCAGCCCTGATAGATCACTTCAATCTTGCTTTCAGGAACTTTCAAATACTGGATAATATCCCTTTTGGTCTGTTCAGAAATGGCAATGATCTTATCAGCTGTATCA
This sequence comes from Chryseobacterium sp. MEBOG06, assembly GCF_021869765.1. NCBI lineage: Bacteria > Pseudomonadati > Bacteroidota > Flavobacteriia > Flavobacteriales > Weeksellaceae > Chryseobacterium > Chryseobacterium sp. MEBOG06. Next base: position 2,342,314 of record NZ_CP084580.1, on the reverse strand, counting down.
GCGGCTTTTTTAAATTTCCAGAAGTGTATTTTCCTGTCAAAAAAAGAATAATACTGTGGGTATCTCATAAAGATAAGATCATGAATGGTAACGATCTTTTTAATCGGTTTCTGATCCCATTTTAAAGGGAGTTCACCGGATAAGCCATGAAAAATATCTGCTCCCAGTTTTTGGGCATCTTTTCCCATAGCAAGCTGACGGGAAAATTTCCCCTTTGAAGTAGCCGCAAACTGAACATTGGGGCGTTCCAGAATGTCTTTTCCCCGCTCTGATCTGTTTTTATTCAGCAGCAGGTAGTCGTTGTCCGGCTCATACTGAGAGAGTATTCTTACAAGATCTCTTGAGTAATTGCCCAGCCCGGACGTATTATGGAAAAAACGTTTTGCGTCAAAGGCAATTTTCATCGTTGTATCTGTTTTTGAAATTCCTGAAATGTTCCGAATGTATGTCCTTTCTCTTTAAGCCACCCTACAAACGAATCAAATCTTTCCACCATATCTTTTCCGGAGTTTTTTACGGTAAATCCTGGAAGTTTAAAGGCTTCATCTTTAATTTCTGCAAATTCCCACGGATGGAAATAAATATTAAGATATTGGTCTTTTTTCAAGGTATCTGAAGCCAGTTTTTTATAGACTGACAGCGGAAAATTATGAAAACTAAGCCAGAATAAAGGGATTCTGAAATTCGGAGATACGGATGCAGGAACCTGGGTTACCTTTCCTTCTTTATAGTAGGTTCTCGATACTTTTAAGTTGTTATATCTTCCGGGTAAGAACGTAGGATTGATAGACGAATTGTAAGAATATCCTGCCTTCTCAACCTCTTTATCATCTACCGGCATCATTCTTGGCATTCGTAAGCCAGTTACTTTCGTTGAAAACAGATCCTCCAGTTTTTCCCGTGACTCTTTAAGGTGTTTGTTTTCAAATTCTGAATGAAACCAGGTATGGGAAGCCAATTCATGACCTTCCTTTAATAATCTTTCGATGAGATACCTGCTGTTTTCGGCAAAAACTACTGTAGAAAAAAAAGTAGCTTTGGCATTATGTTTTTGAAGGATATCCAATATCCTTTCCAGCCCGGTCTGCGAAATTGAAATTTGCTTTTCAAAGGGAATTTCACCCTTATACTCTAATGGCATATCAAATTCTTCAATGTCAAAACTTAATAAAACCATTTTAAAAATTTTTGTTTTTAATAATATAATTAGGTCTGTCTTTCACCTGTTTAAATATTTTACCCAGATAGATTCCCATGATTCCCATGATGATTAACTGTAACCCTCCAAAGAAAACAATGGTCATAATCAATGATGCCCATCCTGAGATTTCAGTACCGGCAATAAAAGAATGGAGAACATATCCTCCATATCCTAACACTGAAACTGCAGAAAACAGAAATCCAAGGTATGCAGCCAGGTAAAGAGGTTTTACACTGAAAGCTGTAATTCCCGTGAAAGCAAAAGTAAACATCTTCTTAAGGTTATAGCTGCTTTCTCCCGACACTCTTTCATTGGCTTTAAAGTCGATTCCGATCTGTTTGAAACCCATCCAGCTGGTTAATCCTCTAAGGAACAAGTCATCTTCATTGAAATTACGCATTACCTGAACGGCATTAGCATCCATTAATCTAAAATCAGACCCTCCTCCTTTTGTCAGATTGACATCGGAAAGACTTGATAATAGTTTATAAAAAAGATCAGATGTTTTTCTTTTAAAATAGGATATTTCTTTAGGGTAAGTTCTCACCGTAAAAACAACATCATAGCCTTCTTCCCATTTTTGGATCATTTCAGGAATCAGCTCAGGCGGATGCTGGAGATCACCATCCATAGAGATGACTGCGTTACCATTCGCATGATCCATTCCTGCTTTTACGGCAGGCTGATGTCCAAAATTTCTTGAAAATTCAATATACTTTACTTCTTCAAATTTTTGAGATAATTCTTCCAGCTTTTGCTGTGTATGGTCTCTGCTTCCGTCATTGACAAAGATAATTTCAAAATCATAATCTTTTAATCCTGAAAAAACCTGTTTTATTTTTTCATGTACTAAGGCAACGTTACCTTCTTCATTATGAGCAGGAATGACAATTGAGATCTTCTTCATATATTAATTTAAAGTGTAATCTTTTTCAAAGTCCTTTGTCAGGAGCTCATAGGTTACGCGCAGCCAAACGAGGATACAAGGTACGGCTTTCAAAGAATATTTAATAATATAATTTTGCTTAATAAATTTTGGAAACAAATCAGATGGAGAGAAACAGGTAAGAATAATTACAAAAACCAGCAATCCTATAATAATAGGTGTTTTTTCCTTTTGAAGGGTAAACCAGATCATTACTCCCGCTACCGCAATAATATAAGTCGGCGATTCTGATCCTGAGCTGAACAAAACCAGAAATAGTAATGTAGAAGCCAGAATCATCAATTGAAAAGCATAGTTTTTATACTGTTTTATTCTGATGTAGGGCAGAGCAAATAAAGGAACTCCAAAGGCTAAAAAGGTAAGATTAGAGATAGAAGCATCTCCTAAAATTCTTCTTACAAATCCCATTAATGATATATCCTGCATATTTCCCAATACCTGATTATCATTATTTTTTGAGATCAGAGAATGCGCCCAGTCAGCATAACTTTGAATCACAAACTGAGGTGTGGAATAAATCATTGGAATCACTAAACACAATATGGCAATGACAATTCCCGAGAGAATAAATTTCACTTTATTTTTAATAAAGAAAAACTGAGATAATCCTACAATTCCGTATAGTTTCACGAAAATCCCTACCACAATCGCTGTTGCAGACTGTACTTCTTTTCTTTCATAAACAAATATCGCAGATAACATTAGAAGTCCTACCAAAGCGACATTAAACTGTAAGCTTACCGCAGCAGTAATGTATTCCTGCAGACATAATAATGCGAAAAGGGCTTTTTTAGGATCTGAAAACGGAAGTTTATGAATCGCGTAGAGAAAAATGGCTGTATTGGCTACATTCCACAGAGAGATTCCCAACCAGTCCGGCATAACTGCAAACGGAGCGATCAGCAAGCTAAAAAAGACACCATAATGATTCATATCAGAATAGTGTTCAGGATATTGTAAATACAGATTTTTCTCATCAAGGGTATTGAAAAACACGCCCTTAAAAATCAGATAATTATTAATTGCCTGATTTCCTCTCGAAAATTTAGAAAGTGCAGTCGCAATGGCTACAATAAGATAAACCCCAAATATATATTTAGGGTTTAAGAGTATTTTTAGAAATTTTTCTTTCAAAATTGTGGTATTAGCTTAGAATATTAAATCTTAAACAGCTACATTATTATCTCTCAATGCATCATTCAGAGATGTTTTCTTATCTGTAGATTCTTTTCTCTGACCAATGATCAATGCGCAAGGAACCTGAAATTCTCCTGCAGGAAACTGCTTTGTATAGCTTCCAGGGATCACTACTGAACGGGCAGGTACTCTACCTTTGATTTCAACAGGCTCATCTCCTGTAACATCAATGATTTTTGTAGAGGCTGTTAATACAACATTAGCTCCCAACACGGCTTCTTTTTCTACATGAACTCCTTCTACTACGATACATCTTGAACCGATGAAACAGTCATCTTCAATGATTACCGGAGCAGCCTGTAATGGCTCCAATACGCCACCGATACCAACACCACCACTCAGGTGAACGTTTTTACCGATCTGCGCACAGCTTCCTACTGTAGCCCAAGTATCTACCATTGTTCCTGAATCTACATAAGCACCGATATTAATATAAGACGGCATCATGATCACCCCTGAAGCAACGAAAGAACCCTCTCTTGCAATAGCGTGAGGTACAACTCTTACTCCTTTTTCCGCATAATTTTTCTTTAAAGGAATTTTGTCATGAAATTCAAACGGACCTACTTCAATAGTTTCCATCTTCTGGATTGGGAAGTACATTACTACTGCTTTCTTTACCCATTCATTTACCTGCCATCCGTTTTCTGTAGGTTCAGCTACACGAAGTTCTCCGGAATCTAATAAAGATACCACCTCTCTGATCGCTTTCTTGCTGTCTTCATTTTGTAATAAATCTCTATTATCCCAAATGTTTTCAATAGTTTGTTGTAACGACATGTTTCTTATTTAAATTAGTTTGAAAAATTATACGGGCCAAAGATACAAAAAAGTTCAGCAAAATTATTTTTAACGTTATGCTTTTAATAGGGGCTTAACATCCGCCCAACCCTCTTTTTATAGGTCAGATAAGTCTGGCCGTGCTTCAGATTCAGATCTTCCTCTTCAAGCCTTATCTGAATTTGCATCAGAATACTTCCCACCAACAGAAACAGAAATACGGTTAAAGTGGGAAAAAGCAGAAAGAAACCAAGAAGACTTACCGTCATTCCTAAAAATATTGGATTTCTAGATATTCCAAACAGTCCATGGGTCACAAGCCTGGTTTTCATCTCAGTATCAATTCCTATACGCCACGAATCTTTCATCTGCAGCTGTGCCACAACCACCCAAATAAATGCAGAAATCATCAAAATAAGTCCGATATATTTCAGAAGATTAACATCCATGAAATGGATTATAAAAGTACCCGAGATAACTTCAGGAAATAGAGAAAGCGCAATAGAGTACGTAAACAGAGCCAGTAAGATCAGTTTAAAATAACGTCCGACAAGAGCATAAGCAGAACCGTCTTTTGGAAGAACATTGGGGTTCTTATTGATTTGTCTGGCCACTCTAAAACTGATTCCTAAAAACGAAACCGTAAAAAAAAGAATAAAATATAAGGGAATGAAAAATCGTGTAAAATCTGCCATGGTAATTATTTTTGACAAATTTCACAGATTTTGAAATGCAATACTATTGCAATATTAAGAAAAGGAATTTTTCTTATTAAGTGGCAAAGCCAATTTCGAATGATTACATTAAAAATAGAATGCGTCCCTTTGTTCTGGTTTGAAAAAGAAAATGCTTTATATTTTCAGAGTAATAAGAATATTTTATAAAACCCTTTGGGCATGAAGATAAGCTTTATTCCAGTATTTTTCGTTCAGAGAAGAGATAATGACTCCTTTGGAAGTGGAAGCATGAATGAATTTCACCTCTCCGTCTGCGCCAATATCATGCACGATACCTACGTGAGATACTCTGCTACCTCCTGCTGTGGCAAAAAACAGCAAATCTCCTGGTTTTACGTCCCTGATGTCAATATTTTTTCCGGATTCAGCCTGATCTGTAGATCTCCTTGGAAGGCTAAAATCATTTTCTTCAAATACTTTTACCGTAAATCCTGAACAGTCGAACCCGGACGATGTATTTCCTCCGAACCGGTAAGGTGTTCCAAGATATTTCTCGGCATCTTTCAGAATTTCATTGATCGATCTTGATATTTTACCATCAAATTTAGAATCCAGTTTTCTAAGGTTCTCAGATTTCGCTACCGTTTTGGTATTCGATTTCTTACTGGAAGAAGCATTTTTTGATGCTCCGCAAGACACTACAAAAGCAGACATAATCAGTAAGACAGACAGCTGCTTTATTCTCATTCCCGATTCAAATAATCCCGATCCCATATTCATCTGATTTATACTCGATTAAGCAATTATTTATCAAATATACATTTTATATTTTAATTATACTATAACTATACTACAACACTATTATAAATATATGTTAAAATATTGTCATTCATTATTTAATGGTATATTTGAGTTCAATTTAGAGATATGGCAACATATGAAAGTATAATCAAGATTACAGGAGCTGTAGGAGACCTGGTTTTTTATGATCTGAATGGTAAAAACGTCGTTCGGAAGAAAAGTGGGTTTAATAAAACTGCTTTTAAGAAAAATCCGTCCTATGAAAAAGTACGTCAAAACAGTTCTGAGTTCGGACATTGCTCTAAGACTGGAAAAGCTATAAGAAACAGCCTGAATGTGTACATCAAGACAGCGGGAGACCCTCTCCTTTATCAGAAATTTGCTAAACTGATGACGGAAGTAAAAGATCTGGATATGACTTCTGAAAGAGGTAAAAGAACCGTCGAAAACGGATTGAAAACTGAGGAAGGCCAAAAACTCCTCAGGGAATTTCAGTTTGGTGGAATAAAAAAAACCGCAGACCGTATTAGAATTGAGAATCAGACCCTGCATTTGAAACACAGCAGTCTTATGTATAAAATGATCATTTTGACTATCAAACTGGATTCTGAGCACTGCAATACAGAGTATGCTGAAGAAATTCTGCCTTTGGACAAGCAGCAGGAAATTGTTTTTCAGCAACATTTTTCAGAAAAGAGTGTACTCCTCTATTTTGCAGCATTACAAAATGAAGATAACGAAATAACCCACATGGGATTTGTATAAAATAAAAAAGTCTGCAATTACGTGCAGACTTTTTGTTTATTTCTTATCTCCTTTCCAGGATCCTGATCTCGCAGGAGTAGGAATTGAGTTGGACCAGCTTCCGTTTCCTTTTTTATCTGTATTCAGTGTTCCTTTAAAATTTCCTTGTGAAGGAAGTCCTACTGATGCATTAAGATCTCCTGTCTCACTTAAATTTCCGGAAATATTATAGTTTTCATTATTAACATCGGAATGCATGGTTCCCACCACTTTACCATTGGTATCTACCACGATGTTCCAGATTCCTTTATCATTACCGTCATAGGTACCAGACCATGTTCCTACATAATCATAAATGGTATCATCATTGGAGCTGCAGCCGATAAATAAAAACGCCATTAAAAAAAGTAAAAAAAGTTTCTTCATAGTTTCAGTAGTTTTATAACCTAAAAAATTCCTCTATTCTCTGTTATTTTCCATTCCTAAAAATTCTGTTTCAAAGAATAGTGCTTAATATTTATTATTTTTTGTTCCGTGCAAATCTACTAATTTTTTCATTCAAATTATCTGAATTTTAATTAGTGCGTAATATGTTTATTAAAAAACAGCATATTTCAGCTAAAATACAACTATTTTTCAAACAAATTCATGATACATAAACTTTGAGTTATCTTCAAAAGACAATACTTTAAAATTTACTATACATTCATCATTTTAATTTTAAAATTACTTGATTTTACTTTTAAATAAATTTTCATTTCTATATTAATAGATATTTCTTACCTTAGTGAAAAAATATAAACCCATTCAAATTATAACATGAAAACAAAGACATTTGTATTGTCCGTACTCGCATTTTGTGGCAGTTTAAACGCTCAGGTAGGTATTAACACAACCACTCCTACCCAAACTTTAGATATTAATGGCCTGGTAAGGGTAAGAGGACTTTCAAATCCTGATAAAAAAATTGTTGCTGCTGATCCTCAAGGTGTTCTGACATTGATTTCTCCTGAAGAAATTTTTGCTCCTAAGGCCCTATTGAATACCTCTATGTCATCTACTGAACAAAGATTTACCATATATGAAGGAAAATGCTTTCAGCCTATTGACAACGCTTCTTCCTGTACTGTTTCCTTAAATCACTATACTTCTTGTGCAGGATTTACCAACCCAGTAGATACTCAGGTAGTGGTAGGACAAGGAATTAATACTGGTAACGGGCAGTTTTTAGGTACATGGACAGCCCGATATGTTGATAATAAAGGCTTTGCCGGTGCTGCTCCTGTTGCCAACCAGACCGCCCCGGATTATCCCAGAATTTCTTATCCGGCTGCCAGTACGGTAAACTATTTGGGAAGTGGTAATTTTCCCAGTGCCGGACAGTGTAACGCAGATATCGTAACTACCATTAACCAGACAACCGGGGATATAAAAGTAGAATCTGTAAAAAGAAATATGTATGCACATCTTGTGTACCTTATTAATATCGCCCGTTCCAGAACCCAATAATATACAGATATTTGATTTCATAAAACCGGCTGCAGTCTTTGATTGCGGCTGGTTTATTTTTTAAACACTCTATTCTGAAATCAAAAAAAGAGCAGATCGTAAAATTGAGAGATGATGATCCACCGGAATAAGAGCCTCCTACAAACTAAAGAACCAGCCATGGGGTAACAGTCTATTTTGCTATATTTGAACTTAATTTTAAAATCAAATCACATGGAATTAAAAGTAGGAGACACAGTCTATCTGAAATCAGATGCCAGGACAATCATGACTATTAATGATGTTTCAGCAAAAGGGCATGGCTATTACGAATGTATCTGGTTTTCACAGGAACTTTTACAAACGGGGCACTTTCATAAAGACACCTTAGTAAAATATGACCGGGAAAAATAGAATAAAGCCCCTGTTGAAGGGGGCTGTTTCATTATTTCTGCATATAGCTTTTTAAATATCTGTGAGCATTGATATATTTAGAGAGTCTCTCTGCATCTTTTTCTGTCACTTTATTCAATCTGCTTACATCCATATTATCTTCAAGATCATTCAATTTCACCGCGATGGCTAAATCATTCTGAATAATCCTCTCTATGAAATCTGAATAATCTTCATTGCCTTTCTTTGTCACAAGCTCCAGTGCCCGAATGATCTGCTGCGGAAACCCCTCTTCTGCCAGCTGTTCAAAAGTCCAGGCAGTATCTTCTACCAGATCGTGCAATACACCACAGATCATCTCATTTTCATTTTTTCCTTTCATCATCACTCTCAGGATATGTAAAATGTAAGGTTTACCGGATTTATCTGTTTGGCCTGCGTGCGCCTGTGTTGCAATAGAAACTGCTTTTTCAAGTAAATTTAAATTCATTGTATCGTTTTATCAAATATAACAAAAGCCCTCTTAAAAAGAAGGCTTTTATTGAGATTTCAAAATAGTGAATACCCAGAAGGTGATACCTGCATTAATACGTTATATCAGAATCCTGTATAGTACTGCTTCACGCAAGATACGAGGTTATGAAGGAACCTTTCTGGATTTTTCTCTTTCCCAGATACGATGCTCTTTCATAATTTTGATAAAATCTTCGGTTAAATGGTCTGTACTTTCAAAAATAACACCTTTATCTTTATTAACAAAAGAATGTTTCGATAATTCTTCCGCGCCTTTGGCAAATGCCAGTGCTTTGCAATGGCGATATCCTTCATTGATGAATTGCAGATAATCCGCATTGCCTTCAAGAGTCTTTACAGAATCTCCATCAGGGGTATAAAATGCATCATAACATACGGATGCTTCTGTAAGGTAAGAATACTTAATATCTTCTTCCCCTCCCTCTTTGAATTTTATTTTACCAACCTGGCTTGCAATTAAAACAGCCTGTGCACCTTCTTTTTCCAGTGCCTTTTTCATTATATCTACCGAAGTTTTGCTTACCCCGTTGTCAATTAAAAAAGCCACCTTTCTCGTTTTGATATTCCCCTTTCCGGGTTCTACTTTCATGCTCAGCTCTGATGATTTTTCTACTTCAGGTTTTTTAGGTTTAATGGGATAGTTCGGATGATTCTGGCGGGCGAATTTCAAAGTTAGCGGATCAAGTTCTTTCGAAACAGTCAATCCCAGATTATCAGCGACATTTTTAGCCAGTTTTTTATCGATCTGATTCAGTATAGCTAATTCGCGTTGGCGTATATTAACATCATTTACCTTAGACAGTTCAAAGCTCAGTGCATTGATAATATGTTCTTGTTCTTCAGGACTTTGCGAATTAAAGAACAATGTGGCCTGAGTAAAATGGTCTGCAAAAGAATCCGAACGGGCCCTTACTTTGGGGCCGTTCACAGGCTGCTGGTGCGACTGAAATCCAACCTCTCCCTTAAGCATTGCCTGGTAAGGGCATCCTTCAGCTTTACTGTTTGGAAAATAACTGACAGGCCCTTTCAGAATATCCATCCTTCCAAAACCGTCTTTTTGATTATTATGCTTCCCATTTACCGGACGGTTTATAGGCAACTCATGAAAATTAGGACCTCCCAGGCGATAATTCTGAGTATCCATGTACGAAAATACTCTTCCCTGGAGAAGAGGATCATCAGAAACATCTATACCCGGAACAAGCCTTCCCGGATCAAAAGCCACCTGCTCAGTCTCTGCAAAAAAATTCTCTGGATTACGGTTGAGTGTCATAGTTCCTATAATCTGTACAGGAACAAGCTCTTCAGGAATAATTTTAGTAGGATCAAGAATATCAAATGAGTATTTCATCTCATCTTCTTCAGGAATAAGCTGAACTCCCAAATCCCATTGCGGAAAATCACCGTTTTCAATAGCTTCCCATAAATCCTTGCGATGAAAATCAGCATTAAAACCAGAAATTTTCTGAGCTTCATTCCATGCTACTGAATGTACCCCCAATCTCGGCTTCCAGTGAAATTTCACAAACGTTGCCTTACCTTTGTTATTCACAAATTTGAAAGTATGTACTCCAAAACCTTCCATCATTCTTAAACTTCTTGGAATTGCCCTATCAGACATCACCCACATGGTCATATGGGCCGCTTCAGGCATTAGTGAAATGAAATCCCAAAATGTATCGTGTGCTGATGCAGCTTGTGGCATTTCATTATTAGGTTCCGGTTTCACCGCATGAATTAAATCCGGAAAATTCATGGCATCCTGAATAAAGAAGACCGGTATATTATTACCTACAAGATCGTAATTGCCCTCTGTGGTGTAAAACTTGACTGAAAATCCCCTTACATCGCGGGCCAGGTCGGTAGACCCCTTAAATCCTGCTACTGTAGAAAACCTTGTAAATAAAGGGGTGATCGTTCCTTTTTGCAAAAATGCAGCAGTTGTGTATTTTGAAAGGTCTGCGGTAGCTTCAAAAATACCATGTGCACCGGATCCTCTTGCATGAACGACTCTTTCAGGAATCCGCTCACGGTCAAAATGCATGAGCTTGTCAAAAAAAATATGATCCTGCTGTAAAGACGGCCCTCTTTCTCCGGCTTTAAGTGTATTGTTATTGTCAAACACTGGTACGCCGTCATTGGTCGTCATTACTCTATTGTTATTATCAACTAACTGCTGATCAATCTGGGCCGATTTTACGTTCTTTACCTTTTTCATATCAATAATTTTGTGGGTTAGATTAACTGAAGAAATATCACACTTCTTTGACTAAATATACAATATTTCAATAAAATACCATCTATCATTATTTTGTTTTAACATAACAAATCCCCTTTATTGCTTAATACAAAGCTAAATCGCGTATCCAATAAAAAATTATGCTAAAAAGTCTGTCAGATCAGGCATTATGTATAGGAGATCAACTGGTTAATGCTTACAAATGTTCATAAATACGGGATTCTCCCCTGAGGGGTAGTAATTAGTTTAATGGTATTGCATAAAAATAGTTTTCATAAGCTCCGGTACCGAATGTCCAGCTGCCTGTAGCTTTATTTTCAATCAGTAAATATATTCTGATGGATGGTGAGGAAAGCATACTTAGTGCTCCATCATTTAGTAGGACCTGTATATGGAAAAATAACTGAAGCGTACGAGGTAGATACAGCAGCAGGGCCAAGTGAGTAAAATATGCCCGCTGAACGGAAGATTGAGAAGTAGAAAGATAAGCATGAAACCAGAATCTGTTTGTATTCCCCGGGTTACTGATTGTTAAACCTGTATTCACAGACCACTTCCCTTCTCTAAGATCAATATAAACATTTGAATAAACAGTCCCCGATCTGTTAGAACTTGCTGTTATAGATGATCCTGGAAAAACTCCAGTTGCAGTGGCCCGTATAGATGCAGGGATTTTCCATGTTCCTACTCCGTTTGCATCACTCATCAAAACTTTATCCGATCCCTGGGGACCATCTGTGATTTTTATAGCTCCCGGGGAAGTGCTTATTATTTCCAGCTTTGTAACCGGAGAAGCATTTCCCATACCTGTATTACCTTCAGTTGTAACTATAAAATCATTACTTTACTGGGATATGGTAGGGTTTCTTCCCCAGGAAATGAAAGAAAATAAAGAAGCTCTGCAACTTGTAAATCCCCATACGAATCCTGAATCAAAACTTTTTGTTTCCCGCATCTATATGTGGATAGCGGATTATTATACAGAAACTCACAAATATGATTCTGCACAAATCTATATTGACAGATCAATTAAGCTGGCAGAAGAGATTCCTGAACAACAATATCTTTCTTTCAGGCGGATGTTCAGAAGAAAAGCATATGTCTATTTCTATCAGGCCCAGATTTACATTAAACAAAAAAATACAAAATCTGCACTTCAATTTATTGACAAAGCCTATAAACAGGCAGTAAGTGAAGACCATGTGTACTTACATTCTATTTTGGAAGCGTATGGCGATTATTATTTTCTCTCGGAAGAATATCAGAATGCAATCAATTATTATAAAAAAGCAATTCAGAATAAAAAAGCATTCTTAAAAATGTCAGCTGATATCAATCTAAAATTATCATATTGTTATAAAGCAATGAATGATCCTTCCAATGAAAAAAAATACCTTACCATTTCCTCAGAACAAAGACGATATAATGAGAGAATAAGCAGAATAAATGTTATCCAGATAGCAGAAAATATTTTAAAAGTAGAAAATGAAAAAAAACAGGCTAACAGGAATAAAAACATTCTTGCTGTATTATTAGTAAGCATTGTATTACTACTAATAATTGCATGTGTTCTGTATAAACAAAGAAAGGAAAATAGAAAAAGAAATGAAATCATTGAAAACAAAAATCATCAATTGCAAAAAACAACAGATTCTTTAATGGAAAAAGAAAAAACAATAAATATTTTGCAGCAAAAGGTGTCGGAACTAATCCATATGGTGAAAGCCAATTCTCCCCATTTCTGGAGCCATTTTCAGATAATTTTCCCTGATTTCACTGGAAAAATGCTTAAACTCAATCCAAATTTAAGGACTTCTGAACTTACTTTTTCTGCCTACCTTTATCTGGGGCTGGCCACTAAAGAAATATCACAATATACATTCAAATCTGTAAAAACAATAGAAAATAATAGGTACAACTTAAGAAAAAAGATCAATGTTCCATCAGAAAAAGATCTCTCCATCTGGATAAATGAATATATCAAAAATACTGAAACAGAAGCTTAAAGTGGCTCCAACTATATAGAGCTGAATTTAAGAAACAGTCTTTATTTGCATAATAACTCAGGTGAGCTAAAGTATTTTAAAGGAAAATATTGTATCAATTTTATTGTGTTTAAAGAATTGGAAACTTTAAATAATGACTGAGTTCTAATCTTATAAATAGCCAAAAAACACCTCTTTCTTGTCCATCAGACTGAGGCGTTTCCAGGCTAAATTTTGAATATTTTTTTAAAGATATTTTAAAACTAAATGAACTGTAATCAATATTTCCATAGCATTAATCCTGCCTGATAACCAGCTCCTAGAGTCCATATCAGAATATTATTTCCTTTTTGTAATTTCTTTACATTCTTTTGGTATTGATCTAGAGCTAAGAAAATACTTGAAGATCCAGTATACCCTAATTCTCTGGAATAAAATGGAATCTTATCTTCCGTAATTTCATAATATTCACGAATAATATTAATATTTTTTATTGATAACTGTGAAAATAAAAACAGATCAATTTGTTCAATGGTCAAATTATTTTGATGTAAAAATGGATGGATATAATCCAATGCAAAATTTACACTCCCACTTCCATCAAAATTTGTATCCCAAAAAGTAACATCGGTAGAACTGTGACAAGAATATCCATTTGGAGGAAATAAAACAGTATTGGAAAAGCTGCTGTCGGTATGATACAAAACATCAACTAATCCCGAATCTGAATCCTCTTTCTCAACAATAAAGGCGAAAGCAGAATCTGAAAAACAAAAAGCAGTAAACGGATTTTCCCGGTCCAGTATTTTAGATAGTTTCTCAGCGCATACAATTAAAGCTTTCCCAGCAGAATGAGAGCCTGATAAATATTTTGATACCTGATCTAATGCAATAAAACCTCCAATACAGTTTGCGTTGATATCATAGCACATTGTATTCAGCTTTCCATTCAGAGCATGGTGTATTTTAATAGCGTCGCAAGGCACATTGTGTTCGGGTGTACTTGATACAAAAACAATGATATCAATATCCTTAGCAGAAATATTACTCTCATGCAGTCCCCCTATGGCTGCCTGTATTCCCATCGAAAGTGCAGTTTCTTCAGAATCTTCAGTCAGAATAAATCTATTATTCCTACCTAATGCATTCTGAATTTTTTGCATTGAAATTTGCTGTTTCTCAAAATCTTGAATAACTGTTTCGTTATTTTCGATATTAGATGGATGATAAAAGTAAGTGTGATGAATTTTCATATTTAAAATTGTATTCAATTTGATATAAAGTATATATTTTCAAAGTGTAAAGATTACAACTCATAAAACACTAATGAAAAATATCTTACAAAGATAATTAACTCACCAGCAAGTTAATTATAATAAAGATCTTAATGAAAACTTCTCAATGACGTAGAAGAAACCAAAACGCAATTGGAAGCAGCATAGGATTTTTAAATTCCGATAAAAAGATTCACAAATTGAGAATTATATTATCAAATCTCTATGATAATCAATTTGGAAAAATTGAAAGTAAAACCAAAAATTCTTTTTAAATTAACCTATTATAAATATTTCCAATTATGAATAATTTTCAGGATACTTCCCTACCCGATATTTCAGATGCCGGTTTACCAATGGCTTATCCTTCAGGGCAAAAAAAATTACCAGGTTCCGGAATTGTTTTAGCAGCAGATGTTGGCGGAACTAAAACAGAGTTTGCGCTTTTTCAGGTGAAGGGAGGAAAACTGATTCCCATTAAAAATCAACGATATGCCACTACAGACCACCAGTCATTTGTGGAGGCGATCCGTCATTTTCATGATGATAAATCTTCGGTTATCGACTGTGCCTGTCTGGGCGTTGCCGGTACGGTAGATGGAGATAAAGTACGGGGCGTTAACTTTGCCTGGGAAATAGACGCCAAAAAACTGGAATCTGATCTTAATATAAAAACAGTGCTTCTTATTAATGATCTTCAGGCCAATGCCTACGGCCTGTGCGCACTTGAAGATTCAGACTTTGAAATTATTGCTGAGGGTGAAAAAAGTGCAGGTAACGCGGTAGTGATCTCACCGGGAACAGGTCTTGGTGAAGCAGGAATGTACTGGGATGGGTTATATTACACGCCTTATGCAACTGAAGGCGGTCATTGCAATTTTGCCCCCTTTGATGAACTGGATGCAGAACTATGGAAGTTTCTAAAAAATAAATTCGACCATGTAAGCTGGGAAAGAGTGGTTTCCGGACAGGGTATACAAAATATTTATGAATTTTTACTCCATTACAGGGAATATACAGAACCGGAATGGCTGACTGAAAATTTAAAAAAAGATAACTCGGCGAAAACAATTTCCTCAGCAGCCATAGAGGAAAAGGAACCTTTGTGTATTGAGACAATGCAGCTTTTTTTAAAATACCTTGCCATAGAATCAAGCCAGCTGGCTTTAAAAGCAAAAGCCACGGGTGGAATCTATATCGGTGGTGGAATTACCCCAAAAATTCTCAGCTTGATTGACAAAAAAGAATTTTACAGGAATTTTATTAATGTCGGCCGAATGGAACATTTGTTAAAAGCCATCCCCATAAAAGTAGTTCTAAATGATAAAACAGCTTTGATGGGGGCAGCATATTATGCAGCAATGGGAATTATCCGTTGATAAGACTATTTATTCCGCCATTTTTTATAAGTATTGATCAGCCCGTTGGTAGAGCCGTCATGGGAATCTATTGTATCATTATTTTCAAGCTCCGGAAGCACATTTGAAGCTAATTGTTTACCCAGCTCCACTCCCCATTGGTCAAAACTGAAAATATTCCAGATGACCCCCTGCACAAAGATTTTATGTTCATACAGTGCGGTAAGCGCACCTAACGAAAAGGGGGTAATCTTTTTAAGCAGGAAAGAATTGGTGGGTTTATTCCCGGTAAAAACTCTAAACGGAATCAGCTTTTCCATGCTTGATTTTTCCATTCCTGTACGTGCCAGCTCTTCGGCAACCTGCCCGGCATTTTTTCCGTTCATTAAAGCTTCGGTCTGAGCGAAAAAATTTGAAACCAAGATCTGATGATGATCACCAACAGGATTATGACTGATCGCAGGTGCTATAAAATCACAGGGGATAAGATGGGTTCCCTGATGGATCAATTGATAAAATGCATGTTGTCCGTTGGTTCCTGGTTCGCCCCAGACTACCGGGCCTGTGCTATAGGTTACATCATTCCCATTCCGGTCTGTATGTTTTCCGTTGCTTTCCATATTTCCCTGCTGAAAATAGGCCGGAAAGCGGTGCATATATTGATCATAAGGAAATATAGCCTCCGTTTCTGAACCAAAAAAATTGGTGTACCACAATCCTATTAAGGCCATCATCACAGGAATATTGTCTCCGAGATCTGTTGTTTTAAAATGATGATCGCTTGACTCAGCCCCTTTAAGTAATTGTTCAAAATGATCATATCCTATCGTGAGGGCTATGGAAAGTCCGATACTGCTCCAAAGGCTGTAACGGCCGCCAACCCAATCCCAGAAAACAAACATATTATCAGGATCAATTCCAAATTTCCTTACCCCATCTTCATTGGTTGAAAGTGCCACAAAATGTTTTGCTACCCATTTTTCGTCTTTTGCCGACTTTAGAAACCATTCACGTGCGGTTTGTGCATTGGTCATTGTTTCCTGCGTAGTGAAGGTTTTTGAGGCAATGGTAAAAAGCGTTTCTTCGGGGTCTAATTTTTTTAAAGTTTCCACAATCTGTGTTCCGTCCACATTTGAAACAAAATAAGCCTGAATTCCTTCAATCCAATAGGGTTTTAAGGCTTCTGTAACCATTACCGGCCCCAGATCACTTCCTCCAATACCGATATTGACAATATTCTTAATTTTTTTCCCGGAATAGCCCTTCCATTCACCACTATGAATTTTTTCACAAAAAGCCTTCATCTTCTGGCGTGTTTCGCGGATTTTAAGCATAATATCTTCTCCATCAATCATCACTGGCTCATCAGAAAAATTTCTCAGAGCCGTGTGCATTACAGCACGATTTTCTGTTCCATTGATCTTTTCTCCGTCAAAAATGGCTTCCATTGCATTTTTAACTTTGCAGTCTTCTGCCAATTGCAGCAGTTTTTCAAGAGTTTCATCAGTGGCAATATTTTTAGAATAATCGAAAAGGATATCATTAAATTCAATGGACATTTTTTCAAACCTTTTGGAGTCTTTTTTAAAAAGGTCTTTCATCTGAACGGATTCCATTTCCGAGTGATGAGCAATTAATGCTGCCCATGCTGGTGTTTGTATAGGATTTATTGTAGGAAACATTTTTTTATTTTTAAATATTTAATAATTTATTTTCAGAAATAATGATGATCAGTCCTGATTTTCTACAATTTTTGAGGCTGCAGAAGAATCTAGAAACCACTGTACTTTATTTTTATCTGACTTAATAAGGCGGGCAGGATATTCATCTATTGAGCCCGAACGGTCTTCCAGTATATGAACTACAGCTTCAGATTTTCCTTCTCCGAAAACTAAAAATGCGATCTGCTCCGCCTGGTTGATCAGAGGAGCGGTCATAGTTATACGAAACATGTCAACCTCATCTACAAAAATTGATTTTACAGTAGCTTCAGTTTCTTTCAATACTGACGTATAGGGGAATAGTGATGCTGTATGTGAATTGTCACCAAGACCTAAAAGAATGAAATCAAATACAATCGGTTTTTTATCAAAATGTACTTTTATGGATTCCATATACCTTTCTGCTGCTGCCTCAGGCCCATGTGATGTATCTACTTTGAAAATATGAGATGTATTGATTCCTAAAGGATCAAATAAAGCTTCCTGAACCATTCTGGAGTTTCTGTCGGGGTCATTTTCAGGGAGGAAACGTTCATCCCCAAAAAAGAAAAAGGTCTTCTCCCAATCAATCTTATCTTTAAACTTTTCGGATGCCAGCAGCTCATATAATTTCTTAGGTGAACTTCCGCCGGAAAGCACAAAGTTAAACTGTCCATGGCTCCTCACTGCTTTTTGTGAGGCCTCACAAATGGTTTCTGCCAAAGCGTTTATTAATTCTTCAGCATCCCCGAATATTTTTAAATCATTCATCAGCTATTCTTATTTTTTTTGAGGTAAATTGATCCAGTGAAAGCCATCTTTAGCAATGAGTGCTTCTGCATTTTCAGGGCCCCAGGAATTTGCAGGATAATTCGGGAAGTTTGTCATTTTATTGCTTTCCCAATAATCGAGAATGGGCATTACTACTTTCCATGCTTCTTCTACCTGGTCTGCACGCATAAACAGAGTCTGATCTCCTGAAATAACATCCAGTAAAAGCGTTTCATAAGCCTCCGGTGAATCTATTTTTGTTTTTCCTGAATAATCAAATATCATATCCACGGTATTCAAGGTCATTTCAAGACCGGGAGTTTTGCTTTCGAGCTGAAATCTGATCGCCATATCGGGCTGAATGCTGATGATAAGTCTGTTTGGTTTAGGAAGGTTCCTTTCACCATTATTAAATATATTATGAGGAACTTCCCTGAATTGTATGATAATATGCGAAGCCGATTTAAAAAGTCTTTTCCCTGTGCGCAAATAAAACGGTACTCCCTGCCAGCGCCAGTTATCTACATAAAACTTCATTGCTGCGTAGGTTTCAGTATTGGAATCTGCATCTACATCCACTTCTTCACGGTAACCCGAAACTTCTTTCCCTTCTACCCAGCCAGGACCATACTGCCCTCTGACTGCAATGGTATCAATCATTCCGGGAACAACTTTCCTCATGGCCTTCAATACCTCAACTTTGCGGTCCCGTACAAGGTCGGCATCAAAACTCACAGGCGGTTCCATGGCAATGATACACAGTAACTGAAGTAAATGGTTCTGAATCATATCCCTCAAAATTCCGGCATTATCAAAATAGCTTCCTCTATCTTCCACACCTATCTGTTCGGTAACCGAAATCTGAACGTGTTCGATATGGGTACGGTTCCACAGAGGCTCCATAATTGTATTGGCAAAACGAAAAGCCATAACATTCTGAACGACTTCTTTTCCTAAATAATGGTCTATTCTGTAGATCTGTTTTTCGTCAAAAATTGTCAGTAATTTCGTGTTTAAAGCTTTTGCAGATTCCAGATCCCTGCCAAATGGCTTCTCAATGATAATGCGTGTGGTTTCTTTATTATTCTCCAGTTTACTTTTTGAGATATTCTCTGCGATAGTACAGAACAGGTCCGGTGAAACTGCACAATAATAGAGGATCGAAGGATCCTGATTCCATTCTTCTTTCAGCTTATTTATTTTTGAGTCGAATTCATCGTAAGAAGCGACATCTTTTATATTGGCTGCCTGATAAGAGATATTGGAGGAAAATTTAACCCAATCTTCTTTTTTGGCTTTGCCGGTTCTGGAAAATTCATTGATTCCTGTTAATAGGGAATCCCTGTACTGCTCATCACTGAATTCCGTTCTTGAAGTGCCTATGATGGCAAACTTTTCAGGAAGCCTTTTCTCAAGGAACAGGTTGTACAATGCCGGAATGATTTTCCGTTTGGTTAAATCTCCGTTCCCCCCAAAAATAATTAAAACTGTGGGATTTACTTTTGTATCTGATGTATTTGGCATTATTTATTTTTTTAAGCTTAGATTAAAAAACAGATTAATTTTTAACATTCTCTTTCATCCATTGGGTATGAAATACACCTTCTTTGGCTTTAAGTTCATAGGTATGTGAACCAAAATAATCCCGCTGTGCCTGAATAAGGTTTGTCGGCATATTTTCATTGCGGAAATCATCGAAATACGTTAATGCTGCCGAAAATGCAGGTGTTGAAATACCATGAATTGCCGCATCTGAAACCACAGTACGGATATCTTTAATACTCTTAGTAAGGTTTGCTGCAATATTCTCATCTAAAAGTAAATGCTGCAGCTTAGGATTTTTGTTAAAAGCAGCGTAAATATCTTCTAAAAATTCTGATCGGATGATACATCCTCCACGCCATATTTTTGCAATAAGATCTAAGTTCAGATTATATTTGAATTCTTCATTCGCCTGATAGAGCATATGCATTCCCTGAGCATAGGCAGAAACCATTGCAAAATAGAAAGCCTCTTCAAGTTGATCACAATATTCACTCTCATTTTTTGCATAATGCATTTCAGTCAGGTCAGGATATATTTTCGAAGCCTGAACCCTCAGATTCTTCAAAGAAGAAAGATCACGCATGGAAACAGCAATGTCAATAACCGGGGTTGGCAAATGTAAATCCATTGCGGCCTGTGAAGTCCATTTACCCGTTCCTTTTGCTTTAGCCTCATCTCTGATGTCATCCAGCAAAAGATGGTCTTCACCTTCATTTTTATACGTGAAAATATCCCGGGTAATCTCTAATAAATAAGACTTCAATTTCCCTTCATTCCACTTTTTGTATACTTCATAGATTTTATCATTATCCATGTTAAGACCTTTTTTCATGATCTCATAGGACTCAGAAATCAGTTGCATGATGGCATACTCAATACCATTATGCACCATTTTTACAAAATGACCAGCAGAGCGTTCTCCCATAAAACCAACGGTAGGCTCACCGTCCACATGTGCTGCAATTTTCTCCAGAACAGGTTTCAGAACCTCATAGGCTTCTTTATCACCACCAGGCATCATACTGGGACCTCTTCGTGCGCCTTCTTCACCACCGGAAACACCCATTCCCACAAAATGCAGTCCCTTGCCTTCCAGTTCTTTATATCTTCGTTCGGTATCTGTATAGTGTGAGTTTCCGCCATCTATAATAATATCTCCTTTGTCCAAAACAGTTAATAGCTCCGCTATCACACTGTCTACAATTTCACCGGCAGGAACCAGCATCATTACAACTTTGGGACTTTTAAGACTGTCTGTAAAGTCCTTCAGATCTGAAAATCCATGAATATTATCACGATTCAACTGATTAAGAGCATTTACTTTTTCGGCACTGTTATCGTATCCGGCACAGTCATAACCTTGGTCTGCAATATTTTGTAATAGATTGGAACCCATTGTTCCCAAACCTATCATTCCGAATGCGGATTGATTTTTATTTTCTTGTTTCATGTTATTATTATCTTATAAAATTTTCTAGAATATTTTTAGTTGTTTCAAAATTTTCGTGCAATATACTTGTCATTCCGAGGTTTTTTGCGGCATTAACCAACATAGGCCTGTCATCAAAATAAATACATTCATCAGGTTTAACCTGTGTGATGTCCATTGCCATTTTAAAAATTCGCGGATCAGGTTTGCGTGCCCCTACATAACAGGAGGAGAAAAAACCATCAAACACCTCATGCAGTTGAAAGGTCTTAATCCGGTATTCATTAAGATCGAGATTTTCATTACTCACTGCAAACACAGGAAGATCTGTTTGTGTTTTCCATTTTTTCAGCCATTCTAACATTTGCGGCAGCTCTGTTGACTGAGCAAACATAAATTCTATGAATTCCTCTTTGGTAAAATCACGCGGTGAATAAAACAAAATGGTGTTCAGGTACTGATCCAGTGAAACGCTTCCTATCTCAAAAACATTATAGATGAAGTTGTGCAGGATATTCATTTCCTGAAAATCAAAATTAAAAACCTTCGCTGCCTTTTCACGGGATTGATAATCCCAGCCATTGGTAAGCAATACTCCTCCGATATCCATGAAGACTGCTTTTACTTTCGAAACATTCAATTCACTCATTTTTAGCCTTTTTTACGTTTTTGATCACTAATACTTTTAAGTAATTTTTCGTAGGCCTGGTTAAATTTTTCTATGCCTTCATCTTCAAGCTTCCTGGTTATTTTATCAATATCAATCCCTTTAGCTTTAAGTTCTTCCATTGTTTTCACAGCGTCATCCACATGAGCAGTCAAAGTTTCAGCTGCTATTCCATGATCGCGAAAGGCATCAATGGTTTCTATAGGAAGTGTATTGACCGTATCTTTTCCAATAATACTTTCTACATAAATGACATCACTGTATGCAGGATCCTTCGTTCCGGTACTTGCATAGAGCACCCTTTGTTTCTGCGCACCCTTTTCTTCCAGTTTTTTAAAACGTTCTCCGGAAATCATTTCGAGATAGATCTGATATGCTTTTTTTGCCGAAGCGATGGCTACTTTTCCTTTCAGGTCTGATGCTCCTTTTTCTTCAAGCATAGGGTCGACCATCACATCAATACGGCTGAGAAAGAAACTGGCCACGGAAGAAACATTCTCTATGGAGTGTCCTTCTTTAAGCCTGTCTTCAAGCCCGCCCATGAAAGCTTCTGTTACTTCCTTATAACGGGGAAGCCCGAAAAGCAGTGTTATATTAATATTAATACCTTCACGCAGACATTCACGGATGGCAATAAGGCCTTCTGCAGTTCCTGGAATTTTAATCATTACATTTTTACGGTCTACCCTTTTCCACAGTTCCCTTGCCTGCTCGATGGTTCCGTCCGTATCACGGGCCAGAAAAGGAGAAACTTCCAGGCTTACAAAACCGTCCGTACCATTGGTTCTGTCATATACCGGTTTAAAGATATCTGCAGCTCTCTGAATATCGGCAATTGCCAGATCAAAAAAAATAGCGGCATTATCTTCTTCTGTCTCTGAAAACTTTATGATATCTTCATCATAGTCTGAACTTCCGCTGATGGCCTTCTCAAAGATGGAAGGATTAGATGTCAGACCACGCAGGTCATCGTTATCAATCAGGTTTTGCAGTTTGCCTGAGTTCATCATTTCACGATCAAGCAGATCGAGCCATATACTCTGACCTAATTCACGTATTTTATTTAATGGATTCATTTTTTTTGTTTTAAAGATTAATAGATTAAAAAACCTTTCCTTATGGATGGTTTTCCAAATTCTGAATTTTTTTCAGGCGCCGAAGATGTCTTTCTGCACCAATAAATTTGGCATTCAAAAATGCCAAGACTAACTCTTCTGCACTGGCATAACCTGTTACACGTCCGCCAAGACAGATTAAATTCATATCATCATCTTCAACTCCCTGGTGTGCCGAGAAATAATCTGTAATTAAGGCAGCCCGGATACCTGAAATTTTATTGGCCGCAACACAGGCTCCCACGCCACTGCCGCAAATAGCAATACCGCGAAAAACTTCTCCGGCAGCCACTGCTTTTGCAAGGGGAATCACATAATCCGGAAAATCATCGGTATTATTTAGCTCTGTGGCTCCGAAATCTACCGGTTCGAACTTGTTTTCAGTTAAAAAAGATTTTAAGCTTTCTTTCAGTTCAAAACCGCCGTGATCGGCGCAGATTCCTATTTTTCTTATTACTGTTGACATTCCTTTTTCTATTTAATTGAGAAATGATTTTTTTAACTGGAAAGGGAGTGTACCAGGTTCGACAAAAACTTATCTGTCTTTCGAATACAAAGAGGTCGCCCTCTTCACGACATTTTCAACGGTAAATCCGTATTCTTTCATTACTTCTTCTGCTGGTGCTGATTCTCCGAATTTATCAATTCCGATCACCTCGCCATCATCAGTTGTGTATTTCATCCAGCCGACTGGTGAACCTGCTTCTACGGCTAATCTCCTGCGAATATTTTTTGGAAAAACCTCTTCTTTATAAGCTGCAGACTGTTTATCAAATAAATTCCAGCATGGCATACTTACCACACGGGCTTTTATATTATTTTTCTTCAGCTCCTCCTGTGCTTCCAAAATTAAATGAACTTCTGACCCGGTAGCCATAAGAATAATATCCGGTTCACCCTCTGAATCTGAAAGAATGTAAGCTCCTTTTTCAAGGTTTTTTGCACTGGTATATTTTTTTTGGTCAATAACCGGAATTTCCTGTCGTGTCAGGGCAAGTGCAACAGGACCGTCTTTATGTTCGATAGCAACTCTCCAGGCCTGTGCCGTTTCATTGGCATCAGCCGGCCTGATTACGGTCATATTGGGTACTGTACGCAATCCGATCAGCTGTTCTACAGGCTGATGGGTTGTTCCGTCTTCACCTAGCGCGATACTGTCATGGGTGAAAACCATAATCTGACGTATTTTCATGATGGCTGCCAACCTTAGCGGCGGGCGCATATAATCTGAAAATATTAAAAATGTTGCTCCATATGGAATTAAGTAATTACTGAGAGCCATTCCGTTGAGTACAGAGCCCATGGCATGCTCACGGATTCCAAAATGGAAATTACGCCCATCCCTCTGCTTTGCTGAAAAGGACTGATAAGCCTTTAGAACGGTATCGGTAGAAGGCGAAAGATCCGCTGAACCGCCAATCAGCTGAGGTAAATATTCTGAAATGGCATTCAGTGTATGACCTGAAGCCTTGCGGGTCGCGACGGCCGCACCAGATTCAAATACAGGAAGTTTATCTTCCCAGCCTTCGGGCAGTTTTCCTGAAATGACAGACTCGTATTCTCTGGCAAGATCCGGATGTCTGTTCTTATAGCGCTCATACAGTTCATTCCATTCAGCTTCATGTTTAGCGGATTTTTTCGCTGCTTTATGATAAAAATCTAAAACATCATCCGGAACAACGAAATTTTTATCAGGATCAAATCCGAAATTTTCTTTAACCAAACGCACTTCATCTTTTCCTAAAGGTGACCCGTGTGCAGCAGCAGAATCATGTTTGTTAGGACTTCCATAGCCAATATGGCTGCGGACTTTTATCAGTGACGGGCGGCCGGTTTCCATCTGAGCATTCTTAACCGCATTGGACAATGCCTCAAGGTCATTGATATCCGGTAAATTTTGCACATGCCATCCATAAGCTTCAAATCTTTTGGATACGTCTTCATCAAAAGCAAGATCAGTATCTCCCTCAATAGTAATATGGTTGCTGTCATAAAAATAAATAATATTTCCCAGTCCAAGATGGCCTGCAAGCGATGCTGCTTCAGCAGACACACCTTCCATAAGATCACCATCACTGCAAATTGCATAAATCCTATAGTCGAAAATATTAAAATCCGCACGGTTATAACGTTCTGCCATATATTGCTGGGCGATGGCCATTCCTACTCCATTGGCAAACCCCTGTCCCAGCGGGCCTGTAGTCACTTCGATTCCGGGAGTAAGCCTATATTCAGGATGACCAGCCGTGATGCTGTGTAACTGTCTGAAGTTTTCAATATCATTAAGGGTGATTTTATAGCCCGTTAAATACAAATAGCTATACTGAAGCATACATGCATGGCCGCAGGAAAGAATAAACCTGTCACGATTCGCCCATTCCGGG
Organism: Chryseobacterium sp. MEBOG06; assembly: GCF_021869765.1. Lineage (NCBI taxonomy): Bacteria > Pseudomonadati > Bacteroidota > Flavobacteriia > Flavobacteriales > Weeksellaceae > Chryseobacterium > Chryseobacterium sp. MEBOG06. The sequence goes on along the minus strand of NZ_CP084580.1, from coordinate 2,317,086 downwards.
TTTTGAGGATTGTAACGCATAACTTCCGACCACAGTACATGGCCTAATGGCGCTAAGGCCATAGGAGTTCCCGGGTGTCCGGAATTTGCTTTTTGTACAGCATCGGCCGATAAAACTCTTACCGTATCAATACTTTTTTGAATTAAATTTTTAATTTCCATTGTTCTATTTTATGATTTAGCTGTTTCTGTAACTGACTCTTTTCTACTTACGAAGTCCAAGATTGAACCATTAGATCCGCCATAACTTACCTCATTAAAAGTCCATCTGATAAATGTTTTTAACTTGTTTAGAAAAGTTGTTTTAGTAATTTTAATGCTATTTCATTCTACATCAAAACTGTGACCATTTTAAAAATAAGAACCGTTATTGAATTAGAAATTAACAGAATTATTATACAATTTACCTAAAATAAATTTAACCCGCATTCAAAATATGATTAGCTTTCTGAATTATACGGAACAATAGACTGACTAATGGGCCAGGATTTAAGAATATTTAATTAAAAAAGAAAATATCCTGAGCAAAAGCGGCTTAAATAACCTTTAATAAAAATTAACACCTGGTAATCAAAATGTTATATACAATTTTATTATTTTTTATTTTTTTTTTAATAGCGGTGATTTTGCAGCACACTTTATGGAATATGCACATTTAAGACCTGTACCGATGGAATACAATTATTAAATCGTATATTTTGTCATGCTCTAAAGATCAGAAAGGTGGGTTAACTTAATTGTTTCTCAGCTTAGAAGAATACAATCACTATTTCCTATTCTTTGAATCATTTCCTAATTAGAAACGGGTGTATTGTTAAATATAGAGAGGGAATATTTCGATAATTCTGATATTCTCTGTACAATAGACTCCTGAATTCCACAATCGTCTATAATTGTAATTTGGTTAAACTTCATTCGTGAAATATAACGAAATAATAGGCCAATCAAATCTTACCTTGCCAGGGAAATGCTCTTCTCCCGCTGGCGAAAGCTCCGTGCTCGTGACTTCTCTGATTCATAAAATTAAATCTATTTCTATTAATTTCAGACAATGATTATTTGGGGATGATTTGCGTAAATTATTCTCTTTCTATTGCTGCAAATCTTTGATAATATAAGTATACCACAAAAACATAATAGTGGGTTCGTGCATTGGTAGTATTGCAACCTCTTCCCGCCATACAGTTTATTTTAATATCTTAGTACAAAATTTGAAAACTTCTTGAAGCATCAATATTCCATCATTAAAATCCAGTTAATATGAGCTATTTAAAAAGAATAATATTAATTATATGCTTTGCTGCAGGTTTCTGCCATGCCCAGCAGAAGAATAGTGATGGGAATTATAGTTTTAGCGGTTTTATTAACAAGAAAATCCCTGTAGAGCTCACAATAAGCATTTCAAAGAATGTTGTTTTAGGGAATATCAGATACTTAAACACTAAAGAAAAAAAGGCCATTAAAATCATTGGAGTACTGCGTTCTGAAAATCAATATCTTCTGAATGAATTTGAAAACAATGGGAATATTAGCGGAAATATTGATGCAGTATTAAAAAATGGTAAATTAGAAGGAACCTGGGCTTCCACAAAGTCCAACGCTGTTTATGCTATGGCGCTTAACATCCAGGCTAAAGCTAATCCGAAGCCGGAAATATTTTCACCCGGTCCTTCTTATAATTTTGCAGGAACCTATACTTATCAATATGGAGAGAAAGGATATCAGGGAAGTATCGATATTAAAAAGATAAAAGACCATACGTATTCATATAATATTGGTTCTGTGACCTCTGCTCCCGGCAGAAATATTGCAGATGCATCAGGAAAGGGGATCATAAAAAATAATCAGTTTGTTATTGAGGTCACTAAATCCTGTTCATTTCCTGTTACATTTTATAATGGATTTTTAATGATTACAAAAGCCGGATCCGGAGATTTGGGTGACTGTGAATTTGGATTTAATGCAAGTTTAGATGGTACTTACCTCAAAGTGAAATAGCTATAAATTTGTTTAGCTTATTTGGATAGAAGTATGCCGTTTACGCAAACATAAATAATGGAATGCAAATATTGATTTGCTTGTAGTTCGATGAATAATCCTATTTTTGTATGAAATTACATTAAAATCATGCAGCTTCATACGGAAAGATTAGTTTTACGTGATATTACCTCCAGTGATAAGCAGGCTCTATTTGACTATCGTTCGGATGGCCAGGCCAATAAATTCCAAAGCTGGATTCCTGAAACTTTGGAAGATGTGGAACGATTTATTGAAAAAAGCACAAAGGAATTTAATCAGCCGGAAAGCTGGTATCAGCTTTTGATCACCCATAAAGATACCAAAGCAGTGATCGGAGATATCGGGATTCACTTTTTTGGAATTGAAAATTTACAGGTAGAATTGGGCATTACATTAAATAAATCCTTTCAGGGTAAAGGGTATGCTTCTGAAGCTTTAGCAGGTATTATTGATTTTCTTTTTAATGATTTAGAGAAACACAGAATTATGACTTCCATTGATCCTGACAATACTGATTCTATTAAGTTAATGGAAAGAATCGGTTTAAGAAAGGAAGGCCACTTTGTGAAAAGCCTGTTCTGGAAAAACAATTGGGTAGATGATGTTATTTATGCAGTTCTTCAGGAAGAATGGAATACAAATAAGAAAACTGATTGATTAGCACTTTTTTAATACGATCACGATCTCCTATTCTTTGAATCATTTCTTTACTACCTATTTTTTCAATACAATTCCCGGTTGCGGAGTCAGCTTTATTCGTTGATAATCGATCAAAAAAAGCAGATAACATAGATGCCATCTGCTTTTTTTAACATTGAGAAAGTTCTGAGGCTTTCTACTTAATTTATGCTAGTCGCACATTAACTGCGTTAATGCCTTTTTTACCGTTTTCTAAATCAAATGTTACAGTGTCGTTTTCACGAATCTCATTAATTAAACCTGATGTATGTACGAAAACATCCTGACCTCCGTTTGATGGTGTAATAAAACCAAAACCTTTGGCGTCATTAAAGAATTTTACTGTTCCTTGTTGCATTGTATTATATTATAAAATTATGTATTTATTAAAACTTGTAGGCACTTGCCATTGCTTCATGATACTGATATCATTAAGCAATTAATCGATCTGTAAACAAAAAATGAAGTTGGTATTTTAGCGTCTTGAAAATATTCAATTTGAAAAAAAGGAACTTTACCTTATATATTGATGACAAAAATAGCGGCTGAAAAAGCGAAGACTGAGAAGAAAGAGTAAACTCAAAAGTTTCAGAAGAAGCATCGGCAGGAGCCTGATTATTTTACAAATGTAAGTATAATTTATTGAAAAACAAAATCTTTCGCAAATTTTATTTCTTGTTACCAGATATATTAACGATGCAGCAGTTCAATTTAATAAATTTTAAAGAACTATAGATCATATTGTAAGCTTCCGTTTTTCTAATCAATACTTATTCGAAAAGGGGCATAAGGTCTGGCATACCAAGTTGCCGTCTCTGGTTTGTCCAGCTGTTTTTCGGCAGCTTCTTTTTTTATTCTGTTCCCTGCAAGGTTAACTTCACGAAGCTTTGGGAGTTTGTTCAATATACTGATATCAGAGATTTGGTTGTAATATAGATTCAGGCGTTCCAGATTCTTTAGATTTTCCAAACCGTCTATGTTTTTGATTTGGTTTTCCTCCAGATTTAAGATTTTTAAACTGATAAGATTATCCAGCTTAGATACAATGGAAAGTTCACAATTACTTAGATCTAATTCTTCAAGACGGGAAAGGTTTTCTAAAGATACAATACTGTCAAAATCGCTTCCTGAAAGCACAAGTATTTTTAATTTTTCAAGGCCGGTGATTTCTATTTTCTGCTTTTCTGACGTCCTTAGGGCAAGTTTTTTAAGATTGGGAAATTTATCATGTATATTTATTTCACAGTATTCTCCCCTGCTATATAAGTCAAGTACTTTCAGCTGCTCTAACTGCGGAAGCTTATCAATTGTATTTACCTCTATGATTAACTTTTTAAGTAATGGCAAAACTGCTAAATTTTCGAGATCACCATCATCATGTAGAACAAGCATTTTTAAAGATTTTAAATGACCGGTTCCTTTAAAATAAAAATCACCATTGGTATATAGCTGTAATTTTTCCACATTTTTCAGATGTTGCAAATCCAGAATAATGGGCTCGGCAATTTTCGACTCCTGTTCTTCAATATAAATCTTCAGTTCCAGATCTTTAAGGGATCTCATAGATAGGATCTCTTGTGCAAATTCTACAGATTCTGCCTTGATAACAAGTTTTTCTAATGCTGTAAAATATTTTATCTGATCAATTTTCAGAATAGCTTCAGTATCCAGAAGAATGATTTTTTTAAGACTCCCTTTCAGAGACAAAAGTTTTTCAATATCCAGGTAATCTCGACCTTCAAAACGATCAACTGAAAAACTTATATAGTCCAATTTTGTAAAATATCTGAAAAACTCCTGATTTTTGATCTCAGTTGCGTTAAAATCAATTCTTTGAATTTTGGGTGCAATTAATGAATAATCATCCAGATCTATGGAACATTTCTTAAAACATAGTTCATTTAATCTCGAAAAATACTTTATCAGGGGTGTATTGATAAGTGTACAGCCTTCTACTGTTAAACATCGAACGTATGGAGCGATTGACAGGAGAAGTTCTGTATTAAAATTAGGTATTATCGAATCTTTATCCCAATCATAAGAAGATATTCCTGATTCAATGATACATTCCTGTAATTCAAATGGTTTTACATTACTATCCGGAATACTCAGATCATTAATTTTTATACCAGGATATAAGTAAAGGCTTTTTAAATCTGGAAAATGGTAAATACTTTTTAAACTCTCTATTTCACAATCGTATAACTTTAAAGCACTTACGCCATTCGAAATTGACGTAAATAAATCGAAGTCCTTCAATTTCATATTCCCAAATGTTAAAAAAGTGAATATTTCGTGGGACTCTCGTTCGTATTTAATGTCGTTTGCTGACTCAATGAAATTGGTATCATCTATGGTCAGGCTATATAATGTAGGGAAAAGATTTAACTCATAAATATTGCATACCGTGCATTTAGTGAATGTAACATCATGAAGATGATTAGAAACAGGTAAGAAAAAACCCGGGTGTGGAACCTTCATGTCTTCCAAATCTATACTTCGAAAATTACCGGGAGTTGTCTCGGTTTTAGGTATGTCCGGATCAAAAGTTCCTTCAATGGAAATTGAACATTTCTTCAGAATGAGAGTTTGCAGCTTCTTCATGAGATGCAAGCCGTTGGCATCAGTAATTGAGCATTCTATTAATGTTAATCTTTCAAGTGTTTCGAAAACAGGTTCAAGAGCAGAGAAATTTTCAAAATGTATGTTTGAAAGAGATAGATAACTTGACCTGCCAGAAATATAAAAAGAGTTTTCACTTTTTTTATCTTCTTTTTCTAATTTGATATTGAGAGCATTCTCCAGTCTGTTGATAATGGTATTAGTATCACTCATATTTTTTAAAATAAAACTAACAATAGATGAGTTTAAAATAATTTTTCAGTTGTCTTTCGGAATATACCTGCTATAAAATTCTCCAGTCCCTCTTGCATCAAGTCTTCCAACAATTACTTCAATTGAACTTTTTGACAATTCAATATTCGGTCTTAATTCATAATGCTCTCTTGATCCACTTGGTAAAAAATTGTTATCTATCTTTTCCTGATCCAGTTCTGCTAATTTCATTAATAATTGAGCAAGCGATTTTAATCCTTCAGAATTTCCGTGTATTAATATTTGATCCTTATCATCAGAAAAGAATACATCCAAATGACCTTCTATTTCTTTTCCTTTTATCTGTTTACAGTCCATTGTCATCAATTTTGTAGTTCTAAAAAATCATACATAAACCCAAGATGTACACATTGTGCCGGTATGAACTATTTATAAAGACTCTAATAGGATTTTTTTATTTCACTTCATCTTCAAATTCTAAAAAATCTTCATGAAGCCCCTGGATCATCTGTCCTGTAGCTTCATAATTTTCATCGGTCTTCATCAGTGTCCAGCTTATTTTATCCCGCTCAGCTTCCTGGTTTCCTTCATCTAAGAGCCCAATGACATTGTAAATAATACCTTTAGAGTAAGAGGTTAGAAGGCTCAATAATTTTTCCTCTCCAACGATGTCTTTTATAGCGTTATACTTTTCCTCTACGTCATCATCAAAGTCAGAGGCCATAGCGATATTGTCGTCTGTAGATTTTGCGATGTCGAACAGAGACTTAAGGATGAGAAACCTGGCAAACTGTGGTATTCCTTCTGTAACTTCGCTGGAAGCCCAACTGGACGGATTTTTGGCACCCGCATTGCTCAGTCTCATGACTAAGCTTTCATATTCTTCTTTTTGCAGGTCTGTGAATGTAGATCTCATAGGTTCTTTATATTTTTTGTCAGCAGCATCATGCCGGCTGCATTTTATTCTTTAATTAAGTACAACCAAAATGGGTATAACGTTTTGACACTTAGAGAGGGCAGCCATTCCGAATCCTAAACGTTCTACTAAAATACAAATATCTGCCGAAGCACAAACAGAGAATTATATACTTTCTTTCTGCTGTTGCCAACCCCTTGTTAGTAGTAGGTAATTATTTTTCATTAAGAATTTGTTGTAATATTAATGCTGTTGCTTTGGCATCATCTAATGCCCTATGAAATTTAAAGTCCTCTTTCACATTCATTTTTTCTAAAACTCGTTCTAATGAAATTCCGGATGTAGAGATGTTTTTTTTGGCCAGCCAATAAACACCCAGTGCTCTGATGTCAAAACCTCCTCCAACAAAATATTTATTGTAATCAAATCCAAATTCCGTAAATTCTTTCCTCAAAAGCGGTAAGTCGTAGTACAATCCCCAACCCGCTAAAGTTGATTTATTTTTTTCTCCGTACCAATCTAAAAACAGAAGAATAGCTTCATCGAAATACTTTTCATTTTCAACCATTTCATTTGTAATGTTTGTAATGTCCGTGATCTCAGGTAAAATTGGAAAATGTTTTGGTTTTATTAAAATTGACAATTCACTTTTTATTTCAAAAGTTTTCCTGTCTAATTTTACAGCCCCTATTTCTATTATATTAGTTTCATTTATTTCATTTTTTCCAAAAGTTTTGCAACTTCCTTCTAAATCATAAATGACTAAATCACTTGAAAATTTCATATAAATTTTTTTAATAAATCTACCTTAGTGGCCTATGACATTTTATGCAGTACAATTCATCCTGTTGAATCGGATCTGTCACAAATATTTCACTTACATGCTATCTAAGGATTTCTCAAAGATATGTTCTTAGTACGCAATCTATTGGCGTACTTTTTAAATAATCTTCATTCAGGTCCTCTTCGTTCAAATTGGTTGAAAATAACTGAAATAGGAAATAAGAAGCGTTCCATAACCATTGCCACAAAAATCAAAGTATAGCATGAATTCGGTATTTATTCTATGAAGTCATTTAAACTTATATATAAAAAAGGTTTAACTATTTTTTACAATCTGATATTCAGAAAATTAAGATCACTGCAATAATTGATGATTGACATACCAAAAAACCTGCTTTAATCTTATCATAAACTGAACAGGTTAAATTTTAGAAATTATATTGAGCTATCGCTATCTAAATCTCAGATTTAGAGAAATAATATCGGAACTCATTCCTACAGATTTGGTGTAATGTCCGTATCTTATCTCCAGCATATTCATGCGTTCTATTCCAGACAACCCATTTTTAGGACTGAGACGGATACCTGCTCCGTAAAAATTACGGTTAAAGGTCGACAGATCGTAATTACTTGTATAATAATCATCAAAAGCAGTATGTTGCTCATAAGGAGCAAAATATTTAGTTCCTTTCTGAGAATAATATCTATAGAACGGACTTATTGAAACAAAAGGAGATATTTTTACAGGAGCTTCAATACTGAGGGTATTTGATCTTATCCCCCAACTGTCTGTATAAAACCTGTAATAAGTTCTCAGGATAAATTTATCTCCCAAAAAGTAATTAGCCCTCACTCCCAAAGGAAGTTTAAATCTTTTATCAGGTAAAGCCTCCTGATGCACGAAACCATCTGTAAAATAAACTCTGTGGAACGGCAAACTCAAAAATCCTGTCTGCTGAACAGCATCGGTCATAAATTCAACCTGAAAATTCTGATTGATAATCTGAGAATAGGCTAAGGACAAAGCAAAGGTATTTCTTCCGCTTGTTCCATAGTTTTCATGTCCCCCACCTGTTGAATTTCCGGTACGCAGTTCTATGGGGGGTATCAGTTTTACCTGGTCAAGATAGGTCTGAAACTTTGCTGTAAACTCTCCCATCCTGTTGCCTGTTTTCTGTGCAAAACCAATATTCGCCCCGTAAGACTGATAATCAAATTCAGTAGAAAATGATATTCCACCAAAAAGTGGACTTCCTTTATTTTCATTCTCACGGCTCCATTGAAGCGCAGGATATATTCTGGTATCTGCATGAGAGGCTGAAGAATTCGCTTTTAGATCAATCATATCAGAAGAAGCTGAGGTATAATGATCGACTCCTACACTCAGATTTAATTTATTTTTTCTCTGCTTGCTATCATATTTTACCATCGTAACATCGATCATATTGGAAAGATCTGTAAGCTTTTCCGATCCTACTCCTCCGGTAACAGCAGAATTATTCCCATCCTGATGGTAATAACTTGATACCAGATTGGCTTCTTCAAAACTTAACTTTTTGGAGTGTGCTGTGTTTGAGTTTTCCTGAGCTTTTAAGCTTATGAACCCCAAAAGAGCCCATATACTCATTACAATTTTTTTCATGTCTGATTCTTTTAAATTTTAAAAATTGCAACGATTCTCTAATTACAACCACAGCCACCTCCTACTTTTCCGGAGTTAGCTCCCGAGGAGCCTTCTCTATAGGATTGGAAATTAAGCTCAGTCTTCTCTATAGTTCTGTTTCCTAATGCCATTTCCGCATCATTAAGCTTTGCCTTATCATACTCTTTTAAAGCAGTACAGGAGTGGATAAGGATAATGGTAATGACAGCCAGTAAGTATGTCCATTTTTTTTTATTTTATTATTCATTGTAAATTAATGTTTTGAGATGAATAGACTGTATTGTCATCATCTATAATAATACATTCCAGATGGTGAATCTGATTCACCAGATTCAAAGCTGCTTTTACTCCCATAATGCCCACGGGAGTTGTCATAGCATCCGCAATTTCTGCATTTGGGCAGAAGATGGTTACACTTTTAATTCCTGATACAGGCATTCCGGTTTTAGGATTAATGGTATGAGAATATTTTTTACCGTTGATAACGACAAATTTTTCATCATTTCCTGAGGTTGCCACTGCCATATCCGTGATATTCATATATGAAAATGGCTGTTTTGCGTAGTCCGGATCTGCAATGCCTACGGTCCATGGCTTTCCGTTACTCTGCATTCCCCAGGTGGCGAGATCTCCCGAAGCATTTACAATTCCTGATTTAACGCCTCTTTTGATAAGTAATCTTTTAGCCATTTCAGCAGCATATACTTTTCCGATTCCACCGAAGCTAATCCTCATCCCTTTTTTCCTGAGAAAAACAGTACATTCTTCAGGGTTTAGAAGAATATTCTGATAATTGACAAGCTTTAAATGATTTTCTATAAGTTGTAGATCTGGAAGCCGTCTCATATTCCGGTCAAAATTCCAGAAAATTTTATCAATCCCACTATAGGAAATATCAAAATATCCATCAGTAATCCGGCTGATGCGAAGGCTTCTTTCAATGAGCTCAAACACTTCCTGATCCACTTTTACAGGATTTATTCCTGCATGATCATTGATCTGGCTGGTCTGACTATTTTCACTAAAAGTAGTTAGTAATTTTTCAATTCTCTGAATTTCTGTAACTGCAGCATCAATATGCTTATAAGCCCTGTCTTCATTTTCATCAACTACTGTTATTTCAAAAGCATTTCCCATCAGTCTTTGAGGCTTTTTGAACTCTCTTAACATCTTTTTTATTTTCTTTGCTGTTGCACATCCCTTATTTCTTTGCTGAAAGCGAGGGCATTTTCCGAAAGAAGACCTTCCCAGCTTTTCAGTATTTTTCCATTTTGATCAAGTAGTAAAGTATAAGGAAATAATCCTTTTGAATTATACTGATCGGCAAGGGCACTATTTTCCTTTTTCATTTCGGAAGAAAACTGTTTTTTTTTATTTCTGGGAAAATCAGCATTGATATAAACAATAATATTCACTGCTTTTTTCTTCAAAATAAATATGAAGTTCAGCAGAATGTTCTTCTGCTTTGAGGATATCAAAGTGTTCAACTAGAAATTCTGGAAGTAAAAATTTAAGAAGGTCGTAATCGCTTAGCATAAAGCAAAGATAATGCAACTAAACACCCCCCCAGCTTTTGAGACTGATCCATAAGTTCTGGTATTCTGAATCACAGATCTATCTTCATCAACATCTTATATTGATAGTTTTAGAAGGAAACAGAATACCTGCCCAATCAAAAAATGATTGAGAAAAAAAGTTTAAGATTGATAAAACTTTGGGGGTTCCCAGATAGAATTTAAAATTTCGTTGTTATAAAGAACACTTTTGTAAAAGGTTTTCTTTATTTCTTTTAAGCTATAAGCCCTTTCCGTAAAATAAAGATCCAAAGATGGATTGATAGTAAAAGCCACTGAAAGAAGGCCTACCTGTGAAACAAAAGGCAATTTCTGATCTTTATCATAATCACTGTCTTTAACAGGATTATCATAATGTGTTTTCAGAAATGCAGTGAGAGACATTTCAGGGTTGAGTTCTTTATGTTCAATATAATGCTCAATCAGCAATGGCATTTTCAAAAGCTAATACAATTCGGTTGTAGAAACCAAATATAACGATAACAATAATATGGGAATCAGCTTTTTCACTGTATCAAAATTATGAAATCTTTCGTTAAGAATGATTTTAAATAACCTCTTTAAACATCTCATTCAATATTTTATTATGCTTGAGACTAACAAACCTGTATGTGTTTTCTTCTGATTACTTCTTATTCAGAACTAAGGCCCTTACCCTATTTTAGTTTATTTAGTTGCTTAATCTTTCCATTGAGTATCTGACACTTAATCTCAATAAAAAGTGTGATATGTGCAACAATTAATCAATCTTATGTAAAGCACTGATTAACAAATAAATGTAAATTTACATCATTGAAATAAAGAAATTTCAATGAGATGCCGTACTCATGAAAACTAATTCAGAATTACAGAAAGATGTTCAAAATGCCATTAGATGGGAACCTCTATTACGTTCAGCCGAAATTCGGGTTACCGCAAAAGATGGAGTTGTTTCTCTGACGGGTGTAGTTGACAGTTTTACAAAAAAGGCAGAAGCAGAAGCAGCTGCCAGGAAAATTACCGGCGTAAAAGCACTGGTAGAAAATATTGAGGTAAATCTTCCAAACTCCTGGACAAAAAGTGATGCAGATATTGCCAATGAAGTATTGGCAGCACTAAAATCTAACTATAAAGTCCCTGATGACCAAGTAAGTGTAAAAGTAGAAGACGGGTGCGTCATTTTAGGAGGAGAGCTCAACTGGAATTATGAGAAAGAGGCTGCAAAAAATGCAATCACTTTTCTTCCCGGTATCAAGGTAATCACCAATAATATTACAATCAAATCAGAAATGCATGAGGAGATTGATAAAAAAGATATTGAAAACGCATTAAAAAGCAGCGTAATTGATGATCGTGATATCAGAGTATCTGTGTCAGGCAAGATAGTAACCTTAGAAGGAACTGTCAACTCCTGGTATGCCAAAGAAGAAGTCGGTCATATTGTATGGAAAGCTCCAGGAATCCTTGAAGTTAAAAACAATCTGGAAGTTGACTATGGATATGACTATTAAATAAAATTACAATGAAAAATACAGAATCAAACAGTAAAACAGAACAGGAAAGTATTCCTAAAGCTGAAAACAACAGAGGTATTGAAAACCACAAAAAAGCAGCCACTCATTTTGAAGCTGCAGCCAAAAGCCACCGTGAGGCAGCAAGACACCATGAAGATGGTAACCATGAAAAAGCAGCAAAAAGTACCGTTGAAGCGCACGGCCATGCCTCTCTTGGTAGAGATGCACAAAAAGAAGATGCTAAATACCACGCTTCCAATCTAAAATAATCAGCTATTCCTTAAAAGCACTTACTAAAAGGTGCTTTTAAGTTTATTCTTCACAATTTACAAAGCAATTTCTTATGAGCTAAATGATAGATCAGTATATAACACCTTAATTCATCGATTTTTACAACAGGGTTAAGAAAAATACATACTATCCAATAAGGTTTAAACATACAGAAATAAACTGTAAATACACATGGTGTAGGCCGTATATCAATATTTACAGTCCGAAAAAAATCTAATTTCACTTTACAGAACAAAAAAATCCGGACACAGAAAGTCAACGGCTATTTCTCTATAAAACGGATCTGAATAAGTGAATGGTCCTATTCTTTTAATAACACTTAAATTTAAAATAATGAAAAATATAACAATTTTAACTGTTGCTGCAATAACGGCAATAATGTTTGGCTGTAACCAGACTTCCCAAAAAAAGGAGACCAATTCAAAGGCAGATTTTACAGAAGCAAAAAAAGAATCAAATGACGCAAGTGCTAATGAAAATAACATTTTAAAAGCAAAAACAACTGCAGAATGGAAGCAATTCAAAACTGAAGCTGATAATGAGATCGCAAAACTGGATCAGGATCTTACAAAATTAGATATGGGTTTAAAAAAGATGAACACCAATGATAAGCAAAAATTTGATGGTGACTATAACCAGGCAAAGAAAGATATCATGGTACTTAAAGATAAACTCAACAAGAAGAATAGAGCTTTTGACAGCGATATGAAAAATTTTGGTAATAAAACATACGAAGAAAACAAAATATTTCAAAAAGATTTTAAAACCGAATTGACAAAAGTAGATCTATCCCTCAAAAAACTAATCCAAGATGATAAGAAATAGAAACTTTCTATTGATAAGCCAGTATCATAAAATAAAAATACCTTGTTGGGACAATTATGTTTCAACTTAAAATCAGAAAAAATGAAAAATAAAATTTTAAAATTATTTGCAATTACCGTCATGTCCATTGTATTTACAACATCCATGTATGGTCAGAGAAATACAGAGACTGAAGATCAGGCAGTAACTCAGTCACGGATTCCTAATTTAGTAAGCCAAAACTTTGTTAATGAATATCCTACAGTGGTCAACGTTGAGTGGCGTGGTTATCCGAAACAGGTTTTTAATACTGAATGGTATGATTATAACCCGTCTAAGCAGTCGTTTAAACCTTCTGAATATTATGTTGCTGACTTTACAAATGCTGAAACTCACCTGAAAGCAATATATTCAAAGGACGGAAAGAAAATTTCGGTTCGGGAAATAATCAGTTCGGAGCTTCCTTATTCTATTTCATATGCTCTAAGAAATGGAGATTACAGTGACTGGAAAATTTCCAGAGAAAAAGAAATTATATATGGAGACTCTGCAATGAAGCCCATGAAAATATATAAAGTCAAGATAAAAAACGGAACTTCAGAACGGGACCTGTTCTATTCTGTAGACGGCGAACTGTTAAAAGACAAAGTGATTAAATAACCAAATCAATAAAATCTACTGATCAGCAATGCTTTTTAGTTGAATTTTGAAGCCAACTTCAATTTTAAAAATATGGAAAAGAAAAACATAAAAAAGAAACCCGCAGTCACCAAATTACTGAAAGACAAACTTTTGGAATCGGTAAACAGGGTACTTACCAATAATCAGTCTGAACTGACCGATAAAATGGAAAAGATTGTAAGAAAATCGCTTAAACCTATTTCAAGAAAGGTAAAAAAACAATTAAAACGAGCCAGGAAACAAGCTGCTAAATAGCACTAAAACCTTATCTTTCTGAGAAGATCCAGGAGGGGCTATATTACTTAAAATCATTAAAATCCCAACATCCCAAAATTTTAATTACAACAATTATCAGTTCCAGAGAATGCACCTGGACGATCATTGGATGATTCTACTTTTTGGGATCTTTATTTTTTCATCGTTAGTATACTTTTTAAAATTTGTCCACGCAATAGTAAATAGAAATACTGAGCCCTTCAATATTAAATACTTTCTTTTAACAATCGGAATGTTAAATTAATTCTCTCTTTCATCGGTACACCGGATTTTGCTATCCTATGCTCCCAATGTTCCTGCAGATCTCCTTTCATAATGAGTAAAGTCCCATGCGGTAACGGCAGACTGTACTTACTTTGATGATGATCTTTTTTCCTGAAATCAAAATTTCTGGTTTGCCCCAGGCTGATAGAAGCAATTACCGGCCGTTTCCCATATCGGCTTTCTTTATCCCTATGCCAGGCTACAGAGTCATTCTGGTTACGATAAAGGTTTAATAAAACACCATTAAACCGGCAGTCAAATTCTTTTTCAATTCTTTCTTTTATAGAAAACAGTTCCGGAGTCCAGGGATTTGTTGTTTTTTTTCTTTCCCGGACATCCCCGTACCAGGCTGTAAGGCGGGGAGTCAGTACGGTCTTATCATACATTTTCTGAGTGCTCTGCTCCCAAAGAGCGGTATTGAGCAATTTATCTTTTAGCAGATCAGCCTCTTCCATGCTCAGGAAGTTCTCTCTGTATTCCAAAAGGTCTTTTGGAAATTCATAAAATTCTTCTGTATTAAATAAACTTAACTGGTTCATTATCAATAATACTTTTTATTAATTAGTTATTCTAAGATTGGAATTCTCTGATCATTTCATTTTATGTCTGGGCAGACCAATTTCATGAGCCTGCGGATATGGTTTTCTGGATGTCATACTTACATCTTCTTTGATTTGCCGGTGAATATCATATTGTTTTTCTTTATCATAGGCATAACGCGGATCGGGAATCATCGGCATTTTGGCCATCTTATGAATGGTAATGGTTGGAAAATGAAAATCGACTTCCACCGTTCCTAATAGTAAATAGCACCCTCCTCCCTGAAAATCATATTGCTTCAAACTATCGGGAAAATGGGCTGTATCAAAATAATCACCATTGACGTCTATCCAGGTTCCAAAATACATCGTTCCCTTTTTGGTGGGAACGTGCTTCCTCGAAATAAGATATGCTAACATTTTCACCTGTCTTTTATGAAATTTCAACAAGTCTTTCACCAATACAGAACCTCTGTATCTGGTTTGTAATAAATCAAACGGACTGTATGAAACCGGAAATCCTATGAGTTCAATCTCATCAAAAGCGTCTTCAAAACGGTCTCTTTTCAGCTCAGGAAGTTTAAACTCCTGAACAGGTTCTTCAATCAGCATAAGTCCTCTGTTCTCCGGTTTAAAATTCACTAACAATAATCTCGCTTCAACAAGTAATTCATTCTTAGGCTTACCCGTAAACCGGAAGGCTCCGATAAAAATTAAAATCTGCATGGTTTCAATACCTATAGGAATACGTCTGATAAAATCTTCCAAGGATTTATATTTTCCGTTTCTTTCACGCTCCTGAACAATTCCATAGGCTATTCTTGTTTCCAGCCCATCCAAAAGCATTAAACCCAAATAAACATCTGTTCCTTTCAGTGTGGTTTGATATTCACTTGTATTGACACATGGAGTCTGAATATTCCCCCCGGACATTTTTGCTTCATGGATATACACTTCGGTACGGTAAAAGCCTCCCTGATTATTAATTACTGAAACCATAAACTCTAATGGATAGTAGACTTTAAGATATAAACTCTGATAGCTCTCCACAGCATAGGAAGCTGAATGTGCTTTACAAAAAGAATATCCGGCGAAAGATTCAATTTGCCGGTAAGCTTCGGCGGTCAATGCCTCAGAATGCCCCTTTATTTTACACGATTCAAAGAAATTAGCTCTTACCTCCTGCAGCTTTTGAATAGAGCGGCCTTTCCCACTCATGGCTCTTCGTAGAATATCTCCATCTGCTAAAGACAGTCCCCCGAAGTATTGGGCAATCTTGATCACATCCTCCTGATACACCATAATGCCATAGGTCTCCTTCAAATGCTCTTCAAATACTGAATGAAAATATTCAAACTGATCGGGATGATTATGCCTGAAAATGTATTCCCTCATCATTCCACTTTGTGCTACTCCCGGTCTGATAATGGAAGAAGCTGCAACGAGGGTTCTGTAATTGTCACATTTCAATCTTCTTAAAAGCCCACGCATTGCTGGGGATTCTATATAAAAACATCCGATTGTCTTTCCTACCGCTAAGTATTCATTTGCTTTTTCTTCATCTTTTGACAAGGTCGTATCCCGGATATCAATGGTGATTCCTCTTGTTTTTTTAACCAGATTTACAGTATCATTAATGGTCCCAAGACCTCTTTGTGAAAGGATGTCAAATTTTTCAAGTCCAATATCTTCTGCCACATTCATATCAAACTGAACAATCGGGAATCCTTTGGGCGGCATTTCTAATGCTGTATAATGGGTAATAGGTTCTTCTGAAATCAAAATTCCGCATGCGTGCATACTTCTTTGATTAGGGAACTTTTCCAGTAATTTACCGTATTTCTGAACCTGTCGTACAACTAAATTCCGGTCATGGCTCTCCATCGGTTTTTTCGACAAATCATCCAACTCTTCTTTGGGTAAACCGAATACCTTACCTACTTCTCTGAAAATAGACCTGTATTTAAATTCTATATTGGTTCCACAAAAAGCAACATGGTTCTTTCCATATCGATCAAAAATATATTCCAGGATTGTATCTCTATTTTGCCAGCTCCAGTCGAGGTCAAAATCCGGTGGTGTCTTTCGGTTCAGGTTCAGGAATCGTTCAAAATACAGATCCAGCTCCAGCGGACAGATATCGGTAATTCCCAGGCAGTAACTGACTATTGAATTGGCTCCGCTACCCCGCCCTACATGCATAAACCCCATCTTATTGCTGTAACGGATAATATCCCAGGTAATCAGAAAGTAAGAACAGAAATTGAGTTCATCAATAACTCCCAGCTCTTTCTCAACTCTTGTTTGAGCCACTTCATGACCGAGTCCATATCTTTTTTCCAAACCTAAATATGCCAGCCTGCGGAGAAGTTGTACATCAGATTCTTTAGATTTTGTATAGAATTGTTTGTTCTTAACTTTTTTAAAATCAAATTCAAAATCACACTGTTCAAGAATGTTCCTTGTGTTTTCAATAATTTGGGGGTATCTCTCAAATGCCTTTGTAATATGCTGTTCGGAAATGAAATATTCAGATTGACGACAAACCTCTCTTTTGGTTAATTTTGACAGCAATATATTATTGTCAATGGCCCTGAGAATTTTATGAAGTTCATATTCTTCATTCGTCTTAAAGGTGACAGGATGCAGAACAAGCATTTTAGAGATGAGGATCTGATACTCCGGTCTGATCAGAAAATTCAGCTCTTCTATTCTGACTCCCACAAACTCATTTTCTTTTAACTCAACAGGAATATTACTCATAGGATAGACTACAAATACATTTTTAAATTCCGGTGCTCTTTCTGAGAGTTCCCCGCCCCCACAGTTATATTCCGTAATGACGGTATTGACCTCTCCTATCCCTGAAAATTCTTTAGCAATAGCAATATAAAGCAGCTTACCTTCTTTTCGTACTTCTATTCCCGCAATAGGTTTAATACCGATGGCCTCACATTCTTTTTTAAAATCGTAAATTCCGGTAACGGTATTGATATCCGTCAGCACCAGTTCTTTAAGACCTGAAGCATGGGCCTGTTTCACCAATTCTCCAATGGATAGGGTTCCATAACGAAGGCTATGAAAAGAATGACAATTCAAAAACATTGTTGAAAATTTTAAAATCTTATCTTATTTCTCAAAATCAAAACCTGAAGCTCTGCCTAGCGCTCCTGTACCGAAGCGGTTCTTCAAATAATCTATAGTCTGATATAAGTTCATCTGTTCTTCGGTATCTTCAAAAAGGTTCATCTGATGATTCCCATGTACCAATCCTGTAAAACGTAATCCTACCAAACGGAGTCTCATTCTTCTTGTATACAACTTATTAAATAGTTCCAAAGCCACTTTTGACAGCGTGTGATCCGCAGAAGTGTAAGAAATTTTGCATTGTCTGGTTTCTGTATCGAAATTGGCGTAACGGATTTTAACTACTACCGTTGAAGTCAGCCATTTTTCCTGTCTTAGCTGATAGGCTAACTGTTCGGTCATTCCTGATATCAGTCTTTTCAACTCCAGAATGTCCATTGTATCATTAATAAAGGTTCTTTCTGTAGAAATCGATTTTCTTTCGGAATAAGGAACTACAGGATTTTCATCAATCCCGTTTGCTTTTTTCCAAAGCTCCTTTCCGTTCACTCCAATCATCTGCTGTAAGACTAAAACAGGCATCTCAGATAAAGTATGAATAGTACGGATTCCAATTCTTGACAGAAGCTGAAAGGTCTTATCCCCCACCATCGGAATCTTTTTAATGGACAATGGATTTAAAAAGGGTTTGACTTCCAAATCTTTAATTTCCAATCTGCCAACAGGTTTCGCCTCCCCTGTTCCTATTTTAGAAACCGTTTTATTGGTTGATAATGCAAAGCTGATGGGCAATCCTGTATTTTTGGTCACATAACTGGCTATTTCGGTAGTCCACTTATAGCATCCAAAGAATTTATCCATTCCTGATAAATCAAGATAAAATTCATCAATACTGGCTTTCTCCAATAAGGGGACTTTTTCCTGAATGATATCAGTAACCATATGTGACATATTAGAATACATTTCCATATCTCCTTTAATCACTTTAGCCTCAGGACAAAGCCTTAAAGCCATGCGTATTGGCATTGCACTTCTTACTCCAAAATATCTTGCTTCATATGAACAGGAAGCAACAACTCCCCTGTCTCCGCCTCCTATGATGACCGGCCTTCCCTCTAGCTCTGAATTTTTCAGTCTTTCACAGGAAACAAAGAAAGTATCTAAGTCCATATGTACAATATTCCGTTTCATGCTACAAAATTAGTACGATTTGTATCAAAATTTGTAAATTTGTTGCTACAATTTATAGCAATGTCAATTTTTTCAGAAAACATAAGGTATTTAAGAGGTAAGCTTGGGGCCTCCCAGCAAAGTGTTGCAGACAGCATCCATATTACCAGGGGCAGATATGCAAAATATGAAGATGACGTTAATAGTCCCTCTCCTGAAATGCTTGTTAAGATCTCAAGATATTATAAAGTGAGTATTGATCTGCTACTGACTATTAATCTTAATAAATATTCAATAGATCATATTTTAAATCTTCCGGATAACAGGATTGTTCTGCCAATAAAAGTAAGCAATGAGGGAGAAAATAAAATTGAGATCATTCCCCATACGGGCCAAATGGGATATCTTTCGGGATATAGCGATCCGGAATACATAGAAAGTCTCCAGTATATGTCTTTACCGTTTTTAAGAAATGGAAAATACAGAGCTTTTCCTGTTGAGGGTGATTCAATGCCTCCCTATAATGACGGAACTTATATCATTGGAAAGTATATTGAAAGCAAAGACCATCTCAAAAAAGGCAAAAGCTATATGTTCATTACCCGAGAAGGGATTGTATATAAAAGGTTTGGAAAACAAAACAGCTCAGGAATGTCTGTCAGTTCAGATAATACATTTTATGAGCCTTATGAAATTGAGTGGAATGAAATAATTGAAATATGGGAATTTGCCGGAAGTGTTAATACAAAAGAACTGGAAATACCTAATAATGATTTTCAGGTATTAAAAAATATGTTCGGAATCTTACAGAATGAATTAGAAATTATAAAAACTGATCTATCTTTGAAAAATGGAAAATGAAGATTTTGAAATACTACAGCAAATAAGCAATTTACAAAATAAAATCGCAGAAGATTTATCCAACCTGTATGAAAGCTGTAATAAAGAAGAGATCGTTAAAATATTAACAGATTCAAATCCTCCTTTAGAATATTTAAAAGAAATATGTGAGATCTCTCTGATAAAAGAAAATTATAAAGCTTACGACGTTATACATTCTTATCTCATGGAAAAACAGACTGGACCAACAAACATTATTGACTACCATTCATTGTGATAAGCCTAGTAAAATAAATTAGACTGCAGGCATATGATTTGTTACAACTAATAAAAATCTTATTTGAAAATTTACCTGCAGTCTTATTCATATCAGAAACTCTTTTTAAAGAAAAAAATGGTAGTGTAAGTTAAAAAGTTATTCTGGAAAATTTTGAGCCCTTACCGCTGAAAAAAAATTACGAAAATAACTTTTATCCCATAAGTTCTTAAAAACAATGCTGGATCTTATGACGATATTGTCATCAAAAAGAAGGTATTGATATTTTCTTTGCCAAGGATAGCTTTTACCCAGATATAAAACCATTCATCAGAATGAATCTCACAATTCAAATTTTCTTTTATTATTTCTAGAATCTCCTTCTTCGTTTTACCGGAAAGACCGTTATATATTTTTTTCATAATATAAAAACTTCAGCCAAAGCAGATCTGAGAATAGGTACTTACAAACTATTAAACAAATTCTCTAACTGAAGATTATAATTAATTAGATTAAAAAAAAAAGATAATACAATCTCATTCTACACCTATATCTCATATGCTCGAACTTATATTCTGGTCTTAACGTGGTATGCTTCAAAGCCAAAAAAATAGCTCAAAAGTTAAATTAGAAACTTTTATTGGTTCTTTTTTGATAAGAAACAGAAAGAAAAACATCAATATAGGATTAATCCTTTGCTTGAGAAACCCTTGTTATACTATTAATTGTAACATCCATTGGGGTATCAGACTTTATTTTAATAATATATCCGCTGCCAATAGATAAAGAATCAGCTATAGTAATTAAATAAAAAACAAGATTTCCCGTAGTTACACCGTTTGGTGCAACAGCCGTTTGGTCTATAGAAAATGTTGAAGGAGGAAGTGGATTTGATAAATTAACTGTTACATATCCTATGGCTCCATTATTTTTACCACTGTAGTTTGCAATAATACGCCATATATGGACTTGTCCCGGAATGGGATTTTCTAAAAACGTACCATTCGTCTGATTATACATATCCCCTACAACATGAATCCCAATATTCTCCGGCCAGCTTGTTGTAGGCGAAGGAGAAAAGTCTGTCAGAACATTTATAGGGGTCTCATAGGAAATATCTTGATAAATGCTCAAAGGAATTCCTCCGGAAGCTTTAAATGAAAATGTAGGTTTTATTCCATCCCCACTATTCATCTGAACGACTCCCTCATTAGCCGTTGTTAAAGTTGGTGAAGAAATAACAGTACTCCATTGAATACCATTAAAGTATCGTAATGTTTTATAGGTAGAATCATAAATAATCATTCCATTAACTGGTGAATTTACATTAGTCGGGGGACTTATATTCCGGGGTAATACCAATGCTGAGTTCGCAGAAGAAATGTCAACAACACCTTGCGGGTTCGGTGTGCCGATTCCAAATTTACCATCTGATCCCATTCTTGCTGCTTCATTAGTATTGGTTTTAAAAATTATAGACTGAAGATTATTAGTTCCCACAAAGTTTGTTGAAGTACCAGAATTCCCAGTTGTTCTCCAAGAGGCAGCATTCAATGTTTGTGAATCAGTAATCCGGCTCCAGACTGTACCATTACTGATATAGGTACCTGGAGTTACGTCATTAATGGTTGCGGTATTATAGACTATCATACCGGCATTAAATACTCCGGTAGTTGTAGAATTCAATGCTATTCTATTCAGCAGAAGTCCCTTATTAACAGATGCCAATTCAAGATCTGAGTTAGCGTTAGGTGTAACTGTATTTATTCCGACTTGAGAAAAGCACCAAGTAGAGGACATGATACAGATCAATAAATTGAAAATTTTCATGGTAGAATTTTTTATGGTTAAAGTATAACTAGTTAAATAATCGATTAGTAAAATTAAGAATGGGTATTGGTTGCTCTATTGTTAATCTCAGGGGTTCAAGTTTAGGTTGAACTTATATTCAGTCCTGTTTTCGGTAAACAATTCACGATATTTACAATTCATTCTTTGTTTTGTATTTTTAATAAAAATAGATCTATATTACTTTTAGAAAAATAATCTCGAAACGGTGCATCATGTTGTCACTTCTTACCAAAGGTTGCATATTCTATCAAGTAAGCGCATATAAATGATTAATCCTTTGCCTGAGAAATCCTTGTTACGCTGGTAATCGTAACATCCATTGCGGTATCAGATTTTATTTTAAGGGAATATCCGTTGGCAAGAGACATAGAATCAGGGACGGTAACTAAATAAAAAACAAGATCTCCTGTAGTTACACCATTGGGAGCAACAACTGTTTGGTCTATAGAAAATGTTGAAGGAGCAACCAGATTGGATAAATTAGCTGTTACATATGCTACGGATCCGTTATTTTTACCGCTGTAACTTGCTATAATACGCCATGTATGGGTTTGCCCCGGAATAGAATTTTCAAAAAAATTACCATTTGTCTGACTGTAGATATCGGCTACAGTAGGAGTGCCAATATTCTCCGGCCAGCTGGTTGTAGGAAAAGGTGCAAAATCTGTCACAATATTTACAGGAGCTTGGTAGGTAACATTTACATATGTACTCAAAGGAACCCCTCCAGAAGGTTTAAATAAGAATGTCGGTTGTATTCCTGCTCCGCTTCTCATTTGAACAACTCCCTCATTGGCCGTTGTTAAAGTTTGTGAAGAAATAACAGTACTCCACTGAACACCATTAAAGTATCGTAAAGTTTTATAAGTAGTGTCATAAATAATCATTCCGCTCACCGCGGAATTTACGTTAGTCGGAGGATTAATGTTTCGCGGTAATACTAATGTGGAGTTCGCAGAAGAAATGTCAACAATACCTTGAGGAGTTACAGTTCCGATTCCAATAGTACCATCTGATGCGATCCTCGCTCTTTCAATACTATTTGTTTTAAAAATAAAAGGCTGTAAATTAGTAGTACCGATAAAGTCTGTAACTGTACTAGCATTTCCGGTTGTTTTCCAAACAGTAGATAAAGATGAGCTCAATGTTTGTGCATCAGTAAGCCGGGTCCAGACTGTACCATTACTGATATAGGTGCCCGGAGTTACATCATTAATCGTTTCAGTGTTATAAACAACCATACCGGCACTAAATACTCCGGTAGTTGTAGCGCTCAATGCAACTCTATTCAAAAGAAGCCCCTTATTAGTAGATGCTAATTCAAGATCAGCGTTAACATTTGGTGTTGCTGTATTTATTCCGACTTGAGAAAAACACCAAGCAGAGGACATGATACAGATAAATAAATTAAAAATTTTCATGGTAGAATTTTTTATGGTTAAAGAATAAGCATTAATTAAATCATTAATCAGTGAAATTGATGACAGATATTTTCATCTTTATTTTAATAGGAAGTGTCTACTTAAACATATATTCTTTTTATCTATATGAGTACAAATGTTGTTTGTCTCTTTATAATTTTAAATATTTACAAATCTAAGAGTAGGCTGAATTCTGGAAAATGCTACAGATCATCTAGAAATATGATTCTGATTACTATTTTTCTGAAAAATATTTCTTGAAGCACTAAAAATCACCAATAAGGGAATATTTAGACAATAGTTTTACTATAAATTTTATCTTTTTCAACGACTAACTACTGTAAGTTGTTTTTTTCAGAACAGATCTATAGGCCATAACAACAGATACTTATTAGCGTTTATAGCATTTTGTTGTATTTTTTCGCTTTACGGCAAAATCAATTTTACCAATTCCCCTGCTGGTACCATCCTGTATACTTTCCCTTTAAACCTTTTTTATGAACATAGGAAGATAGATCCGAATGAACATAATTAATTTAAAATAGTCACTTTCTGAATCATTGATATCTTGATACTTGGGAAAAAGTGATGAAGATCATTCTAAAATAGAATTGTAGTCACTTTGTAAAAACGTTTTCTTCCATACATTTGACTTATTAATCTAAAAATAATTTATTTTGAAAACGATAGAAAGCTCATCGAGCTCCATAAGAAATAGAATATTTTTATAATCTAATTTTTAATAAGCCCCTCAGTTTTATTTCATAAATGATGAGAGAGAATGTGTTCCCAAACATTAAGAGGGGCTTAATAATAATTTAAAATATAAACCCCATCAATCCTTCCTTCATTTAAAGGTTCTTAATAAAGAAAAAACTAATAGATTCTCTCTTGCTATTGTTCTAAGTTTTTTGACAGTAAAACTTCAATTATCTTGTTACATGAGAATATTAAAAATCATTTACCATGATCTTATGGAAAATATAAAAACCATTCATATAGGCTCATTCATTCAAAAAAGAGTCAGCGAAAGTAATATAAGAATAACCCGAATATGCAATTTTTTTGATTGTGGTGAAAAAGAAATTAACCAAATGTATATGAGTCCTGCCTTAAACAGTGATTATTTATTAAAATGGTGTAAACTTCTTGACTATGATTTTTTTCGTTTATATTCTCAGCATCTTATTCTCTATTCACCACCAGCCCCATTTAAGCATCCTTACGTTTCTAAAGTTAAAAAATCAGCTCTGCCCCAGTTTAGAAAAAGTATATACACTAAAGAAATAATCTATTTTATCCTCAAGCTTATTGAGACTAACAAAAAAACTAAAAGTCAAATTATAGATGATTATAAAATTCCAAAAACAACACTTTATAAATGGATCGCCAAATATAAAAATTCAGAAGACTCATAAAAATAGTAAAATACATTATAATGAAAAGAAGCCGACTCACTAAAAAACAACATTTTATAGTTCCGGATTATAAGAGAATTTTCAAAGATATTATACTCTTCAACTACCCTGAAAAAGAAGAAGAATGTAAAAATATGCTTAATAAGGAGGAATTATCCACTCTTGATATTATCTATCTTAATCAAAAAATATTTGGTAATGAAAATAAAAACACACAAAAACTTAATCAATCCCTCCGTTCATACAACAAAAAAGATATTATAGAAATTTTAGAATATCAGAAAAAAAATAAGTTAAATAACTCTGAACTGGCAAGTCATTTTAAAATGAGCAAAAATACCATCTCTAAGTGGAAAACACTTCACTTTATGATTTAATTTACAATTAAAAAAACTTCAAATCACATCTGATTTTGTCTCTTTTTAATAGAATATTATGGAATTTTTTGCTACACTAAAATTGAACATTATCCTTCCTCAACAACTTCACTGCTCCTTTCATGATTCCCCTTATAATATGAGAGATGCTAGTTCTTAAGTTTTTGAAGACGTAAAATATCAAGTATTTTAATCGTTCCAGCATTTCTATCAATAAGCATTTCTGCTTTAAAATCACTGAGAATTCTGCTAACCGTTTCACTGGCCATGCCAGACATAGAAGCAAGATTTTCCCGGGAAATCTCAAACCCTACCTGTGTATCAGATTGAACAGTATGTAGTTTAAGCAGCACTTCTGCCATTCTTTTTCTTACAGAATAGTAGGCCATCTGCAATAACTGTTCGTTATGATCAACAACATTCTTTGCTAAAATTGCAATAAATTTTTCTGCGATGTCCGGATATTTATAAACCAACGTATCTAAAACGTCCTTTGGAACAGAACATAATGTTGTATCTTCTAATGCTTCCGCAGTTTCCTTATATTCTTTTCCAGAGAAAATAGAGGTAATTCCAAAATAATCTTCTGGATTATAAACTCCTGTCATAAGCTCTTTACCGTCATCTGTATTTTTTACAGTTTTTACTGAACCTGATAGAATTAAATAAATAGCATTTGCTGTATCACCTTCAAAATAAACGACTTGTTTTTTTTTAAGTAATTTAATTTTCCGATGATTAAACGATTTTTTTAATTCATCGAGACCATGTGAATCTTGAAACAAATTTGTTATCTTACTGAGATTAGAGCTGTAGAGACTTTTCTGACGATTCTTCTTTTTTATTCTGCTTTCTATAGCGCTCAGAAGTTCAATATCATCAAACGGTTTTGTAAGATAATCGTCTGCCCCCATTTCTATACCTTTTCTGATGTCTGTTCTGGTGGTTTTTGCGGTAATAAATATAAAAGGTATTAATGCCGTGTCTTCTCTTTTACTCAAAAGATACAATACTCCATATCCATCAAGTTCCGGCATCATAATATCGCATAAAATAACATCAGGCATATGTTTAATAGCCATTTCTATTCCTTGTTTTCCATTAGCAGCCTGAAATACTTCATAATCGGCAAGCTCAAGAATTTCCAAAGTATTCTCACGAAAATCTTCGTTATCTTCAATGATTAATATGCAGTTTTTTTTCATTAGAATTATAAAGTATTATTGCTATTATTATTTTTAAATAACAGTGTAAACCTGGTCCCAACTCCTGGTTCACTTTCAAAGTGAATCTCACCTTTCAGTAGATCTACATACCTGAGTACGATGTTAAGTCCCAAGCCTGTTCCTGAAATATCACCTATATTATGCGCCCTAAAAAATGGCTGAAAGATAAAAGAATGATCCTCTAGAGGTATTCCCAATCCATTATCTTTTATGGTGAAACTATATTCCTCTTCATTTATTTCCGTAGAAAAATCTATCAGCGTATGTTCTCCCGAATATTTTATAGCATTAGTAACTAAGTTCAGCAAACAATTTCTTAACAGGTTTTTGTCTATATGTATTTTGCTGTATGCCCCTGTATGCTGGTAAATAATGATTTGATTTTCTTTAGTAGTAAGCTGCATTTCTTCAGTGAGTTCCTTAGAAAACTGAACAATATCAAATGATTCATTATAAGGTTTTAGAATTCCTATATCTAGTTTTTCTAAAGAAAGAAAATCATTAAGTATAGCATTGAGACAGGTAATTGTATTTCTTATTTTATGAAGATGTTTTAATATCTGATCACTATCTGAAATTTGGAGATATTTTTCTATTAATACAACTGATAATTGCATGGAGCTTAAGGGAGTCCGAAACTCATGTGATGCCATTGATACAAAACGGCTTTTCATTCGATTGAGGTCTTTTTCTTTTTCAAGAGATATGCTGGTTTCTTCTTTTGACTTTTCTAATGTAAAAAGCATTTGCTCTAGATGTTGTGTTCGGCTTTCGACTATCTCCTCAAGCTCACTGGTATATTTTTTAAGATATTCTTCCGCTTCTTTTTCTTTTGAAAGATCATGGATAAAACTGGTATAAATAATTCTGCTCTGCAACTGTATTTCGGTCACTGCAAATCTGAAGTAAAACCGACTGCCATCTTTTTTTAATCCCCTGACCTCTCTTTCCTTCTCTAAACATATTCGTTTTTCTGTATGTTGGCAATAAATTAAATGATTCTCATACCTGCTTTTATCAGGTTCCGACATCAAGATCGAAATATTTTCACCTAAGAGATCTTCCTCTACATAACCGAATATTTTCAAAACAGAAGGATTCAGGCTTTCTATCCTACCCCTTCGGTCAATAATAATGATGCCATCAATAGCCGTTTCTATAGTATTATATAAAATTTTTATGCTTTCCATGATTATTAGATATCTCAATTATATACTCTATTGATCGTAATAGTCTCTCCTCTTTGTTTTAAATAGAATTGACAAAAGTTTATAGTTATTTTAAAGCTTTTCTAAGTTCAAGTAGTGATTAGGTTATTATTGCCAGCCTAACAAACAAATACAGATTTAACGTCGGAAATTTTTATTCTAAATAGAAATAAAATGGAAAATATGGCCGAGGAAATTTCAGTTACCTTATGGATATAAAGAGGTTACAAAAAAAGTCCTTATGTATAAAATGAATTAGTTGCACAAAGAAAATTGTATATATAATTCTTAATAAAATCATCGTCAATTAAAATTATTCTCCACTTGGTGAAGGTATGTATATAATATTAAGTTAACAACAAATAAAACAAAATATTTAATTAAAAACTTAATAATAAAAAATAAATTGAAAAAATATTAAAAAAATCAATATAAAATTAACGATTTTAAAAAAATACCTCCACAAAAGTAGGATAAAGACAAGCTTATAAAAAAGAGCAGATTTGCAGAAAGTCAGATTGTATTTGTAAAGTCAGAGACAGGAATTAAAGTTGAACAAGCTGTCCATAAAATGGGCATAATTGAGACCGCTTTTTATAATTGGAAGATGAAATTCGGAGATTTAGGGATTAAGGGGCTTTACTGGTTATGCCAACTGGAAGAAGTCAACACAAAAAGTTGCTAATAGACTTAAGTCTGAATAAGCAGATACTACAGGAGGTTCAGAAGTGGGAACTGTCGAAATTTGCCGTATTGATACCGGTTTTCGGGAATCATAAAGACCTGGTAATATTGAAAAGCATTTTGAAAAACTCACAGATTTTTTGTGCAAGCTATATATTTCATTACATAGACTTTTTCTGAATTTTGATGTCGGCTTTGGTGCTTAAAAAGCATCAAAATCCTAACATCCCAAAATTTTAAATACAACAATTATCAGGTCCAGAGCATGCACTTGGATGATCATTGGATGATTTTGCTTTTATTTCTCATCGTTAATATACTTTTTTAAAATTTTAAAGAAGTAAATATTTAATAAGAATTGGCTGTATCCATAAACGGAATCTTCTACCGGAATAGTGAACATTCTTACCCCAATAAAATCTTCAGGGTTATAATTCACTACCGGTGACGGGATTACTGAACCTGTAAGTATTCCATTTACGGCAAAAAATCCGGGTATCAAAATCAAATAAATAAAAGTAGCCTGACCTATCCATTCACTTTTAACAATAAAATGTAAATAACAAAGTGTAAAAACAGTAACAATAACAGTCAGTAAAGTATAAATCCTATCATAATACAAAAGGCCCGCAACCCCCAGAAAAATAACCCATGTGAATATAATAAGATTATTGAATGCATGAGCCCATTTCATAGTATAAAATTTGTCCACGCAATAATAAGTAAAAACACAGGCAAATGGAATACAATAAAAGAACAGCCATTCTTCAACAGGAAGCCCTATTACTTTAAAGCCCAACGTATATTTAACATCAAACCACCACACTCCCATTTTGGTAAACCAAATATCCCAAATAATAAATGGTATAGCCACAATGGTGCTGGACAACAAAAAAGTGCCAAAATATTGGTTAAACCGGATTCTCCTGTCAAAAGAAGCTATAAAACAGATGATAACAGTAAAAAAATTAATGAGAAGATAGGTGTAAGGTATCATTTTTTATTAAAATACATTTTAAAATATTGAACAGGAACCCAAAGAAATCCAAAACATTCTCCATCTTTTTTTCCGAGATGCTTATGATGTTGTTTGTGGGCACGTCTTATTGCAAGAAGGTATGGATTTCGAGTTTTTTTGAAAATTTCAGCTCTTTGATGAATGAAGATATCATGTACAAAGAAATAAGCCATTCCATAGAGACTGATTCCAAGACCTATAAAAAACAGAGAACTGAATTCCTGCCTTACTCCTACATACAATAGGGCTATAGCAGGGGTAGCAAAGATTATAAAAAACCAATCATTTCTTTCAAGCGGACCATCATTACTATGATCATGATGATCCCGGTGTAATATCCACAGAAAACCATGCATAACATACCGGTGAATAATCCAGGTAGCCCCTTCCATTAAAATAAAGACTGATAAAACGATTAAAAAATTCATCCTAACTCTATTTTTCATTAAAAAAATTCTCCAGAAATTGATATCTGAAATCAAATATGTCATTCAGTTTTTTTCTCACAAACAGATTATGGGCAATTCTTCCTAAAATTCCCAGAGGCAATTCGTAATCTATGGTATCTTTCATCAGAATACCTTCTTCATTTGGAACAAATTCATGATGATGATTCCAATATTTATAGGGCCCCGCTTCCTGAAAATCGGTAAAGCTCTTATGATCGTCCACCTGAATAATTTTTGTTTTCCAATGTATGGGAATACCCAATAAAGGAGAGACCTTATAATTGATTTCCATTCCTTCATAAATAGCCTTACTCCCGAAGTCCGACATCACAATAAAATTCATCGTTTCAGGTGTTATTTTTGATAAATTATGAGGGGAGGAAAAGAATTTCCATGCAGTTTCTTTATCACAATTTAACTGCTGTTCTCTATGTAATTGATAAGCCATTATTTTTCTGTTTAAAAGTAGTTATAGTTATTAACCCGGTGTTCCTTTATACTCATATTTCCTTTATAGATAGGCTGACTTATACCGGATGTAGCTTTTTAATGCCAGAAATATTTTTTGAGAATTTGCTATTCTTATTCTATCCTGCAAAATTTTCTGAGAGCTCGTTTTCTTTATCTTTTCAAATAATGACAAGTAATACCTATATGCTAAATATACCCCAAACATTGAAGAATTGGGTAATTTTTTGATTCCTGTCAATGCTTCTTTAAATTCGTATTCAATTTCTTTTTCAATTTCATTTTTCACAGAGTTATCAAAGACATACATATCTACTGAGGGAAAATAGCTGCGTCCTAATATCTGATAATCATCTTTCAGATCTCGTAAAAAATTTACTTTTTGAAATGCTGATCCCAGCTTCATAGCAAAAGGTTTCAGCTCTTCAAATTTTTCTTTACTTCCTTCTGTAAATACCTGTAAGCACATCAGTCCAACGACCTCAGCAGACCCGTAAATGTATTGGCTGTATAATTCCGAATCATAATTAATTTTATGCAGATCCATCTCCATGCTGTATAAAAACTGATCAATAAGAGTTCTTTCAATCCGGTAATTCCTCACCGTTTCCTGAAAAGACTGCAAAATAGGATTAAGGGATATTCCCTCGTCAATCGCATGGTTTGTTTCCGATTTCAATCTCAAAAGCAGTTTCTCCTTGTCATACTCATGAAAACTGTCAACAATTTCATCAGCAAGACGTACATATCCGTAAATAGCATAAATAGCTGATCTTATAGAGGGTTTTAAAGCCAATATTCCTAATGAAAAACTGGTACTGTATTTTTGGGTAGTCTTTTTGCTCACTTCGTAAGACAATTCATCAAACAATTTTTTCATATTCTTTTAATTTCAGGTTATTGACTTCTTTAGCTACTATTTTTCCGGAAATAATTGAAGGTGGAACTCCGGGTCCGGGAACGGTTAACTGTCCTGTATAAAATAAATTCTTAATCTTGTTATTTCTGATCTTGGGTTTCAATACCGCTGTTTGTCCCAATGTATTGGCAAGCCCATAAGCATTACCTTTATAAGCATTGTAATCAGCAATAAAATCACTTACACAGTAACTCCTTTTATATTCTAATTTTGAACAGAGGTTTTTTGCCCCCGTATGTTTTTCAACCCTGAGGAGCATTTCATCAAGATACTGTTCCCTGATCTCTTCATTATCATGTATTCCTGGAGCGAGTGGCATCAATAGAAATAAATTTTCACCATTTTCAGGAGCAACATGGGGATCTGTTTTAGAAGGACAGCAGCAGTAAAAAAGAGGTTTATCAGGCCATTTCTTATTTTTGTAGATACAGTCTATATGATCTTCCAATTCATTTTCAAAAAATAAGGTGTGATGCTTTAAGTTGGGAATCTTTTCTTTTATTCCTAAATAATAAATCAGGCAGGAAGGCGCCAATACTCTGGTATCCCAGTATTTACTGTTATAATTTCTGACGGATTCCGGAAGCAGGGTTTCAGTATGATGATAGTCTGACGAAGCAATGACAGCATCAAATTTATAATTTTCACCATTAATATTCAGTGATGTTACTTTTCCATTCTCTGTATTGATTTTCTGAACTGCCTGATTGAAATGAAACGTTACCCCTTGTTTTTCGGCAACCTTTTGCATTGCCAATACCAACTGATGGAAGCCTCCCATTGGATATTTGGTCCCTAATACATACCCCCCATAGTTCATCAGACTATAAAGCGCCGGAATATTTTCAGGAGAAGCACCAAGAAATATGACCGGAAATTCCATAAGACATTTCAATTTAGGATTAGAGAAATAGCCGGAAACATATTTTCTGAAATTACTCAACAGATCAAGTTTAAATGCACTTCCTGCAATTTTTAAAGAAAAAAACTCAAACCAGCTGTCACAAGGTTTGGTAACAAATTCTTTCATTCCTATTTCATATTTAAATTGGGCAGACTGCATAAACTTATCATATTGTATGGATGCTCCTTTTTCTATTTGTTCAAATAAATTACGTATATCTTCATTTTTTTCAGGAATTGATATTTTCTCATCAGAAAAGATCATTTCGAATTGGGGATTTAACGAAATAAGTTCGAAAAAATCACTTGTCTGAAATCCAAAATCTTTAAAAAAGTCATCAATAATATCCGGCATCCAATACCAGCTTGGTCCCATATCAAAAATATAACCTTGTTCAGTTCTAAACTGCCGTGCCCGCCCGCCGGGTTCAGAATGCTGTTCAAAAACATGCACCTCATTACCCGCCTTTGCTGCATAAGCCGCTGCTGACATGCCGGAGAATCCTGAACCTATCACTGCAATTCTCTTCGTTGATTTTTTTGCTTTCATGATTTGCTTCTTTATTCTTTTTTACTTGATTGTTTGGTAAGCAACTTTACCAGCCTTTAATTTTTATTTATCTGATGATAAGCAGCATCAAGAAGATCTTTATGATCTGGATTTTTACAATAAACAGAATAATGAAATTCATTCAGTTTAGTAAGCAGACGGAGAAGCTCCATTTTTTCCGTATAGCACTGATTTCCTGATACGATATGAGAAGCGTTACGGATCTTGTCCATCAGGCCTTTAAGTATCTCAAATCCCTTTCCTGATATCCTGATGACTTTTGTACGCTTATCTATATCAGAGTCGGTCTGCTCAACCCAGCCATGATGGATTAATCTGTTTATTACCTGTATCCCTGCTGGTTTATCATGTACATTTTTCTTGATTAGATCCATCTTTTGACATTGCCCCAAATGACTTCAGGGTAATCAGATAAATGAAATCTTCCTGAGTTGAAAACATGGAATCTCTGATAGCAGATTTTGAATATAATTTTGCATATCTGCTCATATGAGTTAAAAAAGTACAAATGACACTATCAGCACCTCTCCCATTCTCTTTTCCTTCCCAATGAGTTTCATTTTCTGAATGATGATCAAAACAGTCTGACATCCATTCTTTAAAACCACTTAGGTCATTCCTGTAACTGATATTATTATCATTTTCAGTTTCGAATTGCTGCACCAATTCTATAACTTCCTGAATGAGGTTGTAATTCATAAAAGCTAATTTAGTTTACAAATATACTAATACAAAATAATAAAAGAGTATTAATGTACTATAAATTAATATTACTTATTTATATGAATACTTTGGCTTAATTTATTTGGAAATTAGACCTAGCTAAGCAAAATTTAATGAAAATGTACAATCTATTTTGGAAGATCGCATTCAATCTTTAGGTTCAGCTCTGGAAACAAGGTTGAACGAATTAATCAGTGGTGAGATAAAAGATTCTGTGACAGAAGTTCCACTGAATCGGAGGTTTGATAAATGGTTTAAAGAGGTTCAGGCCACTGAAAAATACATAACCACTGGTACTGAAAGAAATTCTTTATAAATCGAAAAGCAAGCGAAAAATCATTTATACCACAAATTTAATTGAAAATCTCAACGGAAAAATCAGAAAATACACCAAAAACAAAATGTCTTTTCCTACAGATGATGCCGTAATGAAATCAGTGTATCTCGCTTTAAAAGAATCTACTAAAAAATGGACCATGCCAATTCAAAATTGGGGTATTGTTCTTAACCAGTTTATGCTTATTTTTGAACAAAGGCTCAGATTATAAAATCCAAGCCCTAAATTTTTAACTTACACACTTCGTGGGATAGTGTCGAATATTTTAAAAGTCAGTTAGCCTATTATTCTTTATAGAGTATTTTATAAAGCTTCTATTTTTAGAAATGCTAATTAATTCTGATAAAAAAACTAATAAAATAGTTGTGTATATCATATAAATACTTACTTTTGTACCGCTTTAGAATTGGGGGATTGGCGCAGTTGGCTAGCGCGTTTGACTGGCAGTCAAAAGGTCACGGGTTCGAATCCCGTATTCTCCACATACCTATAAAAAATAACTGTAATAATTGATTTACAGTTATTTTTTTGTTTACAGGAAAATATGTTTTTTTAATGCATCGTTTTTTGTTTTAGTTTCCCAACTGGCGGAGAGAAAAATACTTTTTATTAAATAATCTGTATTTTTCGATTTATATCGATTAAAAACACCATCCCTGCAAAGAATCTTTGCAGGGATGGTGTTTACTCACCCCAACGATTAAATCCGGGGTTTCCGGTATCTTCCCGGGGACAGGTATCGTTTGTTAACCTTGCTTTCCGGGCCACAACACAACCACAGGTTTTGCAGGTGCGTTTATCTTCATTTTTCTTTAAGCTGATTTTATACACCAATTGATCGGGGGCTTCTTCTAATTGATCACACGAAGCACAAGCCGCCAGTCGTTTGTTATACACCTCTTCCGTTACGGTAGAAAAACCAACCAAACCCCATTTCCACATCGATTTTCCTAGCTTTTCAATCAATTGCAGGTTGGTATAGCCGCTTTGCTTTTTTTCTTGCGGTACAACTGTTTTCGGACGGTAATAGGCCCGTTGGGCTAATAGCATATTTATCAATTCAGGACTTCTACGAGCCAGTAATAAATTCCGTGCATAATCTTCATCTTCAAGTGCGGCATATAACACCCCTTCCGGAACAGGTTTCGACGATCCTAAAATTTCGCTAAAACGCATACAAGCCTCATTAATATCAGTCATTTCTTTTAGTTCATTCAGTTCCATAGATTCAATTTTTTAGTTAAAAATCGCGGTCGGCGAGATTACCGGCCGCGATAGTAATCGTCTCTTTTAGATTTTAAAAGAAATAGATCGTTGTTGTAGATCAATTGTTGATCCGTTATACGAACGAACATTCGTCGATGTGGTCAACGTATATTCAACACCACGTTTAATTTCGGCGGCAATTTCCACCACAGGAATATTGGTTTTGGCCACAACACTATCGATACGGGCATCCGGATCGAGTGTAAAATCGTGGTAGCTGGAAGCCGAAGCCGGATTGACAAGATCGTTAAATTCCAACTGAATAAGTCCCATCGCGTGAATCAGACTACTGCGAACCTGTTCGGTCATCATGTCTCGTTGATTTTTATCCGAAACATCAGGGAATAAAAAGTTCAGGTCGGTATTCACGGTAAAGTCCGGAGAAACCTCGCCATCAACAGTCACCTCTTTGTTTTGTATCAACAAACGGAATGCGTTTTCCGATGCTGCTTCGTCAATATCCTGACTCACAAAGCTAAATGCCCCTACCATTGGCGGGAATGCTTTAACATCTACAACTTTCAATCCACCGGCTGTTGGACCTCCTATTCCATCAGGTGGGAAATCCATTGCTTTACCCGCATCCAGTGCGTCGAAACGTGTATCTACTGTAGGCTTATACGGATCGTTTGTATACTCCTGATTTTCGGGCGAAATATATTTAAACAACGAAGTATCCAATTGTTTAATTCCAGGATTGTACATGGTTCCGAAATTTTTCCCGAAATAAATATCCATTAGGAAACCGATACTGTAATAATCAGCCATAGCCACTGAAGTCCAGCCATTAGCCCCGGTCGGATTCGATTTTTGAAGCGTCGAAATCATATGCGCCAATATAAACGATAATCCTTCCTGATCCATTCCTTTTAAACGCGTTAAACCACCCGTTAATACCACATACTGCATGTCCATCAGTACAAAAGCATATGCATTAGGCGTTACGTTTGACTGATCGTAATAGAAATTGATTTCCGGGAAAAACCCTTTAAACAGACGCAATACATATTTTATTAGCGAGCTGTTCATTCCAATATCTTCAAAACTCCAACGCGGTGCATTATTGTACACATCCGCTGCCTGAGCAACGTCCAGATATGCTGCGGCTGTATTCGGAACAGTGATCGAACGTTCGCCATGCAGATAGAATTTTTGCGGACGCTGTACTTTTTCTCTTCTTCCGTCGCTTAATGCCGTAATATGCATTACACCATAGTATTCTTTCGATAATTGCGAATACTTTTTCTCGTATTCTTCCGAACCGATTTTAGGCAATTCTTTATGGTCTTCCATTACCCCCATATCGATAAGTTGACCCGAATTGGCCTGTAAGGTAAAATCGCCCGAGACAACCCCTTCCGACAATAACAAGTGTCCGTCTATAACGCCATCGAAAGCAGCAGCAGTAGAAATATGGTGTACCCCACCGATATATTCTCCGATACTGATTTCGTGAATCGGCACCGCATCGCCCCACTCATTTACCAATTCGTCCACACCCGGAACCAAACGATCACTACGTTTTAATTTTCCGGTACTCATTAAAAACAACTGATCCGGAGTTACAATAATCTGACGATCGTCGTCACCATAGTGCATATATACCATGGCCGACTGATGTCCGTCTGGCCCGGTACCCATACTATACGCCACTTTTCCGGTATTCCATTTCAATGATCCTGTTGCCAGTGATGCCGTTAATACCTCATCTCCCGTTTGAAAATACTCAATCGTTTTGAATCCCGTCGGAATAGCAATTTTGGTACCGTTCGCATAACACGAACAACAACAGAAACACGTTAATGCATAATAGCTATCACCTTGTTTAGTACAAGCCCGTCCCCGTTTGGTACTATAATCCGATGGATTGTCGATGTTCAAACAAACACCACTCGGATAAGGGTATAATACATTTTTAGGAACACAATCCGGAATTGGGTTTCCGTTCACGTCTTTACAGTTACATAAAGCGTGTGCCTGAGGCGAAAAATCGCCGTAATCCTGACAGTGACGGTCCGGACAAATCAAGGCAAACGGCTTACTCGCCGAAAAACTATCGGTTTCCAGATTGTCTTCTGTAACCTGTTTGTTTGGCCCTGTCCAGATTACCTGATTTACTTCTTTTGCGTTAGGGTCAAGGTTCGCCCTAATTGATGTTACGCATTCTTCCCATGCCATAATTTAAAGTTTAAAGGTTAATATTTATTTGATGATGAATTTTATTGTTTTGCAAATACGTTGGACGTATAGTTAATAATAATGAGCAGTCCGCTTAATCTGTTCGGATCCAGTTGTTTCTTATCAGCCGTAAGCAATTCATCCGGTGTATTGGCGATCGTAAATAGAAGTTCTGCCGTTTCTGCCTCAAAGGGCCCGCTAAGAGCAACCGTTCCTACATTATTCATTATCGGAATACTCAGATCGCTTTTACCCGTTTGTTTTAAAGTTAAGAAGCTACCCGCTTGTTTATCGGAAACCGTTGTGTTATTTTGAGTTTGCACCACCACTGTTACCGATTGTAATGCTACCTTTTTAAGGTTTGGCAGCACAATAGCATCGGTTAAACTAAACACCATCGATTGCGTTACCGGATTCGGCTGCGGATGCATAAACTGATACCAGTTACCACTAAAAGCCTGTTGCAATACAATTTGTTTGGCTACCTGATACGGATACGGTGGATTCTGGGATTGCAACTGATTTTTTACATCGGTGGCAAACTGTCCCATATCTTCGTAAGCCGTATAGCTGATTTTTACGATAATGTCGGATATTGAATTAAAATCGAAATGATTGGTTTCCGGCGGCAGGTTTAATTCCCATTCCGAAACAGCACCGGTTCCTTCAAACGGCAGGTACATGCTATCGTTAAAGTTGAGCACAAACAAACCATTATCGTCCATACCTTTGGAAAGTGCAATTTTCTGGTTGGGAATCCAGTCTACGCGTACATTACCCGGATCGGGATTATTAACCGGATCCATAACATATTTAACCGCATTGATTTTAGGTTCCATCACGGTATAATTTTTGGTTTGCCGCAATACCGCATTAATATTCTGGTAAGGCCCTACCACGGCAGGAATCGACACCGAAATCGTTTTGATTTTACGCAGATACTGTCCCGGGAAATCAAAATCGAATAACTGTTCCGAAAGTTTAAAACGAAGCGTTCCTTTTACTCCCGAATGAAGTCCTGTTTTAAATTCCATAAACTGTAACGGATCCAGTTGCAGCAAGGAAATTGTCTTTTCAATTTCGAAAGTACGCGTGTTTTTCAACACATAACTGCGTTCCATTTGTTGTAACGATAATAATAAAGCTTCTCCCGACAACAATCCTTTGTGAAGCGTATCCCAGTAATCGAACTGAATAAACTGTTCGGTACTGTTCATCTCATTCTGATAAGCTGATTGTGCTGCCAGCGCCATTCCCAGCGTAAGCTGATACGATTGGAAATAAATGGTCGATAATCGGCTGATCATCCACGAATAGAAATCCATATTCGTAAAACGGGTGGTCAGGAATTGTTCGTAGGCATTCTCCTGATCAATTGTTTTTTTATGAATCACCAGGTTTTGCTGGTTGATCAGTAATTGCGCATTAGCCGAATTAATCTGATCCTGAATTTGAGCCGCATCATAAGCCGCCGTTTGCTGTTGCAACTTCCAGTCGTCACGTCGTCTGTTATACTGAGCAGTTGTCGCAATAATTCCGGCACTCTGGTTTAAAATAGACGAAGTCGTTTGTGCCATCTGAGCGCCCGCAGTAATGGCATCTCCAAACTTCATCCCTCCATCGGCAAAACCAAAGATATTCGGCGCCAGATAACCGGCAACTGAAATTCCGTTAATTCCAATTGAAACTGATTCCGGATAAATGGCCGCGCCTTGTAACGACAGGCTGGCGATTTCCAGAGCACTCAGGTTTTCGTCGTACTGCTTTTGGTAAAACTGTTCACGATTTTGAGCACTTAACAGATTTTGTTGCAAACCGGCAATGTTTTGTTTGGCCTCTTCGATCTCCTGTTCTTTAATCATTGTGTTAAGATTAAGCAGCACATTTTGCTGTGTGGCCTGTAATTTGGCCAGTGCCGAATCGTCTTTACGTTCCAGTGCGTTTAATAAACCGGATCCCAACTGACTTAATGTAGCAGCGATATTTTTTACCCGATCGATAAGATACTCAAAGCGATAAGCCGGAATAGCCGCATTCTGCGTCATAATACTTAACGGATTACCACCGCTCGCCGCAGCACGTGCCAATAAACCAGGATCGATAGGCGGTTCGAATAATTGCAATGGTTGCGGTATCCCATTAATATTTAAGCTATTGTTTATTTTATAAAGTCGATCGATAACCGTGTCCCAGTATTGTTCGAGTTTGTCGTTTTCGGGTACACAGAAATAGGCATCAATATCGTTATACGGTTGGAAATTTAATCCGCTGGAACCACTTCCAACATGATCTTCGAGGGTAATTTTAAACTGCGGTATATTGTCACCATATTGAGCTACAATGTCGTTAAAATTCGCAGGATCCTCGGCCTGACACGGTCCAAGGTCCTCCGGTTTTGGCCCCAGTAAACTATAAGCGTAGATGTACAACATATTCGCCGTGGTATTACTCTCCCAGGTGTACTGCGAAAAATACCAGTCGCCCCATTTAATCAGGTTATCGATAAATTGCATTACCATCGCTTTTTCGTAGGCGCCAATACGCAAACGGGCAATAGCATGCGGATCGAACGGATACTGATTGTAAGCTGCAATTTGTTTGGCGTTCGTAATGTTTTCGAGCAACGAAGCTACCGTATGGTTCCGGAAAGGATTAAACTGCCATACGCGGCAAATATCACGCGCTACCTGATGGTTGAGCAATACATTTTTTACCGATTGAATTTGTACCGGCTGAAGGAAAGAAAGAATCGAATTCAGATTTGTTTTGGCTGTAAATTTACTGCTCACATAGCCTTCGCTATCAATCCATTTGTTGTCCAGTAAAACGCGGTAAATACGGCTCGAATCGGTAACTCCTATCGTGGCACACACAAAAGAATCTGCCTCTACCAGATACGGAGCCGCCGTTGGATCGTACATATATTTGTACCATTTTTCGGCCTGATCAAATACCTGATTTGTCTTTAGTAGATTGGCAATATACATGGGCGCATGGAAAAACAATTCCCAATAATACAATTCATACGCCCCGTTAAAATCGACCTGTCCGCCATCGGGAGCTTCAGGAGCGATAACATACGGTTCTTCAAAACCAAATCTGTTAAAAGGCAATTCCGGATCCACCGGGATCAATTGACTTTCGAGCGACAACAGTTTGTCGACACCACCGGAAAAGATACGGGCACTAAGGTTATGAATTGCTCCTGTGGTAAGACGTATCGCTTTAAAATTATATTCGCACGCATAAGGAGTGGTGTTCAAACTTCGGAAGAATCCGATAGACGACGGGTATTCTGCCTGATACAACACCTGTACCACAAAACGTACTTTTTTATCAATATCCGGTTGCCCTTCCAGAATATCGTAAAGCACACCGGTTAACTCATTAAAATCAATATCCGTCATTAAACGGCCGTTTTTATCCAGATACCCGGCCTGCATAAGCTGATCAAAAATATTTTTAGAACCATTGGCATTAATCCCGGCACTGTCAGAGATAAAATCAGTATTATAAAACAGTGGTTGATTGGTTAATACATCCATAACCGAATCGACCTTATCGGTTTTATCCGGCTGTCCTTCCAGCATCTCATTGAGCGCCTTAGTCAGATCGTCAATTGTTGTACCGCGTTCCAGTTGTCCGTCGGCTGTAAAATACCCGTAATCAATCAAATTATTGTAAATCTGGCTGGATCCGCTGGCATCGATACCTGCGCCCGACGAAAGGAACGACGATTCCAAAAACATGGTGTCGGCATTAAACAACAAATCGGAAATAAATACCGGATCTTTATCCGGATCTTCCATTAAAAACGCTTCTTTGTCGCCATAAAAAACAAAGGTTCCTACAGCGTTTTTAATCGTAAACAATCCATAATTTTTATTCCGAACGTTTTGGGATAACCAGCGGGAACCACTGGCTCTGTTTACGACTCCCATTACAAACTGTGTCTTTTTAAGCTGACCAGGATCGCCTTCAAAAATGCTCATCACGTCGGTACGCATTTCCGCATAATCAGAACGTCCCAGCATACCGCTGCTATCGATATAACCATAGTCTACCAACGTATTATAAACCGTTTTAGAACCTGTCGCATTAATACCGGCATCGGTCGAAATAAAAGAACTGTCCTTTAAGGAAGTTTGTGGCGTTGGAATGGCCGGGGTAATAATCTGCCCCGCAATATCATTATCGTAAATCGTACGGGAAGTACTAATCAGATTCATTTGTCCCGATGTCGCGTCGATTTGCGGAGTAAACAGATCGTTACTCTTATCACTGTCTTTTTCGAAAAACAGGATTTCGTCGGGATTTACCAAATAACTGCTATCCAGACTATCGTTTAAAACAATCGGCTTAAACAACGGTAACTGCCCTTTATAACCCAGATTATAGACATAATTATAGTTTTGCCCCGTTTCAAACAACTGATTTTCAAAAATCTGAACCGCCGGATTGGAGGCATTCGGTGGATTATTGGCAGGTTGCGGATATTGCACCGTAGTATCAATCATTGGGCCGAAGGCAATCACTAATTGTTCAAATCGATTGCCGCCATTGGTAATTTCCCAGAAACTATCCTGTTGTATTTTGAGCGGATATACTTTATTCCACCAAAGACTATTGGGGTCGAAGAAATTGTCTGGAAAAAGTTTATTATTTGCAGTTCTATAGGCACTTGGACTAACATCGATAATATAGTCTTTTACCAGTGATTGCGCCGGTACCCATTGATTCTGGAAATTATAAAACGTATAGTTTATCGAGGCCTTCACAATGTTTTCGGTAGTGGTATTCGGTGTTTTATCGATCGCAACACTTTGTTCTACCCAAAACAGGAACAACTTATTAAAGGCATAAACCGGTGTAATTTGTACGGCATTAATGGCCAGATCAATTTTAATCCATTGCGACCAGGTACCTTCGCTCTCCCTTGTGATATAATAATAGGTATACGGGTTGGTAGCGGTGCGTGCAAACAGAAACAAGGTCGGCTGATTATCGCGGGTATCGTCGGAAACTCTACAATAATAGGCATCTACATACACCAGTTTTGCCAGTTCTGCAAAGCCTTCCAGGTATTTCATATAGGCCGATGTTACATTGCCTTCGGTAATGTCGTTTTGTTTCAGGTCGTTTTCCAGTTGTTTAAACAAATCGGTTTTGGAGCTACGGAAAGCCGGATCGAGATAATTTTCAGGATAGAGGAAAATTTCGCGGTTGGCTTCCCATACCCGATAATTCATCATCCATTCCCACCAAACTTCAGGGATCGGTAAAAGTACCACACCGGCTTCCAGTTTCGAACGACAGCGGTTCATATACAACTGAATCGCATTAAGCGCTTCTTTGATATAGGAAATTTGTGCTACATCCGACATATCCACATCAATAAGCAAATAGTCGTGTAAATCGCGTGTATTCTGGATGTAGGCAGTGGCATCGGCCGAGCGCAGGGCAAAGATAGTCGCTCCAATCAGAGCGTCTCTTTGGGCCGATGCGGTTTTACCGCCAATTTGTACGGCCAGCTGATTCCAGTCGCTTCCTACATTATATCGTGCCTGAATTGCGGTTAATAATTTGTTTTCCTCTGCTACCAATGTATCCCAGTCGGCAACACCTTTTCCGGCCAGGCTAAGTAACTCCTGAAAAGCATCCAGATTTAAACCTGTTTTATTAAGCAACGTAATAACGGCCTGCATGCTGTACAGGCGATCGACCTGATTGGTATATTTTAAGGCATACAATGCTGTGATTATCGATTCATCCCATCCGGTTGCTTCCGACAAAATGGCTGCGGCAACATCATTTTTATTACCGGCAATCGCCGTCATGTAGTCTGAAAACCGATTGTTTACATCATTATAAATACCGGTAAAAAACTGGAACTGAAGTAATACAATGCTATTTGCAAACGTTAGTTTTGTGGTATCGGTAATGCCATAAGCCGCTTTACTGACAGCAATGTTATCGAGTAAATCCTGACTGACTCCCGTTTTTTGTACCCATACCAACCAACGTGAAATGAGACTTAATGCTTTTATCGCATTGGTCGTATCGGGATTCAGGAATACCGAAAGTGGATTGGTAACAGTAAGTGCCAAAACCGATTGCGCCAATGAGGATGGAATACCGAAGAACGCACCAACCTGTTCGTAAAGTTTGATCAATTGATCGTCTTCAGAATCGGATGCCGGAATAAGTATCGGCAGTGTTTTAAGCCATGCTTCACTTTTATCGGGATAGTATAAAATGTTAACGGTTGGCGATACAACCGCATTTACCGTATAATTGAGATCTTCTAACGTTAATCGGGTCACTGTAGCCAGTGCTTCTTTGTTGTCAATGAGTGCCGTCAGCTCATCAATTGTAAAAACCAGTTGTACTTTTCCGGATACACTCAAAAAGCTCAGATAATCTTTGATGCTTAATTTAAAATATCCTGCCAGGCGTACATGGCGCGACAAGGCCGAAATGGCAGGTACATTTAACACAATGGTTGGTGTACTCTTATATAAAGCCGAAACCAGCAATTGCAAATCGTTTTGCGAAACGCCCAAAGCCGAAGCGACACGAACCGCATTGGCCGGGTTGTTTCCGCTATTGGAAGCATATTCCCAACTTAGCGGCGTATCCAGATAGGTTTTATTAAGCGGATAGGCTACCGTTGCGCTATTTTTAGGGTGGTATAAAGTGGTTTGTCCGGTATTAAATACAACATCAAACGGTGCTGCCGACTGTGCCGGATCGTTCCCCATTCCGTAAGTTTTCAAATCAAACAAATAGGTACTTACCGTAGCGACATCACTATTCATTCGGGTAACCAGTTGTTGTAATTTTGGTACCAGTTGTAATATGCTTTCATTAATTTCCGGTGTTCCGTTATTCAAAGCATGTAAAGCCCAGTCCAGATCATCAAACGACCATTCGCTAAGTAACGTAAGGCGTAAAAAGCGATTTATCTGATCCAGAGCCGCCGGCGTCAGGTTATCGATGGTATTTACCGAATCGGTATTCCCCACTACAACCGGTTTGGTTAATCCCTTATTGATAAAGAACTGGGCATTCAGCCCGGCTGTAATTTCGGTCCCGGATAAATTTTGGTAGAGTAAATCCTGGACTTGCGTTACCAGTAAATCGGTTTGTTTAGAAAAGACTTTAAAACTATTCAGATCGTCCAGTTTCGCCACCCCAAAATAGGTTTGTAATTTCGCGGTATCT
This sequence comes from Chryseobacterium sp. MEBOG06, assembly GCF_021869765.1. Classification (NCBI taxonomy): domain Bacteria; kingdom Pseudomonadati; phylum Bacteroidota; class Flavobacteriia; order Flavobacteriales; family Weeksellaceae; genus Chryseobacterium; species Chryseobacterium sp. MEBOG06. The sequence goes on along the minus strand of NZ_CP084580.1, from coordinate 2,272,677 downwards.
ACCGTTGCCGTTTTAAGTAAATTCCAACCTTCGAGGGTTGTTTGCAATTGTTCGGCAGCCAATTGCGGGCCGGTTAGCTGTTGGCAGGCAAATACCCCGGCCAGTGTTGTTTTTAGTTCCTCAAGATAAATCCGTATGCTGCTTAACGGTTGCAGGAATGGTAAGTTAAACGGATAATACGTTGCGGCAAGTTGCTTGTACAAATCGGTCGTACTCGCAATTTTCCAACTGGTCGACAGACTTTGTTCCAAACGCTCAATGATGATTTGTAAATACGGGACGATGGTATTTGTTTTTTCGCAGGTTAGCGGTATCGTTCCCAAATCGGGACGTCTTACAGCCAATGCACTTGCATGTGGTATGGTAGCGGTATTGGGCTCGGTAATATATTTTTGTACAATACGCATCAGATCAACAAAATAGGCTGCTGGTCCCAGTACCGATTTACATTCCGGGCAATCGCAATAATTGAGACTTCCAAACAGTTCCTGATAGCCTACCAATCCAGTAAAATACTCGGTTACCTCTTCACTGACAGATGAAGTCGATATCGCTTTAGAAAGCGGTGTCGACATATTTAAAATTGCATTGGTAAGATTCGCCACATTATTGGTTACTTCAGCTGCTCTCTTGTATACCTCCGATGCTACTTTGGGGCCACCAAAAGCATCGGTATATTGTTTTACAAACACTTCTCCGCTTTGTCGGGCAATGTCGTGAGCCGAGTTTAATCCATCGAATTTTTCGTATAGAGTAACAATCACATCAGCCGTTAATTTTTTGTTCGTTTGCGCTTCCGGATGTAAGCGTACCACCCGAGCCACTTGTTTGAGCTGTTCTACCATGTCGGTTGCGGTGGCACGCGATTTGGTTTTGGGTAGCTTTATGGAGGCTAAGGTCTCTTCCTTATGAAGATTGGCCTTTAGCAAATCTACGTCCGGATTTACTTCATAAAATTTATGAATCAGTTGTTTTACTTCCATGAGTAGTGGGTTTACTGTTTTTTAATATCATTATTCACTATCGGTATCGTAATCGTGTACCTGACTGGCAGATAACCCGAAATTTTTATAATATATTCCTGCATAGGTAGTCATACTCAGGTGTTCCTGATAAGGGCTCAACGAAAGAAGTGCCGCTACAGAATCCCAATAAGCACCAGGGTGCTGACCATAGGATGTGGTAGCAATACTATGAATTTGGAAAAACAAGCTGCAAGCCAGACAAGGTCGACGTGTACCGCCGATATAATTGAATTGTTTTCCGGCTTCCACAATTTTGGTTTCGGCATGTTGTTCTTCGTGTCCTTTAACAAATTCCAGTTTATAATCTTGATACGCTCCGTTGATCTCGGTTTCCAGTTTACCCAGATGTCGGGCTACACGTCCTGAATAGTTTTTTTTATCCGGAACGGTAAAATTTTTAAGGGTGTCTGACAATAATGTACTGAGTTCATTTTGCTTTTTGTTACTGGCTACATAAATCGTTTTTTCAGTATGATTGATTGCTGCCTGCACTTCGGTAAACGCCTCGTTCTGAGCCAAAAGAGCCGTCGATAAATGACGAACCAGTAACCGTTCGGGGCTCATCCCTTTATTAGGAGCGACAATCTCCTCGGTTACTCCGGTAAATAAATTGGACTGATGGACACGTTTGGCTAATTTCATTTTGCTACCATGCCGAGAAGATATTTTCTCTTTCAGCCCTTGACTTTTTTCTTTACGAATCTTTTTGGAGGCACTCAGTAATCTGGCTTTTTTAGGTGACGTTCCACCATCAGATTCATCATCTGCATCGGTTCCCGAGCTGTCGCTTAATACGGAAACCTTTTTTCTCTTTGTTTTTTTTGCGTCTCCTCCCTTACTACCTGCACTTAGTCCATCGGCATCTTTCATGCTAACCGGATTACCGATACAAAAAGCATATAAATTGAGACCATCGACGCCACCGGCCGGATCGGGTTTATTCCAGCGCATCAGCCAGGGAACATAGTAGCGATGTCCGTAGTAATATAATCCGGTAGTATCGTCCCGTTCTTTTCCTGAATACCGATAATTTTTAAGACTCACTTCCTGCTGATTCGGACCTGCAATAATAGACGTTCCGCCATACGGGAAATATTCTTCGTAACTAATCAGCAGTGCCTGATCGTCGACTTCAACTGCTACGGAATCCAGTTTGGTACAAAGCTGCCATCGGAATGAGCGGTCGCCGGTTTGTTTTTCCTTTTTATTGTCGTCAAGCTTCCAGTAGTGCATAATCAATAAACAGGTTTCGCCATCCATAATGCGTAAGGTTTCGCGTTCTAAAGTGGTGGTAGTATTATTATTGGTAACCGTTTGCTGTTGTTTTAAGACGTAGTTGCCAAAGTATACCGTACTTTCTATCATGTTTACAGTACCGCCGTTTGCCATTCTTTCGCTCACTTTTCTGGTGCGTTGTTCTGCACTGTCGTATACATAATAATCGGCATCATCTTCTTCTTCCGGACGGGTAATAATAGCGGCGCGCACCAGATTTTCGCAACAGTTATAATCCAGCGCCACGGGTTTATTGATCATAACCTGACGCAAATTCCCGGAGTCATCGTACGTAATACCGGTTAAACGATTGGAATTCACCTCAACCGGTAAATCGCGGGTCCAGGAGGCCGATTTGGCAATATGTTTTAACTGAGTCAGGTTTCCGGAATTATCGTAGGTATAGCTTTCACTATAGTTTTCCAGTTTGTCATAATCAGAGGGTGCAACCGAAAATTTACTTTGTTTAAAATCGTTGTTCACCACATTATTCTGATAGGTGTTGGCTAATATTCCGGGATGCTGATAGCCGTTTGCCGCCAACAAGCGGTATAAAATATCGTAGGTATAATCCGATAGCGGCACCACCTTCTGATTGTTATAAAAAATAGTATCCCTACTTAAATCCCGTAATCTTATGATATTACCCACCGGATCGTATACATAGGTTATGTTTTGCAACAGCGGATTTTCACCCAAAGTTACCAATCGGGTATTTTTAAGGGTGCTCAATCGCTGTGTGGTCGCTTCGTAAGTACAAACCGTCGATGAATTGTTGGCAAAAACAATCCGGTTTCTTTGGTTTGAAGCGTTATATTCAATTCGGAGGATAACCGGTTTTGATTTTCCGTCCGGTAATTTCAGATCGATCGTTGCCAGTAAGCCCGATTTTGAATAACTGCGTTGTGTTACAGTACCGTCGGCAGTTGTTTCGGTTAGTAAATCGCCTACAGCATTATAGATTTGTTCAAGTGATAAAGTGTTTGGATCTAACGGAACCTTTGCCGGATCGTTCCAATCGATGGCATCTTTGTAAACGGTAGTCATCTGGCGGCTTTTCGAAATCGATTGCCCGGTAAGTGCATACCTGTTAAATGTTACAATTCCCGATAAATCTTTTTGTTCGTACAATTTTCCGCGGAGGTTTAACGAGGCGGCATCCTGAATTTCTTCGCCATAAGTACACACTTCTACTAAAGGATATTGATCGACCGGAACAATCGGATCGCCATCAACATATCGCTTAACCCGTAGCGTTTTCTGACGTTGTAAACGATCGTAAGTAATGCGTTGGTTATACATTCTTGGTGTCCACGACCAACATAACAACCCCATGATATTGTTAAAATGAAACTCCATTCCGGCATCTGCACTTTCTGTGATCAGCGCACTTGTTTCGTTCATCTGATAGGTGTTGCGCTGATTAATATAATTGGCACCCGTAGTCGCATTCGTGTAATACAAACGTGGATCTATTTGCAGCAACACCCGGCTTTGTATATCGGTTTCGGAATAAGATGTTAATACGCCTTGCAACAAGATTAGGGTTATCTGTTCCTTTATACTATCGAATTTCGGAGCCAGCTGCAATTCAAATCCGGGTTGATACGGCGTAAAAATCAGGGTAAGCCATCCTTCGGCAGTAATATAACCGGCGGTCACCAAAGCCTGTAAAATTTCGGCACCCGTACTGCCGGAGCCGTTAACAATAGCGTCGAATGTAGCCGCAGTAACTTTTCCCAGATTGTTTGTTTGAAGCAAAAACTGCGTTCCGGTATTGTCGAAAACCTCGGTTGTGGGGGTATTATAACATTTGGCCGCCTTATCTAAAGCATTTTTTTCATCCTGCTGTTCCTGATTCGGATTGGCAGGATAATTAGCCATAAACGTTTTATAGTAATCCGAATCCAATACCGTATCGTTTGCATCGTAGGTTTTTTGTTCCCAGGCGGTAAAAGTGATTTGTGAAAAAAAGCCTTTCGGGTCGTCGGTACGAATTAACCGACCGAGAGGGTCATAATGCATTACCGAAGGGGGCGGCATATTCCCTTCATTAATCAATGTCTGTTGATTTTCGTAATCGGATGTTGCACTAAAAAAAGGCAGGTATTGTTGTGCTACTAGTCCTTTATTATTGTATACGGTTCTGCCGGACGTATTCCAGCGTTCTTCGACCTCAACCAGTTTATTGTCGACATAAGCCAATCCCGGATCCACTAATTCTTTTTGTTCGATAATCCGGCCAAAACCATCTGAAAACTCAATCCGGATGCGACACTCTGAATTTTCTGCACCTTTATGAATAAAATTGGTTGCCGATAGAGATATAGCCGCCAACGGTTGTTTACGATCGGGCCAGTTATGCTCGTCGTAGAAAAAGTAAGTCAAAGCACCTTGTATATAGTAGTCCTGTTGGTCTAAAACCGATTGTATTGTGATTGGTGTTCCATCCGGTGCTGTGGTTCGTGTCTGATATTCTGCCGGAAAACCGCCGTACGGATACAGGAGCATGCTGCCTTCCAAATCGCCATTTTTAATTCCGAATAGAGACGAAACACGCACTTGTCCTAACGGGTCGTAAAGTACCTGCGATACATTACCATTAATATCCACCAACTGTTTGGGTGTACAGGTATGATAATCTAGTGTGAGTAGTTGTGTGTTTTTGATGTCGGTATCAGTATCAATATATTCTATTAATTCCACCACCTGAATATTATATGGTGAATCGTAGCCCATCTTCCCGCAAACCGACAATTCTGAATCGGCTGCAACAAAAGGGTTGATCACTTCATTAGGCAAGAAAAACAACTCCGGAGTATCGACTTTAAAATAAGTTTGTACTGTTCCGTTGTTCCACCAATAGCCCGTTTCTTTATCGAAAACAAATCCGGCATTGGTAACAACATCATTCGTTAATTTTCCCTTATAGGCCGAATCGATATAATTTTGGGTAAACTGTGCTGTGGCAGTATACGCCTGTAATCCCCGTGAGGAGATTGTGAGTAATGGTAAAAAATTATCTTGTGTTTCATTCCAGAAATAATTGCGGGTCCAGGAAAACTGTAAAGCCGCAACCGCTTCTGCGGGTGATACTCCATAAGGAATGATATTTTGTAGCGCCTCTTCTATGAGGTGATTACAGTAATCGAAATCTATGTATTCTTTACCCGTTTCCAGAGCAAAGCCCGACAATTGAAACGCCTGCTCCTGGCCTACGATTCCCATCCAATACATTTCGTTTTCGTCGGTATTGATCACATCAGTCGTTGTAAAAGTCGCCAAGAGTTGTTGTTGTTCCGGATATAATGAAACACCATTAGTTGATGGTGTACGGCGCGGCAGATAAACAGCACAGGCGCGTTTTACTGTACCACTTTGAGGATCTACTTCAAGTGTAAATTGCTGTTCTACCCGCGGATCGTTTGCGTTACGTTCATAATGATAAGCAATATGTTCCCGTGGATCGACACGGAAAACAGCATGCTCTTCATCGGATGCCGGCTGAACCAAAGCCACGCCATAATTAGCTTGTTCGACTGCATAAGGCACACTCGATTCGGGTTGATTATCTAATCCGTAAACTTCCGTCCGGATACGGCTTCCGTTTAAGGCTACAAAAGCTTCCCGAAACGTTTTGCCATTGGCGGCATAAATATCGGCAGCGAACACATTGTCCGGAAAATCGTAGGCATTAGCATCTCCCTTAAAGAAATCGGCCCGGTATTGCTCCTGTAATGCGTCATAACTTTCAAACACTCCGGTGTTAAACCATTTTTTGGTGTATACCGGAGGGACAAATAATTCTTTATTGATCTCGTTTACTGGGAATTCCTGATTTTGGATGGTCGCGGTAAACGTTTCGTAGGTTTGTGTATCCCATGTTTCTACAAAACCAAATCCGCGGAAACTTCTTTCCACAGGATCATAATATCCGTCGTGATAACCAAACTCCTGAACGTAGCACGATTGCGAAGCAGCATCCGTCTGCGTAATGCGGTCGATAACCTGAACCGGGAAAAACAACCGTGTTTTCCAAGGTTCTCCGGCTTGTTCATCTTCCAGATAAAAGCGTACCGAACTGGAATAATGCAAAGCCATTCGGCTACCGGTATTGTTATTGGTTTCGGTAAGCAAATAGGGTTTTAGTGTTACCATAGCGATATCCTGCGGATCGACTCCCGAAAAATTCAGGTAATAATGCCTTGGCGTATCGGTTAGTTTCGAAAAAATAAGGCAACTCGTTCCTGTTCCCAGGATATCGGCAAAATGAAGGCTATCTAACGGATCGAACGATTCCGGTAAAGTAATAGTAATTGCGTCCGAAAAACTATTTCCGCTTTTATTGAGAAATACCTGAACCGTATTGCCTAATGCATATACAATATCCATAGTACCAGTGCCATTCAGATCGGCAAAATAGAATCGGGAAGCATCAAAACCGGCTTCAAAATATGGTGCATTTATTAATTGGATACGTTGCCCAAACCGGCCGTATCCTAAGTTAGGCCAACAATAAACCGTTCCGTTTGCCACGGCAACCCGATGCTGTAATCCGTCACCAAACAAATCAGCAAAAGAGACCGATGTTTTTCCGGAATTCTGACTTTGTAACGGGAACCCTTTCGGCGCCGGTACTTGTTGCGGTTCGCCATATCCAAAGTTTCCCAACCCGGGATAAACTGTCAGATAATCGTCCGAAGCCACTAAAAAATCCGATTTACCATTCCCACTCAAATCCACAGATTCCGTTCCGGCCAATGCACTTGGATATTGTTCAAAAGGTTGGAACGGTTCCCATCCTTGTCCTGTATTGGGATAATATCCGGGTGGACTGCTTACCATCAGGTCTTTAATTCCATTACCCTGTAAATCGGTAATGACACCCGAATCACCTACAGCAAAATCCGGTACGAGTTCCGGTTCTGAATAATGGCCGCTTCCTTTCGGATTGTAATAAAACGATCCGCTATCGCAGGTATATAAAATGCCGGGTAATCCGGCGCCATTTAAATCAACCGGAAGGAAATCGCCTGTATCGAGTTTTCCGGGAATAGTCCCATTATCTGCAACAGTTAATGTACTAAACGTTGCAGTTGGTGCCACATCAAATACCGAAAAAGTAAGCTCCAGATCAGGTTTTGCTAATAATTCGTAACTGCCGTCACTTTGAATTCTGCATCCGGTAATGGTTACCTTTTTCAGGCAGGAAATTACTGCGGTCTGATCCGGTACCTTACTATAATCCGTTGTATCATAATAGGTAAGTTGCAAACGGTTTACCAGAAAAGGATTTCCGTTGTTTTCGTTTTCAAAATGATGAAACAACAATATATTTTGGCACCTTCGATAAGTACGCAATTCGAAGCCACTTCTAAACGAAGAAAACGGATCCGGTCGGCATGCCCACGGACGTACCTCAGCATAAGGGTCGGCCGCAGCTGTTGTTAAATTATCCAGTTCATGCGATCCATAGTCAAAAATAACTTCGAAGGCAAATTTTTCTTCTTTGGTAGTATTGTAATAATTGCCGTAAAAAATACGGTCAATATAATTTCGTGTAAAGGCACCTCGATTTAAAATTCCGGTTTCCAGATCGTTTTCCCGTTGATATCGAAACTGAACTTTATTTCCTTTGGGATCGGTTATCGAAACGATTTGCCAACTAAAGATCCGGGCCGCATCATCGGGATCGGCAACACGCGCCTCGGGAACCGATCCATATTCCGATACCGTATTATTGGTTGCAAATGTACGCCAGAAGCTCTCACCGGTGGTTTGGTTTTTATGGTATTCGATACGGGAATAATCATCTTCCACACGTGGAAAATAAATACAAATACTCCATATATCACCTTGTTGATCGGTTTCAGTGCGGGTCGCATTTTCTCTAGGTACCAGTTCTTTTCCGGAAAAGAGAAAAATATCGGTTCCGTCATATTTGGGGATTCCCTTTTCGGTTCGAATTGTAAATTCGGGGATTTCGACATCCCACCCTACACCAAAGATACTGTTACCCGATCCGGAATTGTAGGCCAACGAAAGGGACGGCGCTAACCCGCGACCAGCCGTTATGGGAACCGGGATTGTATAGGCTGCGGTTCCTGAAAATGAATTGGGTTGAAATGTTTCACCTATTCCTTTTATTGCTCCTCCTCCACCAGGCAGAGAAGTACCAGAGATCGATACTTTTTCCATAGCTATCATTTTGACTGATTGCAATTAAAAAATGTTTAAATGCAGAATGACTTAAAACAAATAGAACCCAAACAAAAAGTTTACATTTTCTTCCTTGTGATCAAGTAAGTTAGACCTGTATATTGGGTTGCAAACAAAATAATTTCATAAACAATTATATACCTTAAAGATATGCACAAACAAAAGCATTAAATAGCGTATATATACCTAATTTACAATTATGTATAAATACCTATTTGCGAAGAAATATCTGTAACAACTCATACTAATTGAAATAGAAAAACAGTAGATACTTTCTGCAATAAAGGAACATTAATATCTGAATTGGTTTTCTGGCGTTAGGCTATAATCCACGGTTCACCATCTCTGAACAGTTTTCAGCTTCCCTGTTTTTTATGGTGTAGTTTTATTGTTTTCTCTATTTAGCAATATATAAGCTCCATGGGTTCCGGAACGGGGAGAGTGATCAGGGTGGTTAACTGGAGGTAGTTTTTATGATCGTTTTATGAGATTATTTGTGTTTATACTCTTTTTGGATATTATCAAATCTCGTTATGACTTCATTAATTTCATCCTCATTTAAATTTCCATCAATAAAATCATCAAGTATATTCGATAGAGGTTTTATGCAGTAACTTTTTAGTGGCTCTGAAGACTTCCCCTTTTTGAAGACTTAAAAAAACGTTAGTGACAACGGTATGTCAGGGCATAAAAAAAGACTGTCCTTTTGAGACAGTCCTATTATTATAAATCCGGACATTCAAGCGTATTAGTATCTCAATAAAACTGAGGAACCGGACTACCTGGATAATGATAGGAATGCATTCCCGGAGGACAAGTTTTCACACCTCCCTGCACACTTTTAATTTCTCTCTGGAAATCTTCTTTGAATTTTTCATGGTATTTAGTTTTAGTTATGAGTTAAATATAGAGACAAATCTTCATATTATAATTTAACAAAAAATAGTTACCATAAATATGAGAATCAATAAAAAGGTCTACCTATTATAATTTTCATCAATATTTTAACAATCTTACAATTCAGAAATAAAAAAACGTATGCCATTCCTGACATACGTTTATATGATTTTATAAGATTACTTTTACTTCCAGCCACCGCCTAAAGCCTGATAAAGCTCTACAGCAGCTTTCATTTTGCTGTATCGGGCATTGGAGATATTAAGTTCTGCATTCAATGAGTTAACACTTGCATTTAATACTTCAAGATAGTTTGCCATTCCATAGTTTACCAATTCCTGAGAATAGTCAACGGATTTTTTATAGGCATCCAGTTCATTTTCTTTTAATTCAATAAAAGAATCCTGTACCGAGAATACTCTGATGGCATCAGAAACTTCTTTTCCAGCAGTAAGAACGGTTTTTCTAAAGTTTAAATAAGCTGTTTCCTGATTAGCAAGACTTACATCATAGTTCGTCTTAATCTGTCTTTTGTTTAAAATAGGCTGTGCTAATCCGGCCACTACATTGGCAAATAATGAATTCACACTGAAAAGGTGATCAATATCTACAGACTGTAATCCTCCACTTCCAGTAAGTTTCAGGGTCGGATAAAACTGGGCCTTGGCAGCATTCGTTAATTCAAAAGTATTCATCAGATTATATTCTGCTCTCATTACATCCGGACGGTTAGCTAATAACTGCGCAGGGTAACCAAGTTTCAAATCAATTGGAAGTTTTTGACTTTCTAATGTAGATCTTTCAATAGCATGAGACGGCTCCCCCATCAAAAGACTCATTGTATTTTCAAGCAATTGAATCTGGGTATCAATGTCAATCAGCAGAGATTTTGCATTGAAAACAAGTGCTGCACTCTGCTGTACTGCTACTTCTGTAACGGTACCTGAAATTTTTAAAGCTTTGGTAGTTTCCAGATTCTTCTCGCGTACGGCAATGGTTTCTGAAATAATCTTCTTCTGTGAGTCAAATGTCAACAGCTGATAATAAGCCGAAGCAATAGAAGAAACAAGGCTGCTTTTTACTGCTTTGTGTGCTGCAACTGTCCCTAAATAAGTGGCTAGCTGTGCTTTTTCCTGTGCTTTCAGTTTACCCCAGATATCTGCTTCCCATCCAATACTCGCCGTAATGTCGTACTGGTTCACATAACGTCTCGATCCGATAATCTGCCCAAACTGGGTGTTAATAGACTGAGTCTGGAATGTATAATTAGGTCCTATAGAAAGTGTAGGCTGATAGGCTGCTTTACTTTGCTTAAGATAAGCTTCTGCGGAACCGATACTTTGCAGAGCAATTCTGATATCTAAGTTGTTGTCTAAAGCTTTAGAAATATGTCCCTGCAGTATTGGATCGGTAAAAATCTCTTTCCATGAGATATCAGCCATATTGGTACTGTCAGAAGGAAGCATATCTGTGCGGAAAAGCTTTTCGTCCACAACGTCTTTCGGTCTTTCATATTCTTTTCTCGCCATACAGGACGAGATAGCTCCGAGTATGAAAACTGAAAAAGTGATTCCTTTTATGATGTTTAATAAACTCTTCATTATTTAAAATTAGAAGTTAGAATCCAGAAATTAGAAGTTAGTTTTAGTTTGGTAACTAAGCCTAACTTCTAAGATGTGAATCATTATTTTTTATTCAGCTAAATTGATTTCTTCTTTTTTGATAGGTTTAATTTTTTCCTGTAGTGTTTCAAAGATCACATACAGAACAGGAATTACAAATAACCCTAAAATAGTTCCTATCAATAGCCCGATTGCGGCACCCGTAGCAATAGATCTGTTACCTACTGCCCCGATTCCACTTGCCAGAACTAACGGCAGTAAACCGAAGATAAAGGCGAAAGATGTCATTAGAATAGGTCTTACTCTGGCTTTAGCGGCATTGATGGCTGACATTACAATCGTTTCACCATGATGTCTTCTCTGAACAGCAAATTCGACAATAAGAATTGCATTTTTCGCCAGTAGTCCCACAAGCATGATCAGGGCGATCTGGAAATAAATATTATTTTCCAATCCCATAATTTTCTGTCCGAAGTAAGCTCCCATTACCCCAAGAGGAAGAGAGATAATAACGATCAACGGAAGAATATAACTTTCATACTGTGCAGAAAGGATAAAATAAACGAAGATCAAACTAAGCCCAAAAATAAGAAGCGTCTGAGATCCTGAATTTAATTCTTCTCTGGTTAACCCGGTAAATTCTACTGCGTAGTTTTGATTAAGGGTTTCATTGGCTACCTGCTGCACAGCGGTAATGGCATCCCCGGAACTGTACCCTTCAGAGTTTGCTCCCGTTACCTTCACTGAGGTAAACAGGTTATAACGGCTTACAGATTGTGGTCCGTATGCTTTGGTAAGGGTTACAAACTGCGAGATCGGCGACATTACTCCTGAACCCGTTCTTACATAAAGCTCGTTCAGGTTATCAATACTTTTTCTATTATCCGGAAGAGCCTGAACCATTACTCTGAACTGCTTTCCGTATTTCGTAAAGTCAGCAGTATAGATTCCTCCTATATACCCCTGCATCGTAGCAAGGATATCACTTACGGAAACTCCAAGCTGCTTTGCTAACGGAACATTGATGTCCATTTGATACTGGGGATATTTTGTATTGAATGAAGTCTGAGCAAACTGAATCTCCGGTCTCTGCATCAGCTTACCGATGAACTCATTGGTTTTATTATCCAGATCAGCATATTCTCCACCTGATTTGTCCAGCAATACCATTTCAAAACCAGCACTGTTACCAAATCCCGGTACACTTGGCGGCTGAAAGAATACAACTTTGGCATCAGGAACGGCCCCTACAATTCCAAATAATCTTTTGGTAATATCATCAGAAGTCTGTCCATCTTTTTTCCTTTCTTCGAATGGTTTTAGTTTAATAAAGGCAAGACCATTATTACTCCCATTTCCGGATAAGAATCCTCTACCTGTAGAAATCGTTACGTTCTGTACTCCCGGAACTTTCAATGCTTTGGCCTGAAGTGTTTTCAAGGTGTTGTAAGTTCTTTCCATAGAAGCTCCCGGAGGAAGCTGAACATCTGTAAAGATAATCCCTCTGTCTTCTGTAGGTACAAACCCTTTCTTCATACTGCTGCTTGCCCAGAATAAGATCCCTCCGGTAACAGCGAAAATAATCAGGGTTACCCATTTATGTCTTAACAGGAATACAAATCCTCTTCCGTAACGTTCAGTAGTTGTTTTAAAAGCGATATTAAATTTATAGAAAAACTTCTGTAGCAGGTTTAAGTTCTTATATTCTGTATGATGCTCTTCGTGAGGTTTTAAGAATAATGAACATAAAACAGGGCTCAACGTTAATGCATTAATAGCAGAAATGATAATCGCTATAATCAGCGTAATACCAAACTGTTGGTAGAACACCCCTGTAGGACCCGTAATAAACGTCACCGGGATAAATACCGCAGCCATTACCAAAGTAATAGAAATAATAGCCCCTGTAATCTCATCCATCGCTTCTACAGTTGCTTTTTTGGCATCTGAAATACCATGCTCCATCTTAGCGTGAACGGCCTCGACGACGACGATGGCATCATCCACCACAATCCCGATGGCAAGTACCAATGCAAATAAAGTAAGTAAGTTTAATGAATATCCAAAAAGATTCAGGAAGAAAAACGCTCCTACAATAGATACAGGAACCGCAATGGCCGGAATCAGTGTAGATCTGAAATCCTGAAGGAATATATATACTACAATGAATACCAGGATAAATGCTTCAATAAGGGTATGTACCACTTTTTCAATGGAAGCATCAAGGAATTCATTGGTATCAAAGTTGAATGTATATTTGATTCCCTTAGGGAAAGTACTTTCTGCTGATTTCAGATAAGTTTTGATATTTTTAATAATTTCCTGGGCATTGGAACCTGGCGTCTGGAAGATCCCCATACTGATGGAGGGTGAATTTCCGTTCTCCCCGATTCCTGTATATGACTGACCTGCCAGCTCCACTTTGGCTACATCTTTCAGCATCAGGTTTTGTCCGTTTGCAAGAGATTTGATGATGATATTATCATACTGCTCTTTGTCGTTGAATTTACCTACATACTTAATGATATATTCAAAAGAACTTCCGCTGTTCTGGCCAATAGAACCTGCAGCGGCTTCTCTACTCTGCTCATTGATCGCATTGGTAACATCGGTAGGTGTTACTCCGTAAGCGGCCATTTTTGCGGGATCCAGCCAGATTCTCATCGAGTAGTTTTTACCTCCGAAAACGTTGGCATCTCCTACTCCATTTACCCTTTTCAGGTTTGGAATAATGTTGATATTTAAGAAGTTCTGAAGATACACATCGTCAAGGTCCTTATTTTCGGAATAGAACGACATATACATCAGGGCACTGGTCTGTTGTTTTTGAGTTACAACACCGGAACGTGTTACTTCAGAAGGTAACAGAGGCGTTGCTCTGGCAACACGGTTCTGTACGTTTACTGCTGCAATATCCGGGTCAATTCCCTGTTTGAAGAAAACCTGGATTTGGGCAGAACCGTCATTTCCTGCAGAAGAAGTGATATAATCCATTCCTTCCACCCCGTTGATCTGCTCTTCCAGAGGAACTACCACACTTTTCATTACAGTTTCCGCATTGGCCCCTGTATAGTTCGCTGTAACACTTACTGTGGGAGGTGCAATGTCCGGATACTGCGTAACCGGTAACGAGATCAGTCCCAGCACACCGAGAATCACAATCAAAATTGAGATTACCGTGGATAAAACCGGTCTGTTAATAAAGTTTTTTATCATTAGAATTTCGGTTTTATTGATTGAACAAGACTATCCATTTTGATTGGCTTCGGCTTCACTGCTGTTCCCGGTTTCAGTCCTCCGATACCAGCTGCAATGATGACTTCACCTTTGTTAACTCCAGATTTTACAAGAGCCATATTATCAATTCTGTCAATCACATTAATCACAACATTCTTGGCCGTATCTTTTTCTACTTTGTATACGTAAACAATACCTTGCTGCTCATAAGTAGCGCTTTCAGGAACTACCAATACATTATCATAATGCTGAGGGAATCTGATGGTTCCACTGTTACCATTGCTTAATAATTTCTGAGCGTTGGAGAAGGCAACTCTGAACTGAATGGTCCCTGTGGTAGGGTCGATCTGCCCGGTAATAGCTTCAATTCTGCCCTTTTCTGGATACATGCTTCCATTGGCCAGCTGAAGCTCCACCATTGGTAAGTTTTTGATCTTCTCAGGCATAGAAGCTCCCGGAGATTTTTCAAGGAAATTAAAATACTCTTTTTCATTCATCGCGAAGTACGCAAAGATCTGAGAGGTATCAGAAATGGTTGTCAAAGGAGTCTGATCCGACGGCCCAACCAAACTTCCTACTTTTAACGGAAGTCTTCCGATCACTCCTGAAATAGGGGCACGGATAATAGAATATTCGATGTTGGCTTCTACCCCTTTATAATTGGCTTCTGCCTGTCTTTTAGCTGCATTGGCCTGTTGAAGCTGAGCCTGAGCCTGAGCAAGATTAGCCTGAGCAGTCTGCAGCTGTACGTTACTGATAATATTTTTCTGAACCAGAGGTTTGAGTTTGTTTACTTCAACCTGAGCAGCATTTACAGAAGCCTGAGCAGCGGCAATTGTAGACTCGGCGGCACCAATACCTGCCTTGGAAGCGGCTGCATTTTCATTCAGAATATTGGTTTCCAGACGGAACAGGGGCTGTCCTTTTGATACATATTGTCCTTCATCTACCAATACCTGAGTAATATACCCCTGTATTTTTGCACGTACATCATTGTTTACCCTGCCCTGGATGGTAGCCGGAAACGTCTGATAACCTACTATATTTTTTGACTCCACAGAAACCACAGGAAATGGCTTTGCACCATCCTGTTTCGGAGCTTCTTTTTTGCAGGCAGTCAGTGAAAACGCTGCAATAGAAAGTATAACTAGCTTATTATTCATTTTATAGTTTATTAAGAGATTCCTGAATATTTTCTATGTTTTTGTTTAAGAGTGTTTTGTAATGTTCTATTCTTTCGTTGTATCCATCGTCTTTACTTTTTTTAAAGTTGTCTAAATCATCTAGTAGTTTTAATTCGTCCTGCATTTTTTGAACTATTTTCTCGAATCGTATTTTCTTGTATTCATCATTGAGGAAAAAATACCGTTTCCGCTCATCCATTTTGTTGTGATCTATAATAAGTTCCGCATTAAGTAACAGCGAAATACTTGTAGAAACAGAGCTTTTACTTGCTGAAAGCACTTCCACAAACTCATCAAAAGTAATTCCTACTTTCTCATAATCAAAAAGAAGGTAGGAATAGATTTTCGAGGCTAATGGGGGTAGGTTGAAAATGGTGCCATAGAATTTTACAGCATCCTGAAATATTTTTTCATCAACTTCTATACTTTGGTGCATAATATAAAAATTTCAGCAAATGTAAATATTAGTTCGGAACCAAACGAACAAACTTGATAGAGATTATAAATACAGGGTGTTTTAAAAATTCAATGAGAATAGATTTAACTTTTTGCTCAAATTATAATCTTCTCAAAAGCTTTCCTCATTCCCCCGGCCAGAAGAACTTCTCCACAATAGGAATATCCTTTACCTTCAAGGATTTTGAGCATAGCCATATTATCATGATTAGTATCTACTTTTACACTCTGGATTCCATGGGATCTGGTAAAGTCTTCAATATGGTCAAAAAGTTTTTTCACCATTCCCTGCCCTGCAAATTTCTCATCTACAGCCACTCTGTGAACCACCACAAATTCTCCGTTGCTCAGCCAGGTTCCTTCAATTTTGCTGTAAGCCGGCTCGTCATTTAAAATCAGTGCTGCATACACTGCAATTTCGTCATCTACACAAAGAACATATCCGAATCCTTTAGCGATATCACTTTCTACTGTCTCAAGGTTAGGATAGCCATTCTGCCATTGTGTACTTCCATCCTGTCTTCTTCTTTCAATAGACTGCTGGATAATTCCCCAAATAATGTCTCTGTCTTCAATTTCCGTTTTTCTCAGTTTGATTTCTGAATTCATTTTATTATTATGTGCTAAAAAGTTGATCAAGAGTTTAAAAGATTGATAAATTCACAAAGCCAGAAACCTGCTAAAGACCAGAATCATTAAAAGCAAGTGCTGCCCCTTCTATTTATTTAATCTTTTTAATCTCTTAATTGTTAAGATTATATGATTAATTAAAAAAACCGAAAACTAATTAAAATTAATTTTCGGTTCGAAGTAGTAAAATTTAAAATTATGAAATTGTTTTATTAATTTTCATTTTGTTGAAGATAAGCATCTATAATTTCAAATGCTTTTTTTTCATCTTCCAGATCTACCATTACTTTCAGCGATGTCGCTGTAGGTGTGGTAGTGAATGTAAGATAATTGTTCTCAACGGTGTTTGTAATTTGTGCATCATCCAATTTAGACTTAACCAACTGAATTTCTGAAGGGTTATCACTTTCATAAACCGATACTCTCGTGCTTCTTTCCATATTCTAATTGTTTGAATATCTAAAAATACAATATTTCGTTGAGAATTACAAATCTTTTCGGGTTAAATTTTATTAATATTGTCTTCAATCTTATCTAATGCCAATTGAATTTCTTCTTTGGTAACGTTCAGGTGGGGTCTGAAACGCAGGGTCTGATCTCCACATGGAAGAATGATCAAACCATCCTTGAAAAGCTCATTCATCAGAAGGTTTCTCTGTGCTCCTGATGGAAGGTCAATAGCACACATTAAACCTCTTCCTCTTGCATTGGAAATTTTTTCAGGATATTTTTCAGCTAAAGCTTTAAGGCTTTCCAACAGATAATTACCTACTACTCTTGCATTTTCTACAAGATTTTCTTTTTCAATGACTTCCATTACCAACTGGAAACGAAGCATATCTATAAAGTTCCCTCCAAATGTAGAGTTGATCCTGGAGCTTTCTCTGAACACGTTATTCGGAACTTCGTCAAACTTTTCTTTGTTGGCCAACACTCCGCAAACCTGCGCTTTTTTACCGAACGAAATAATGTCCGGCTTTGCAGTGAAATGCTGGAAGGCCCACATTTTTCCTGTAATGGCAATCCCTGTCTGCACTTCGTCGAAGATTAATAAGATTTCATTATCATCACAGATTTTTCTTAGGCCCACTAAAAATTCATCTCTGAAATGGTTGTCTCCTCCTTCTGCCTGAATAGGTTCTATGATGATACACGCTACCTTGTCCGGGTTCATCAAAATAGCTTCCTCAATCTGTAATAGAGCAAGGTTTTCATTCTTGATGGTTTCTTCAAGATTTTCTTCTGTGATAGGGAATGTCAGTTTTGGATTTAAAATTCTTGGCCATTCAAACATGGGAAAATACTGGTATTTTCTTGGATCTGAAGTATTGGTAAGGCTTAAAGTATATCCACTTCTTCCATGGAAAGCCTGTTTGAAGTGAATACAAATTCCGGCTTCTGTCTGAAGTCCTTTTTCAAAATTTTTGCGGGTTTTCCAGTCGAAGCATGCTTTCATTGCATTTTCAACGCCCAGAGCTCCACCTTCGATAAAGAAAGCATATTGTAATTCTTCAGGGATAACTACTCTTTCAAATACCTCTAAAAAATGAGCATATTCTTCTGAGTAAACGTCTGCCAAAGTGGGTTTGTTAACTGCCATTCTTCCCAGCCATTCTGATCTTTCTAGAAGATAAGGGTGATTGTATCCAATGGAAGCAGATGCGAACATAGAGAACATATCCAGATATTCTCTATCAGTAAGTTTGTCGTAAAGCCATGATCCGTGAGATTTTTCAATATCCATCACGAAATCAAAACCGTCTGCCAAAACGTGTTTTCCTACTGTTTCTTTTACTTTATTTACTTTTATATCTAATGTTTGTTCCATAATAAATTGTTGTGTGATTTAATAAGCGAATGATTAAACGGCCTGGTGAATGAGCCATTTAATCATTCAGGTTATTAATTTTTATTGTTTTTTTTTGAATGCTTAAACCAATTTTTTTACAAATCAAACTTAATCCCTTGTGCTAAAGGAAGTTGAGCTGTATAATTTATAGTATTGGTTTGTCTTCTCATATAGTATTTCCAGGCGTCTGATCCAGATTCTCTTCCTCCTCCGGTTTCTTTTTCTCCACCGAAAGCACCACCGATTTCAGCACCGGAAGTTCCGATATTGACGTTGGCAATACCGCAGTCTGAACCTGCATGAGATAAGAACAGTTCGGCTTCTCTTAAATTCTGGGTCATGATTGCAGAAGAAAGTCCTTGCGGAACATCATTCTGAATAGCAATAGCTTCTTCCAGCGTTTTGTATTTGATCAGATATAAAATGGGTGCAAAAGTTTCGTGTTGTACGATTTCGTAAGAGTTTTTCACCTCTGCAACGCAAGGTTTTACATAGCAGCCTGATTCATATTCTTTTCCGCTTAAAACACCACCTTCAACAGCGAACTTTCCGCCTTCTTTTTTACATTTTTTAATAGCTTCTGCATATTGGTTTACAGCATCTACATCGATCAAAGGACCTACATGGTTCGTTTCGTCCAATGGATTACCTATTTTCAGCTGTCCGTAAGCTTTTACCAATCTTGTTTTTATTTCTTCATAAACGCTTTCATGGATGATCAGCCTTCTGGTTGAGGTACATCTCTGTCCGGCAGTTCCCACGGCCCCGAATACGGCTCCGATGATAGACATGTCGATATCAGCTTCTTTTGTAATGATAATCGCATTGTTTCCTCCCAACTCAAGAATAGATTTTCCGAATCTTTCTGCAACTTTAGAAGAAACCATTCTTCCTACTCTTGTAGAACCGGTGAATGATACCAGCGCTACTCTTTTATCATCAACCAGCTTTTGTCCTATTTCATGGTCAGATACCAATACACTGGAAATTCCTTCAGGAAGATTATTTTCCTTTAAAACTTCAGTCATAATATTTTGACATGCAATGGCACAAAGTGGTGTTTTTTCTGATGGCTTCCAGATGGTAACGTTACCACAGATCCATGCTAAAGCGGTGTTCCATGACCAAACTGCTACCGGAAAGTTGAATGCAGTAATGATTCCCACTACGCCAAGCGGATGATACTGCTCGTACATTCTGTGGCCCGGTCTTTCTGAATGCATAGTGTACCCCTGAAGCTGCCTGGAAAGTCCCACTGCAAAATCACAGATATCAATCATCTCCTGAACTTCACCCAGCCCCTCCTGTAATGATTTACCCATTTCATAAGAAACAAGTTTTCCAAGGTCATCCTTATATTCTCTTAGTTTTAACCCAAGCTGTCTTACGATCTCACCTCTTTTGGGAGCCGGAATCAGCCTGAATTCCTGAAATGCTTTTTGAGCCGTTTCAATTACTTTGTCATAATCACTTTCTCCGGAAGTTTTTACTTTAGCGATCAGCTTTCCATCCACAGGAGAGATGCTTTCTATCATCTTTCCCGAAGCGAAATATTTCCCGCCTGCTGAGGTACCTTTGTTTTCTTCTTTAATACCTAAGTTTTTCAGTGTTTTCTCAATTCCGAAATCCTTTACTTTTTTTGACATAAAATCTTACTTTTCGTTCTCTCTAAAGATAAAAATATTATGCGAACCTCAAAACTTTAATTTTTAACGTGCTTTTTATTTGGACTAATTATAAACATGCTTATCTTTGCAGTGTAATCTTTTTGATATTGACCAATGGAAAATTCACAAGAAAATAACTCAAAGTTTAAAAAGTGGTTTAAGCGAGTGGGATGGGCAGGATTAGCTTTCTTTACGATTAAAGGCTTAATATGGCTCGTAATATTCTACTTTGGAGCAGACACCCTTCAGAGTTGTATAAAATAAAAAAGCAGAGAAAAATTTCTCTGCTTTCTTTTGTACTAAAGTTGACTGAATTGTTATTTTTTCATTAAGACGTTTAAAAAACACCTGTTTTTTATCTTTTCTGTAATCTGAAAACCGGCAAGAACTGAATGTTTTCATTTGTTTATTGACCAAAAAGCGGTTTTTCAAGCCTTAAAATTTGTTTTCCTAATTCTCTTTTTTCTTTCTCCCTGAATTGATGAGGCTCTCATGCAGCAGATATTCAATCTGTCCATTCACACTTCTGAATTCATCACCTGCCCATTTTTCAAGTAGTTTGTACGTCGACTCATCTATTCTTATTACAAAGGATTTTTTGCCTTTGCTTTCTGAAGAGCTTTGAGCTTTTTCTGATTTCATTCTCTCAATTTCTTTAAAATGATTATCCGTTTATTTTAAAGTAGAGAAAGTCTACCATAAAATTTTAATTATTAATTTTCCACTTTTAGTTATAAAGTGTTCCTGCATTTAATATTGGAGTTGCCGCTTTTTCACCACACAAAACAACCATTAAATTGCTTACCATTGCTGCTTTTCTTTCATCATCAAGCTCAACGATATTATCTTCGGAAAGTTTTTTCAAGGCAAGGTCTACCATTCCCACGGCTCCTTCTACGATCTTTGTTCTTGCTGCAACAATGGCTGTCGCCTGCTGTCTCTGAAGCATAGCTCCTGCAATTTCTGATGCATAGGCCAAATGAGAAATTCGGGCTTCCTGAATCACAATTCCGGCTTTTGAAAGACGGTCTGTAAGCTCCTGCTCCAAAATAGAGTTGATTTTATCTCCTCCTTCTCTCAGAGTGATCGGAGCATGGTCATCTTCTAGGTTATCATAAGGAAAGCTCATAGCCAGATGACGCACTGCTGCTTCACTCTGCATTTTCACAAAGTCAGAATAACGTTCCACATCAAAAGCGGCCTTATACGTATCTCCTACTTTCCATACAATGACCACTGCAATTTCAATAGGATTTCCCATTTTGTCATTTACTTTCAAAGTCTGGCCCTGCAGGTTCTCGGAACGTAAAGATATTTTCTGTGATGAATACAAAGGGTTGATAAAGAACAAACCGTTCTCTTTTACACTTCCTACATATTTCCCAAAGAAGTTCAGTACTCTGGAGTGGTTAGGCTGAATAATCATTAATCCCTTCAGGAAAAAACATGAGGTAAGAAAGCAAAGCATTGCTAAAACGACGAAAGTAATACTTTGATCTACTCCGCTTATGAAGAAATAAACAGCAGCTACAAACAAGATGAGACAAATCACTAATGTCACATAACCGGACATAGGTTTTAAGATTTTTTCCATATAAATTTAGTTTTTAATTTGATATTATTTTGATATCATAAAGATGACAATAAATTTTGAATTATAAGGGATTAATTATGATTTTTTTTGATGCGTCCTGGAATGTAGGTTTAATGGTGTGAAATACGGATAAGCAGTATGGAAATAAAAATTGTTTTGAACTTTCCCGTCAAAAAAAGACAACCCAATCATTAAAGTACGGAAAGCCATAAGGAAGTTATCAGATGACAAGATACTTTTGGGAAATTTTAAATTTAAAGACTATGAAAAAATTAACGTTATCAGCGGCAATGACGATTACAGGATTGATGTTTGGGCAAATCACACTAGACAAAAATTTTGTTTCTGAAAATCTGCAAGTTTACACCAATGCTGATGAAACATTTTATTATTCGGTAGGATACGGTATGAATGAGGTAAAAATTTATAAAGCAGATTACTCTATTTACAAACAGTTTACTCCAACTGTGCCAAGTGGGTATAACATGTTTATAGATCAGTACAATAATAATTTTATATTATCTAAAAGTATTTTTAATACTGATAGTAAATTGGAAATCATTATCACATTTGAAAAATATAATCCTGCCACATCAGAAAGAGAATACATTATAAAAATTTACAATGAAGACGGAAATATAATACATGAGTTTGGTCCAAATTATAAATTCAGTGATGAATATGATATTAACATTTATCATGACAACATCAGCAATATCAATAAACTAAGATTATTCAACCAAAATACAAATTCAACTGAAATTTATGTTTTGCCAACAACTTTGCTTTCCGCAAAAGAAATTCAGTCAAAAGCCAAACTTTCCGCTTTTCCAAACCCTGCGAATAAGATTTTAAATATAATAAATCCCGGAAAAGGGTCCAATACAATAGAAATTTATGACGGTGCTGGAAAAATTATTTTAACTCAACATTTTAATATGTCAGACAGCAGAATTTCAATTAATGTTGAAAACCTTCCTGTCGGAACTTACTTTTATCAGATAGGTGTAATGCGGTCTAAATTTATTAAGAACTAGCCTATTA
Source organism: Chryseobacterium sp. MEBOG06 (assembly GCF_021869765.1). Taxonomy (NCBI): domain Bacteria; kingdom Pseudomonadati; phylum Bacteroidota; class Flavobacteriia; order Flavobacteriales; family Weeksellaceae; genus Chryseobacterium; species Chryseobacterium sp. MEBOG06. The sequence continues at coordinate 2,249,978 of NZ_CP084580.1, read as the reverse complement.
TTGCTTTTTGTATTTACAAAAAAATCCCGGAAAATGAATTTCCGGGATTTTGCTTTTTATATGCTGGATGTTTTATTTCTTCGTTAATGCCTTAAACTTGAAATAAGAAACGGCTGACAAGGCAATCATGGTGCCTATTCCTATGTATACCCATGCTGGTACCGGTACCGGATCTCCTGCTGCATAAGAGTGAAGTCCGCTCAGGTAGTAGTTTACTCCAAAGTAAGTCATTACCATTGAGCAGAAAGCAAACATTGTTGCTACATGGAATGCCCACCTGCTTCTAAGTCCCGGAACTAATCTCATGTGAAGTACAAAAGCATATACCATGATCGAGATGAAAGCCCAGGTTTCTTTCGGGTCCCAGCTCCAGTATCTACCCCATGATTCATTGGCCCAGATACCTCCTAAGAAGTTCCCTACCGTTAAAGCAAAAAGACCGATTGTTAATGACATTTCAGAAACGATTACCAATTCTTTCAAAGTCGTATCGTGGTGTATCTTGTAAGTTCCTTTATTTGAAATAATATAGAATACCAGAGAGATGACCGCAATAATCATGGACAAGGCAAAGAATCCGTAACTGGACGTAATGATCGCCACGTGTACAATCAGCCAATAAGACTTCAATACAGGTACAAGCGGTGTAATCTGCGGATCAAGAGCTGAACCTCCATGTGCAAATCCCATCATAATTACCGCCACCATAAATCCGGCTGCAGGAATTAATGCATTGGCATTTCTGTAAAGGATCAGACCTGCTGTAATACCTACCCATGAGATAAATATAATAGCTTCATAACCATTACTCCAAGGAGCGTGCCCTGAAATATACCATCTTGCTACAAGTCCTAAGAAATGACATAAATATCCAATTAAACCAATGGCAATAATTACTTTAATTGCTTTAGTTAATACTTTATTTGATTTAAATAATTCAACAAATCCTAAGACAAGAAGAAGTCCACCAATAATCGTGTAGAAAATCAACAATTTGAAGTTGATATCTGCTTTATTCATGAATACTTCAAGATCTACTTTAGATTTTGCAGGAACTACTGCTTTCCCCCATTTCTGCTGATAGTCTGAAAGTTTTGCCAATTCTGCATCTGCTTTGCTCCAGTCTCCTGTTTTCTGAGCGGCAAGTGCTTCTGCAAAATAAGGTCCCATTACCTGCTGAGACTCCATATCCGGTTCAAATTTCTGATCCAGCCATGAATGCCAAGTGTGGTTAGCATCATTCTTCACAGGAACGATTCTCATAAACTGGCCACTGAAAAACTCGTTAAAGATCTGTACTCTTTCGTTCACAGCAATTACTTCTTTATCATAGTTAGTCTGTTCAGCCGGTTTTTTACGGAATGCGGTGTTATAATCATGCTCTAAAATATACGCAAGATTACCGTTTGCATCTGCAGGGAAAAGGTTCATCAGAGAAGTATATCCGTCTTCGTCAGCCTTGGTTTTATTTTTCAGTTCATCACCTCCTTTAGGACCAACTTTGATCATTGGAACCATTGTCCAGCTTGGTGTATCTGTATTGATTGAAAGGAACCATTGGTTGGCAGTAAGATATTTTCCGTCTGTCCCTTTGAATTTGTCTTTCTTGTATAGTTTTCTTAAAACATCCAATGCTTCGGTATTGATAGGAACAATTCTTCCTTCAAAACTTTGTACTAAAAGATACCCGAATTTATCTGCATGTTCTTCGCTGATTTTATTTCTCGCAATGATTTCATCCGGAGAAATAGATCTCATTTTACCCATCGGAGTTGCCAATGAGTTCTGCTTTGGAGCACCACCATCAAGAGGCTGAGCGTGAGTATGTGCGTCACCTTCTACATGAACGTGTTCTCTGCTTCCGTCTGTTGTACCGTGTGTCTCAATTTTCTGCGCATTCAAACCTAAACTTAAGAATAGCAGTAGAATAGCAGCAGCTTTTCCTTTTTTCTTGTTAACATCACTCAACATTTTATTTAATTTCCAGAAATGAGTTCCTTTCCAGAAGAAGATCACAAACATTCCTAAGAACAGAAGTCCATACCCGATATAGGAAATTAAAGTTCCCCAGTAGTCGTGGTTTACAGAAAGTACTGTTCCCATTCTGTCCGGATCAAAGCTTGACTGGAAGAAACGGTACCCTTTATGGTTTAGAACGTGGTTCATATAAATTTTATAAGGAGTTTCTTTACCTTCGTCAATGATTTTCACATGACTTTCATAAGCACTTGGAGATGAACTTCCCGGATACGTTTCCATTACAAAGTCATCAAGTTTTAAAGCAAATGGAGTATTATAGACTTTAGGTCCGTATCCTACCATGATGTTCAGTCCATCCATCGTAACCTGCTTGTAAGCATTTGGATTTCCTTTTTCAACAGAAAGATCAACCAGTTGCTTTGTTTTTGGCCCCTGAAGCTCAATCTGAAGCATATCCGGAACATTAGCATCTTTCTTTCTGTCTCCTTCAATAGCCATCAGTCTTCCTTTTTTAAGACCTTCAGGTACTACCAGCTTCAGTTCGTTAATGCTATATAAACTTCTCAATGCCAACGGTTGGAATTCATCCTTCGTTGTATTTCCCGTTGCCTGCGTTGCCATAGTCATATAGCTTGCGTCTACCGGAGTTTTGATGAATAATTTTCCACCTTCATTTTTGAATTCAACCGCACCTTCAATGGCTCTGTTGAATGTCACCAATGTTCCGTTGATGGATTTTGTTTCGCCCGGTTTGATATAAATGTTCTGTCTTCCTGTATTTCCTGTAGAAACAAGGTGAAGATACTCCGCTCCATTCGGTTCAGCAACCAAGCTGTCTTTTTTTCTTTGAATGTATTCTTTAGCGGTTACTTTCACTTCTTTCCCGTGAAAGTCATAGGTTGCCTTAAAATCTTTATGCAGTGGAGACATCATATAAGAAACATCCTGATAGTTAAGAACATCTCCTTTTTCTTCGACCTGAATCTTAAAAAAGTTTTTATCCGTCACAATTTCATTGGAGGTTTCTCCTTCTCTGATGTGCATGGTACCTTCGAAACTGATGTATCTGGTAATGGCACCACCAATAAAGATAAAAATAAAGGCAAGGTGAAAAACCAGGACCGGCCATTTGTCTTTTTTCCATAGTCTGTATCTGCCGATATTTCCTATGAAGTTAAGAATAAGCAGGACCATGATCAGTTCGAACCATTTGGCCTCATAAATTAACGCTTTTGCTGTAGGAGTTCCGTAGTCGTTTTCTAAGAACGTTGCATAAGCCATTGCAAATGCATAAACCAGTAACAATACAGCCATTGTTCTGGTTGAGATAAGAATATCTTGGAGCTTCTTCATGTTTTATTGTACTTGACATGCAAAAATAAGCATGATAAACCATAAAGAGCTTAAAAAAAGCTGTTTTTTGTCATTTTGGCCCCGGTTTTGCTTATTTTGAAACATTCTTAATAAGCTCAGGAACATTAGGAAAAATTCAATTTTTAAAATTGAAAAAATAGAGATTTATAATACCTATATCCGTAATTGAAGGCTTCTATTTCATTAGTTAAAAAACAACAATATAAACAAGCCCCCTGGTTAAATAAGTTTTTTTCTTATTTTACTTAAAAACTCATGAGTGATCCCTAAATAAGAGGCAACCTGCTGCTGTGTAAGCCTTTGTTCCAGACCAGGATATTTTTCTAAAAATTCCAGATAACGTTTATCAGCTGTTTTGCCCGTCAGAGAAAGAATTCTTCTTTGGAGAGCGACTGATGACTGCTGATTCATAATTCTGAAAAGCTTTTCTACCTGGGGCATAGTTTCATACAGAATATCTTTATCTTTTTTTGAAATCATCATTACCTCACTGTCCTTGAGTGCTTCAATATTCAATGTGGAAGGAACGTTATTGATCAGGCTGTCTATATCTGTAATCCACCACCCTTCTACTGCAAAATACAAGGTCTGCTCAAATCCCTTTTCGTTAAGGTAAAAAATTTTAAAACAGCCACTCAGAACAAATCCTTCAAAAAGGCAGTGACTGCCTTCTCTTAGAACTATATCTTTCTTTTTAAATCGCACATGCTTAAATGGTGCTTCAAACCTTTTGAAATCTTCTTCAGAAAGATCAATGTACCTGCTGATATTTTTATAAAGTAAACTAGACATGATTCTGTTTAAACAAAATAAAGATACCAATATTATTGATATCCTTATGCTTCTGTGTCACGTTAAAGCTATTTTCCACTAATGAAGTCATTGGTACTGACGATATGGGCGTAAAGATTTCCTAAGGCAGAAATTCCCGCTAAAAAGGATCGCTGAACTTCCTGTGCTCTCACTATCTGGCCATCGAGTTCCCTGTCTATTGTTGCTGTGGCATCCCCGATAATTGTATTACTGAAACCATAGTCAAAAGCAGCTCTTGTGGTAGATTCTACACAAACATCCGTCATCATGCCGGCGATCACCAGATTTTTAACATTTTTTGAATAAAGGTATTCCAGAAGATCTGTTTCTCTGAAACTATTAGGAAAGTGCTTTGTTATAATTTTTTCATCTTTTTGCGGAGACACCAAAGCACTGATTTTCACTCCGGAGGTATCAGGAAGAAAAAATGTGGCTCCCTCATTGGTTGAAACATGCATTATATGAATCACCTGAAGATTATTTTTTCTAAAATATTCTAAAATCCGTTTTGTATTTTGTCCGGCCTTTTCAGCTCCGTGAAGTTCCATTTTCCCTCCCGGGAAGTAGTCATTTTGTACGTCGATAATTAATAATGCGGTGTTTTCCATTTTTCCTTTTTGTTGTGCGTTAATTGATAATAATGAAATTGAGGTTAGCATTACAGCCAGAATGTTTTTTAATTTATTTCTCATTTCTAAAATTTTACAGAACAAAATTACTGACCCTCAATTTCCTGACCTTTGAACTAGTTCAAAAAAACCAGAAGATTTTCTTCCGGTTTTTATTATGTTGCTGACGGTCGGTCTCTTATTTCCAATAGCTCCATTTCAATCCATCAAATACAGCCATAGATTTACTTATGGTATCATAACAGATCATTCCCGGATATGGACTTTTAACGTTAATGTGCGGATTTGCTATTTTAGGTAAAACAAGTGCTTTGCTGAATGATTCAAGCACCAAAATTCCGGGAGCTGCTGTTGTTGAAGCCCCCATAATAATTCTGTTCTGCCCGGGAATCTCCCCATTTGTATTGAAAAAAGCACCAGCCAAAGCCCCCGGATCACTCAGCGGAACCCACACGGATTCTACGTTCATTTTCACTACTTTATCATTTTTATCCATCAGCAGCGTTCCTGCCGAAGCATTGATAGGAAGTGTTTCTACAATCGGCAATAAAATCCCTTTTGTACCATTGGACGGAAAATCCAAAAGTCCATCTCCCTCAGCCTGGCTTTTTTCAATAGCAACCTGAGCAGATAGTGCCACTACAGAAAACAATGTTATGGTTGTAATTATCTTTTTCATATTTTGTATTTTTAATCATTACAGGATCTGACGATGCAGTTCCAGGCTGTTCCATTATATAGTTTAAAGCATTTATCTGCCGTATCATAGATCAACATCCCTTCAACAGGCAGAGCAATACTTCCCGAAGTGGTTCTGGTAATAACCATTCCTTTGTCCTTTGATTCTAAAGCTAAAAATCCATTAGGAATATTTCCCGGCCAACCGTTTTGCAGATTGGTATATCCTGAGATCCCTACTTTTGTAAAGCCATCTGGAGTTCCCGCTGCCGGATCTTTAGTACAATATGCCTGAAGATTAGTCCCGAATGTGAAATATTGGCTGTTTGGAAATGAATAATTAAATACCGCCTTACCATTTACAAAACTTGCTTCTGAAATCATTTGTACATTCTGCGTAAATGCAGCATCATCCGCTGTCATCATAAAGACCTTATCCGTAGGTGCTATTTCAGTATAGCCTGAAAGATCAGCCTGCAACCAGACAGATCCGGTATCATTTGTTTTTTGCGCCAGCCAGGTCCTTTGAATAATCTTTCCCGAAGCCACCCCAAAATTGACCAGGGGAAGTGCCTGAATATTATTATCTCCTATCAACAAGAATGTTTTATCCTGAAGAAAAGCGGCTCTGCCGGCATCAGCATTTGCTGAGACAAAATCATTAGTTGTAGCCAGTGTAAGCATGATATTATTTTCGCTATTAATACTGTTACTCACTTTTTGGTTCAATACCGACATATCGTCTTTTGCGATTCCAAAAATATTATTGTTAAAAATGGCATTAAGACTGGAATCCCAGGTAATGCTTTGATCAGACCCAAGGTAGTTTTGTGGCTGCCGTAAAGTAACCCCATACTTAACGGCAAGATAAGAATTGACCCTCTGTCTTTCTACAGCTGTCTGGGTCTCTGAATATAAAATAAACTCTCCAATTCTGTCTCCTGCCAAAGAAGTAGAACCGGAACCGCCGTCATTGTCCATTAAAAGAACCATTCCCGGATAATTATTAACAGAAGAGACATTATTTGATGGTCCACCATAGGTAAAACCATTATTATCAAAAAAATATTTTATGTCTCCGCTTACGTTGCTGTTATAGTAAGATTGTATACTTGGAGTCTCAGTTTCTACCGTATTGATCACATCTGTGCCGAAAAATACGTCACCTGATTCTTTTTCATTATAAAATTCCGGGCGGTTTGTTTTTGTTCCAAAGAAAGGGGACTGCCACACTCCTGCAACTGCGGTAGGGTTTGAACTTTGAGCCGTACCATTCATTACAAAAACGGTTCTGTAGGTTGCTGATGCTATTCTGGAAAGATGCGTATACGAAGTCAGGGACTTTGTTGAATTATCAGGAAAACCAGATGGGAATTTATATCCGGACCTATAGCCGTTGGTACTTACAATTTGTATGGCGGGATTAAAGTTAAAACCTGGAATAGATCCTGCTGAGCGATAAACCGGCCTGTCTGCTATCCCCGGATCAGCATAATAACCTGGCATTCCCTGATTGGCAATTCCATTTACGCCACCGGTTTTTTGATTCTCCCATATAGGGACTTGTGTATTGTCTGTTGTTGTGCCAGTACCCGCATCGGCTTTTACCCATATCTGCAAATTGGCGGAAACACCACCGGGAGATTGCGCCCACAGAGTACAATTACACAACAAGAATACAAAGAATAACTGCTTTCTCATTGATGTATTTTTAATGTTGTTGTCTATTTTTAAATTGCCGGATCAAGTAAAGATCTATCAATTTGTCAGAAAAGAAGGAATATGGAAAGTGATAAAATAAGATTGAATGGTATTTTTGTTTTAAGCATGAATGAATATTCATTAAAATATTACAACCATCCGCCTAAAAAAAAATCTTTTTTTAACACCTATTGTAAAGGTATAACATATTTTCCTAAAAAACCGACACATAATCAACACTATATCTTTATATTTTTCATCATTAAATTACGATACACTTCATTAAACACCATAAAAACAGATAGCTATTTTATAAAATCAATAATTTCTTTTTAAATTATTATTTTTTTTCATTTCAGTATTTTTTTAATTAGAAATTTTACTATCTTTTTTCAAGAGATATAAATAGCTCGCCATTATAATAATTTAACAGAATCAGATTTGGATAAACAAAAAAAATAGCCTTATTTTATTTTGTGATAATGGAAAATATTTTTCAATTAAGTTTTAAATAATCGTTGTAAAGCGGGATTACCAAAATGTTTTTTGGACAAAAAAGATTCATTTAGTGTTGAAAAAACATTAAATTTGCGACATTGATATTATGGATAAAAAGACACAAAAAAAACCGACTGAATCGCCTGATAAAGGCAGAATTTTATCTAAGCCACGCATTTTTTTCGGGCTTACTTTTATACTTTTGTCTGCTGTTCTGGCCTTCTCATTCATTTCTTATTTAATGAACTGGAAAGCGGATCAAAGCCAGGCAGGAACAATGCTGGACAAAACTATACAATCTTCAAATATTTTTGGCAAGGTAGGTGATTGGCTGGGAAATATTTTCATCTTTGAAAGTATTGGTATCGCCTCATTTATTATTGCATTTTTATTTCTTGTAGTAGGAACAATGATCCTTAAGAAGAAAATTTTCAAACCATGGAAAACCATCGGTCACTCTTTATTTTTTATCTGCTGGCTTCCTATTTTTATGGGAGCACTTACCAAAGGACAGGGTGTTTTAGGAGGGGTATACGGATACCAGATCATGGATTATCTTAATTCCATCATCGGAACTGTAGGTTTATGGACAGTTTTGGCTGCAAGCATTCTTTTGTATTTTATACTTGAATTCAATCTTCGCCCAAGTTCTATTAAAGCGAAACTCAGTAAGATCAATGAAAATACCATTGGAAAGGTAAAGTCTATGATTCCTGATTCTGAGGATGATTTTGAAGCTGATGAAGAACTGAAAGAAGAAGCTTACCAATCTGAAGAGGAGCCTGCTCCCAATGTAAGAGTAAGTGAAATCAACAGTCCGGCCGGAAACAATCCTATCAATAAAATCAAAGAGCAACCAGCGGCAATTACAACCAACGGATTCTCGGAAATTTCAACTTCTGCGGAAATAGATACTATTGTTACTCCCAACCATACTTCTTTTGATGCGGAACCTAAAGAGGTGACTCAACCAGTTAGCTTAAACCTTTCTACAAAACCAGTTGTTCCTGTTTCTACACCGGAAGAAGCATTTGACATCAGACCTTCTGTTCCATCTCCTGCTGTAACACCGCCACCTGCACATGAAAATATTAAATTCAATATCGAAGTTGCTCCTGTTATAGATATTCTGGATGACTCGGACAGGAAATCCCAGGAACTTGTAGAAAAACACGGTTTGTATGATCATAAATTGGATTTGCCTAATTTCCATATGCCTCCGGTAGATCTATTGAGGGACTACGGCAATGAAGAGATCGCTATCAATAAGGAAGAATTAGAAGAAAATAAAAATAAAATTGTTGGACTTCTTAAGAATTTCAACGTAGGAATTGCTGAAATCAAAGCAACCATAGGGCCCACTGTTACTTTATACGAAATCGTACCAGAGGCAGGAATCCGTGTTGCGGCTATCAAAAAACTGCAGGATGATATTGCCCTGAACCTTTCTGCTTTGGGAATCAGAATTATTGCTCCAATGCCTGGAAAAGGAACAATTGGTATTGAAGTACCAAGAAAAAATCCTACAATGGTTTCTATGCGTTCGGTAATTGCTTCTCAAAAATTCCAGAATACGGATATGGATCTTCCGGTAGTTTTCGGAAAAACGATTTCCAACGAAGTTTTCATGGCCGACCTTTCAAAGATGCCTCACTTATTGATGGCAGGAGCGACAGGTCAGGGTAAATCTGTGGGAATTAACGCGATCCTTACTTCCCTTCTTTATAAAAAACACCCAAGCGAACTCAAGTTTGTCATGGTGGATCCTAAAAAAGTGGAACTTTCATTGTACTCAAAAATTGAAAGACATTATCTGGCTAAGCTTCCGGATGCAGAAGAAGCGATCATTACAGACACCAATAAAGTAATCAATACCCTGAACTCTCTGTGTATTGAAATGGACACCCGATATGATCTCCTGAAAAATGCATTCTGTAAAAACTTAAAGGAATACAATAAGAAATTCACAGAAAGAAAACTAAATCCTGAGAATGGACACCGATACCTTCCTTATATTGTATTGGTAGTGGATGAGTTTGCAGATTTGATCATGACTGCCGGAAAAGAGGTTGAATTACCAATTGCCAGACTGGCACAGCTTGCAAGAGCCGTAGGTATTCACCTTATTGTAGCTACTCAAAGACCTTCTGTAAATGTAATTACGGGTATGATTAAAGCCAACTTCCCTGCAAGAGCTGCCTTCAGAGTAATCTCCAGTGTAGACTCAAGAACGATTCTTGATTCTCCGGGAGCAGATCAGCTGATTGGTAAAGGAGATATGCTTTATTTCAATGGGAATGAGATTCTAAGACTTCAATGTGCTTTTGTAGATACCCCAGAGGTTGAAAGAATAGCAGAATTCATTGGTGAACAGAAAGGATACGCATCAGCATTCCTACTTCCCGAATATGTTTCTGAAGACTCTTCTTCAAGCTCAGCCGGTACTTTTGACCCGAACGAAAAAGATGCTCTGTTTGAAGACGCAGCAAGAATCATTGTTTCTACACAGCAGGGGTCTACCTCAATGCTTCAGAGACAGCTTAAACTGGGATACAACAGAGCAGGAAGAATTATGGACCAGCTAGAAGCGAGCGGTATTGTGGGAGGATTTAATGGAGCTAAGGCCAGAGAGGTTATCATTAGTGATCTTCATTCTTTGGAACAGTTTTTGGAAGATCTGCGTAGTTAAAGGGAAACCATCAGGTTTTGACCTTTACAGTTTTAAAATGTCTAAAGATTATTAAATAGAAAAATGAAAAATATTATTTCAAAAGTTATATTAGGAAGTTTTGTTGTAGGTGCAGTGGGAATGGCAAATGCTCAAAAGATCGATGCCAAAGCAAAAAAAATTCTGGATGATGTTACAGCCAACTACAATTCTAAAAAGAACTCTTACTTCAAATTTTCTTTTGGAAGCGGTCTTAACGGTCAGGTTGGAAAAACAGAGCCTGGTATTTATTACGTTGCCGGAGAGAAATACAAACTGAAGATCATGGATACTGAACAGATCTTCGATGGTAATAAAATCTATAACATCAACGCCGATGATATGGAAGTTACCATTGCCAAGCCTAACGGAACCAGCACCATGTTCTCCCCTATTAACTATCTTACTACCTATAGAAACGACTATAATGTAACCTATAATGGTAAAAAGATGGTGAACGGAGTGAATGCTGACTTTATTAAGCTGACTCCTGTAAAATCAAACGGAATACAGTTCGTTTATCTTTTCATTGATTCTGCTAAAAAGCAAATGGTAAAACTTGAACAGCACGGAAATAATCAGGATGTAGCAGTAATTGCCATTAAAGAGTACAAAGAAAACCAGCAGCTGGATCCCAATATGTTTGTTTTTGACAAGAATAAATTTAAAAATTACATCATTACAGAACTTTAAAAGAAGAAAAACGTATTCGTGAATACGCAAATTTCCTTTTTAAGTAAAAAAAATAACAAAATATAAAAGCCACAAGTAAACTTTGTGGCTTTTTGATTAATTTTGGCGCATGTTAAAAATACTAGACCGATATATCATAAAAACCTTCTTTGGACCGTTTTTCTTTATATTCAGCGTATTGTTTTTCATTTTCATTGTAAACATTATCTGGGTTCAATTAGGGCAATTTATGGGAAAGGGATTAAGCTACTGGCAAATCCTTAAACTTCTATTCTATCTTGGGGTGAATGTAATCAGTATGGTTCTTCCCCTTACGATCCTTCTCGCGAGTATCATGTCATTCGGTGAATTTGGAGAGCGTTATGAGCTTGCAGCTATGAAAGCAGCAGGAATTCCTCTTACCAGAGTAATGATGCCTCTGTTTGGAATTGCAACCATACTTGCTGTGATGCTCTTCTTTTTTTCCAATAATATTATTCCGGATTTCCAGAAGAAGGCTAAAAATATGCTTTTCAATATTGCACAAACGAAACCGGCCATCAACTTTACCCCCGGGCAGTTTATTGATCAGATTCCCGGATATATGGTAAAGTTTGACAAAATATATGGAGAAAACGGGGAAAATATTGAAGGTGTTTTTGTTCACAAAAAAGCAAACACTTACGAAAACCAACAGTCTGTAGTGGCAGAGAAAGGTAAATTTGTACCTGCAGCCAATAAGAATTTTTTAAAACTGGTTCTTTATAACGGTTATGTATTTGAAGATGCATTTGCCGGAAAAGGTGACAACGTAAGACAAAAGCAACCGGACCAGGCTATTAAATTTGATACATTAGTGTCACATTTTGACATCAGTGAAATCATCAATAAAGCCATCGAAAAAGAGCAGATTACAGACGACTACCGTTTCCAGACTTATAACCAGCTAAACGAAACTGTTGCAAGAAGCAAAAAAGAGAATAAAAAGTTCTTTGACAATATAGGATATGAGGTGCTGAACCAGACTAATTCTGCTATTAACTATATGGATAAAGGCAACAAACACAAAGTTGCTCCGAAAGTTCAGATCAAATTGGATACCGTAAAAGGAGATAAGAAACTGGATATGATCTATTACTCTTATAATAGGTTGGATAACCTGAAAACTACTCTGGAATCCAAGAAAAATGAATTCAGTACCAATGTGAAGTATTTCAGTAAGGTCGTTATTTATCAGCAGAGGATTATCTCCTATTCTGTAACCTGTATTATCTTCTTCCTGATTGGAGCAAGTCTGGGGTCTATCATCAGAAAAGGAGGGATGGGACTTCCTGTAATTATAGCGATTGTTATCTTCATTATCTTCTATATCATGAATGTGGGAGTAGAAAATATGTCATGGAGCGGAAAAATGAATCCTTACCTTGCGGCATGGCTACCCAATATAATCCTATTCCCTTTTGGGGTATGGATGACATATAAAGCCCTTACAGATTCTCAGCTTTTTGATGCAGAAAAATACAAAGTATTATTTAAACCTATTACAAAACTGTTTGTCAAGAATAAAGAACATCAGAGATATCAATAGGCAAAGTCTAACGATAAAAAAGATTCAGAACATTTCTGGATCTTTTTTATTTTACCATAGTCAGAGACATTACTTTTTTATTTTTATATTCTTTTTAAGGTACAATCAAATCTCATTGAAGATAAAAGCATTGCACGCTGAAACAGTTTATCAGGATAATTTGTACTTCCGGCTATTCGCAGATATTAAAAATCTCAGCTATTATTTATTTGAGGATAAAAAATTATCTTTGCTGAAGTTTTTAAATATAACCATGAAAAAATTACTACTTATTGGCCTGTTCGGGCTGACTTCTTTAAATATCTATGCCCAGGAGGAAACAGCATCTTACAATGGCGAAAAATATGGATACATCATTGATAAAGCCGGAAAGAAGATGGAAGGTGTTATCAAACTTCACGGAAGTTATTACAGCCCGTGGCAAAATCAGCTGAAAGTAAAATTTGCGGCCCCTGCTGACATTGACAAAGTAAAAAACAAAATCAAATATAAAAGCTACGATGCTGATGACATCAAAGAATATATGCTGTATGAAGGAGATACACCCAGGATCTTCCAATCTATAAAATATTCGAATGCCAGAGAAGCAATGAATACTTCTGACAATATAACCGGACTAAGTGCGGGTTTAAAAGCAATTAACAATCTTTCCAGAACCTCTCAGTTTGCAGAAGTTATAGCAGATGGCAAAATTACAGTGTATAAACTATACGGTTATCCATCATCTGTTACGGCCAATAGTGCCAATGGAGTATCTCAGGCAGAAACTCAGAGATTACAGGATAATCCCAACTATATTTATTCAAAAAAAGGAGGAAAAGTGGAAGAACTTACTCCGGCAAAAGCAAAAATCATCATTACAGACTGTCCGTACGCAAAAGCAAAAATGACAAAAGGGGAATATGGCTCACTGAAAAATGAAGAGAAAAAAAGAACCGGTCTTGGGAAGTTCATCAGAGAAGAAGTCAGCAATTCTATGACAGATAAGCTCTCACTGATTAATGAAGTGATCTATGATTACAACGAAAATTGCAAATAATCACCTCTATAAAAACAAAAGCGGTTTCGAACTGAAACCGCTTTTTTATTTTCAAAAACTGAAAATTATACTTTCATAATTTCAGCTTCTTTTGTCTTAAGATGCTCATCGCAAAGCTTTACATATTTATCAGTATAAGTCTGAATTTCATCTTCCACCCCTTTAACGACATCTTCAGAAACTCCGTCCAGTTTTTTAAGTTCTTTCAAACCATCCTGTCTTGCGTTTCTTACTGTTATTTTAGTGTTCTCAGCTTCAGATTTAGCCTGTTTTGCAAGCTCTTTTCTTCTTTCCTCTGTTAAAGGCGGAACGTTAAGAATGATATTTTCACCATTATTAGAAGGTGCAAAACCTAAGTTTGAGTTAATAATAGCTTTTTCAATGGCGTTGATCGCTGTTCTGTCCCAAGGTTGAATAGAGATGGTCATTGCATCCGGAATAGAAACATTGGCAACCTGGTTAAGAGGAGTCGGTGCTCCGTAATATTCCACCATTACATCCTGAACCATAGCTGAAGAAGCACGTCCTGCTCTAATTCTTTGAAATGCGTGATCCAAGTGCTTTACAGCTGCATCCATGTCCTGTTTTACAGATTCTAATATAAGATCTAATTCTTCCATTATATAATTAAAATTTGATAAATTACACATCAATAATACCTACTGAATATCAATCGGTTAAAATATCTGAAATCCTGTTTTTTCAATGTTTTTCTTACTGTTTCTTAGGATTTTCAGTATTCAGTGGTGCAAAAATAATGATTGTTTTTGAATAATAGGTATTACTATACACGGATTTTATGTACTTACCACTCCTGTTTTTTATTTATCCCGTATACTAGTATAAATTCAGGTACAAATACCTATAAAGTATTTTACCTATTAAACAGGGATCGTTTACAATGACAAAAATGGGATATCCTCACCAGGGATCATTCCAGAGAAAATCTGACTATAAATTCATGACAACCTGTTAAAGTTCCCTATGATGTACAGAATTCTCTATATTTAAAAAGCACCTGCTACAGCAATAACGCTATAACAGGTGCTCTTAAATATGATTATACTTACCTTGTTTATTGTAATAAATGATTACAAATCAACTAAAGTACCCACGTTTTCTCCGTCTACAATTTTCACTAAATTCCCATCCTTATTCATATCGAATACAATGATAGGCAATTTATTTTCATGACTTAAAGTAAATGCTGTCATGTCCATTACTTTAAGGTTTTTTTCAAATACTTCATCGAATGATAATGAGTTGTATTTTACTGCATCAGCATTCTTTTCCGGGTCACTGTCATAGATTCCGTCTACTCTTGTTCCTTTTAAGATAACATCTGCTCCTATTTCAATTGCTCTCAGAGTAGCTGCTGTATCTGTTGTAAAATAAGGATTTCCGGTTCCTGCTCCGAAGATCACTACTCTGCCTTTTTCAAGGTGTCTTACTGCTCTTCTTTTGATGAAAGGTTCAGCTACTTTATCCATTTCGATAGCAGACTGTAATCTTGTTTTGATTCCTGCATCTTCCAATGCCCCCTGCAAAGCCATCCCATTGATTACTGTTGCCAGCATTCCCATATAATCACCCTGCACTCTGTCCATTCCTTTTGCAGCTCCTGCTACTCCACGGAAAATGTTTCCTCCTCCAATGACGATCGCTACTTCACAGCCTCTCTCAACTACTTTCTTGATCTCAGCAGCATATTCCTGCAGTCTTTCATTGTCAATACCATACTGTCTGTTCCCCATTAAGGCCTCACCACTTAGTTTCAGAAGGATTCTTTTATATTTCATCTTTTATTTTTAATAACTTTTTATTAACGTTGGTTTCCCCAAAATTTGATTCTGCAAATATAATCATTAATAATGTTGATTTTAAATTATCAATTATAAAATTTAAGTCTAATGCTTTATGCAATTAATAAAGAGATAATTGACTGTTAACATAATATTATATAAGAATCAAAATAAAATCTGAAGGATTATAGTTTTCTTACAATTCTGACACCTTACAATGCTCTGTAAACAACATTTTCACAAAACTTAAGTATTTATAAATAAATAATGTCCGAAATATTTTGAAAAGTACGAAAAAGGATTATTTTTGCATTAATTATAAATTGAGTTGAAGAAAATTATCATTTTTTCATTATTTCTATCAGGAATTGTTTCTTATGCACAAACAGGAACAAATGTTTATCCGTTCTTAAATGTACCTGTATCTGCAAGACAGGCTGCTTTGGGTGGAGATGCAATTTCGATAAGAGATTATGATGTTTCCTTTGCTATTGCAAACCCTGCCGTGTTAAATAAAGATTCAGACAAACAGCTTTCTGTAAACGCTACGGCATACCTTGCCGATTCGAAATACGGAACGATAGCCTATGCCAAGGATTTTGAAAATGGCCATATGGCCACCATCAATGCCCGGTATATGAGCTACGGAAGTATTCCGAGAACAGATGAAAGCGGTTTTGAAAACGGTGAATTTAAAGCCTCTGATGTTGCCATCGGTGGAGGATACGCCTACCAGTTTGAAGAAGACTGGACAATAGGTGGAGGAATCAACTTTATTACATCAAAAATAGATAACTACACTTCTTCCGCTATCTCGGGAACTGCAGGAATTACCTATCATAATAAAAAGAATAAAGAAGTTCTTTCCCTTGTATTGAGAAATTTCGGTTTTCAGCTGAAATCATTTAATGGAGAAAGAGAGAATCTTCCATTCCGAATTGATATGGGATATACCAAAATCTTAAAGAACTTCCCTCTTGCCATTACCATTACCGCTCATGACCTGCAGGAATTTAATATTTCTTCGGAATACAATAAAGACGGACAAAAGGTAAATGCCGGCAGAAAGATTGCAGATCACTTCTCCTTGGGAGCAGAACTTTTCCCGGAAAAGAATTTTAATATCCGATTGGGCTATAATGTAAGAAGAGGAAACGAACTTGCCGTAGCCGACCAAAGAAACTTCTCAGGACTTTCTGCGGGATTCGGGGTTAAGGTTTCAAAATTCAGGATAGATTATGCTCACATCAGATACCACAACTCTTCCAATGTCAACCAGATAGGAATCTCTATGGATCTTTCCAGCCACAGAGGAGAATAATTCTGACCCGGAAAATATTAAAATAAGTAAGAAATTTCTCAGCTTCTCTTGATTTTTAAGAAAAAATCAAGAAATTTGCAATATGAAAAAACCTGTAATAGCTATCGATGGGTACTCGTCTACCGGAAAAAGTTCTATCTCTAAAATCATCGCTGATCAGTTGGGACTTATTCATATGGATACAGGGGCGCTTTACAGAGGTGTTACCTGGTACGCAATGCAGCATTGTCTGAATGAAAATGGCGGGATTGATCTGAATATACTGTTCTCTTCACTGGACCAGATTAATCTTGAATTTAAAAACAACGATGGGACACTTACTCTTTTTCTTAATCATACCGATATCTCCAAAGAAATCCGTACCAACATCGTTTCCGACAATGTCAGCCTTGTTGCCAAGCAGAAAGAAGTAAGAGACTTTTTATTACAGTCGCAACGTTCTTTGGCAGAAAAAGGCGGAGTTATTATGGATGGACGTGACATAGGGACAGTAGTTCTGCCAAATGCGGACTATAAATTTTTCCTTACTGCCAGTATTGATGAAAGGACCAACAGAAGATTTCTGGAATTAAAAAGCCTGGGACTGGAAGCCGATAAAGAGCATGTAAAACAAAACCTCATTGAGCGAGACAAAATCGATAGTGAGCGTGAAATAGCCCCACTGAAGAAGGCTGACGATGCTATCGTTATTGATAATTCCAATCTGACCAAAGAAGAAACCATAGCTCTTATTTTATCTCACATCGAAAAGATTTAACACTTTTTAATAGGCTTAAAACCTCCTTTGGTATACAAATTGCAAGTTTTATTACTGTAAAAAACTAATCTATTATTAATTATTAAAAAACTTAAAATGTCTAGAAAAGGAAATAATACAGCAGGTATATTGGCAGGACTTTTAGCGGGTGCTGCAGCAGGTGTCATATTGGGAATGCTTTATGCTCCTGAAGAAGGAAAAGAAACCAGAAAAAAAATCAAAACCAAAGCCAATGATATTAAGGATCAGGCTAAAAATAAATACGGTGAGGTTTCTGAAAAAATGAAAGACCAATACAGCAATATTTCTTCTACATTCAAAGAAACAGCAAATACAGTGGCGCATACTGTAAAAGATGGATATGATAAATATAAAGATCAGATTGTTTCTAAAACTGCAGATGTAGTAAAAGATGTAGAAGCAGAGCTTAATGATCTTAAAAAATAAGTAATTTATCTTTTTTAAGTAAATTACAGAAAGGAACTTTTGTGCAAAAGTTCCTTTTTTTGTAACTTTAAAAAAAAACAATGATAGAAACTATTAAAGAATACGCCTCCAAGAGAATCGATCTTCTGAAAATTGAAGCCACCGAAAAGTCTTCTCTTTCTGCCGGGCTCATTACCTACTTTGTAGTACTGCTTGTTGCTTTTGCTTTTTTTATTATCCTTTTCAACTTTGGAATAGCTTTTCTCATTGGTAAGGCATTGGATAATTACTCCTATGGATTCTTAATTGTTGCTGCATTTTATGCTTTGATAATGGCTTTTGTGATTGCTTTCAAAAATAAAATCGTCAACGCAGTGGCAGATCAGGTTATTAAATTTTTAAACCATTAATCTATGAGCAGAAAATACGAGAGCATAGAAGAATTAAAAAGAAAGAAAAAACTGCTTCAAAGTGAAATAAGCGATCTGGAAAATCTTCTTACCTTCAAAAACACGAAAGAAAGCCTCAGTGCTTTTACCAACGGACTGAGTGATCAGTATCTGCAGGAAAAGGTAGATGAAGATGGTGATGAAAAAGTAGTTCTGCGAAAAGATATCATTGCCAGGCAGCTCACTTCTGAAGTAAAAGATCTTCTGATCAGTAAAAATACCGCTGTAGGGCTTGCAAGTTCAGCCTTCAAAGGAAATATTACAGACAGTCTTATCAAACTGGGCGTTACTGCCATGGTTGGAAACTATGCCAAAAATAATATGAAAAGCTCCAACTGGAAGAAAAAGCTTATTGGTGCAGCGTTAATCTATCTCGCTCCTATCGCTCTGAAATATGTCAGAAAAAAGATGGAAGTGTATCAGAAAAATAAAAGTGTTTCCAGTATGGAACAACTTATATAAATGTAAGAGAGTTAGAAACCAGAGATTAAAAACCAGTCCACTTTTGGATGTTTTCTAACCTCTGGTTTCCGGCTTTATTCTGAAAACAACTGCCCCAGAATAATCCCTGCAGCCATGGATACATTCAGGCTTTCTGTTGACTGGGATTTCCCAAATCTCGGAATACTAATACTTTTCTGCAGAAGCTTTTCAGTCTCCGGTCTCATTCCGTTACCTTCATTTCCTAAGATCAGATTGATCTTTTCGGGTTTTTTAAAAGTATAAATACTCTCCCCTTCCATATCTGTTCCGATGTTTACATTTTCTGTTGCAGAAAGATATTCTATAAGATCGGTATACACTACATTAACCCTGGTAAAAGATCCCATTGTGGCCTGAATCACTTTCGGATTGTAAATATCTACTGTATCTTCACTACAGATAATCTGTTCGATCCCAAACCAATCTGCGAGCCGTATGATAGTCCCTAAATTTCCCGGATCCTGAATACCATCCAAAACAAGCTGTATATTCTTATCGGCCATCTTTTCTTCTTCGGCCAGATAGCAAACGGCAACAGAATCTTTGGGGGTTTTTAGAAAGCTGATTTTTTTCAGCTCATTTTCAGAGATATGAGTAACAGGGATATCACTACGGTCCAATTTTTGTGGATCGGTTGAGAATATTTCTTTAACTTTAAAATTAGAATTAGAAAGTTCACAAATGATTTTATTACCTTCAACCAAAAACAAATTGTATTTTTGTCTGAACTTCTTTTTATCTAAAGATTGTAAAACTTTTATTGTATGAGCTGTAAGCATTATAAGAATTCTCCTCAAAAATATTATAAAATTATCTCATTTGCAACATTTGTTGGTCTCCTTTATGCTTGTAGTACAACAAAAAAAGTTCCCGATGGTGAATATCTGCTTACTAAGAACACTTTAGAGTTCGAGGATAAGAAAGAATTTTTCGATGAGGAACTTAAAGATTATATTCAGCAGAAGCCTAATAAAAAGCAATTCCTTTTCATGCCATTAAGCCTTACTTTGTACAATATGGCCAATCCAAAGTATGATACTATCCTTAATGAGTACATGACCTATCCCAGTGAAATGAGAAATCAGAAACTAAGGGATTCTTTATTCATTAAATATGATATGAAAAAGGAGGTAGGTAAAAGTTTATTTTTCGATCGTCTTCTGCATAGCTGGGGAACACCTCCTGTGATTCTCGATCAGACAAGAAGCGAAAAAAGTGCTGAATCTATTAAAAAGCGACTTGTATACCGAGGTTTTTGGGAAGCTGATGCAAGTTTTAAACAAAAGCTGGATTCAACATCTAAAAAAGCAACAGTAGATTATTTCGTAAAGCACAACACTCCTACTTATATTAAAGGTTATTATTTTAATATTCCGGATCCGGGAATTAAACAAATCTATAACAGTCATCTGGATAAGACCTTAATAAGATCAGGACAGGTGCTTGATCAGACCGTTCTTGAAAGAGAAGTGACGAGAATCACGGACCTGATGAAAGAATCAGGATATTATAGATTCAACAATACAAATGACGAAATTTATTTTGTAGCCGATTCTCTGAAAAGTAAGAAACAGGTTCCACTTACCCTGGAAATTCATAAAGACTCTCTGGATCGTCCTTATAAAAAAGCAACTTTTGGAAATATCGATGTAGCAATTGTAGATAAAGCCAGTGATTATCCTAAAAACACCGTTAAAGACAGCCTTAGAAGAGTGAGATTCCACAAAATGAATGATCAATATAAGATATCATCATTGTGGAGAGCGATTATTGTAGATAGTAAACAACTATATGATCAGCAGAAATTGGATGTGACCAAAAGAAACTTTTTGTCTATGAATAACTTTAGTATTGTCAAGGCAAGAGACTCTTTAAGACAAGGGGGTATAACCTCTCCTAACGATAGTATTATTGATGTTTTATATGTGCTTAAACCTCTTCCAAAGTATGAGCTCAAGGTGGGAACAGACATTAATTATTCTCAGGTTTTAAATCTGGGGATCTCTCCTTCTATAGATCTTACGACCCGAAATGTTTTCAGAGGTGCAGAAAACCTGTCTACCAGCCTTTCCGGGACATTTGGTTCTATCATCAGTACAAAGGATATCAACAAGAGGGTGGCAGCCTATGAAATATCAGCGCAAACGTCTCTGAATTTCCCAAGATTACTTCTTCCTTTTAATTATTATAAATTCATTCCCAAACGATATACCCCTACTTCCTCCATTCTGTTGGGAGCATCTATACAGAACAATATCGGATTGGGTAGAATCATCTTTAATACGGGATTGAATTACCAGGCGAATGTTAACGATCAGGTATACCATAAGCTAACCCTGTTTAACACTCAGGTCAGTTTAACTAAAAATAAGGATGCTTATTATGACTATTTCGTGAATGACAGAAGAGTTAAAGATGAAATATTCACTGATTATTTCGCCTACAACCCTACTGAAGGTCAAAAGTATCAGTCCGGACAGCTTAGCATAGATCAGGTATCCAAAGATATTGTGAATGACGGAGGTTACCGGGCAAATCTTGACCAAAAAGGAGCTGATCTTTTAACTGCATTCAGGGGAACATTGGTTAATAAAGACAGACAGACACAGGATGTTCTTATCTCTTCCATGATTTACAACTTTGTGTACAGTGAAATTGGAAAAAAAGAATATCCCAATGCTTTCTATTTTAACGGAAAAGTAGAATTAGCAGGTAATATTTTAAGCTTATTCAACAAAAAAGACAATGACGGAGGAGTTGTCACCGCTCCCCAAAGAACTATTTTCGGAATACCTTATGCGCAGTATATAAAATTCGATATAGACACCAGAAAGTATTTCAAATTCAACGGGAACCAAACCCTGGTACTTCGTCAGTTCATTGGAGTTGGAATTCCTTTTGGAAATTCACAGGACATGCCTATTATTAAATCTTATTTTAATG
Source organism: Chryseobacterium sp. MEBOG06 (assembly GCF_021869765.1). NCBI lineage: Bacteria > Pseudomonadati > Bacteroidota > Flavobacteriia > Flavobacteriales > Weeksellaceae > Chryseobacterium > Chryseobacterium sp. MEBOG06. Next base: position 2,228,118 of record NZ_CP084580.1, on the reverse strand, counting down.
GTGGATCCAATGATATCAGAGCCTGGGTTGCGTTTGGAGGATTAGGTCCCGCAGACTCTCAGGTAGATGAAAGAGTACGTACCTATATGACCGATAATGTAAAGCTTACTACGAATGTTGAATACAGAATTCCTTTTAATAAAACCTATGAAGGGGCTCTATTCACTGATATTGGTAATACCTGGAGTCTTCGTAATTATAATGATGGATATGGAGATGAATTTAAATTCAATAAATTCATAAAACAGGTAGGTATCGGCAGTGGATTTGGACTGAGAGTGAATATCGCGTATGTAACCGCAAGAATAGACCTTGCCTATAAAATTTATGATCCGAATAAACCAGATGGTGACCGATGGAGATTCAAATATTTCCAGCCTTTCAAGCCTACTCTTAACATCGCGTTCGGATATCCTTTTTAATCCGGAGAAACGCCTAAAATAAAATATACTACAGCTATCACACGGGCGAGGATTTCCCTCGCCTGATTTCTGTAAAAACTTTCAGGTTTTGTAACATCCTGTGCATCAAAACCTAATGCGTTCATATCATTATTTCTTGCAAAAAACAATGCCCGAAGGTTATGATACCCCTGTGACACAATGATTACATTTTTCTTTTTATATACATCCTTACAGCGAAGGATACTTTTATAGGTGTTAAACCCTTTCGGATCTTCTATAATAATATCTTCCGGAACGCCTTCCTGATAAATCAGATAATTTTTCATAGCACCCGGTTCATTATACCCTTTGCTTTTCTCTCCGCTTACAATGATCTTTTTGATTTTGCCATGGTGATAAAGAAGAGCCGCCGCATCCATCCTTTTGGTAAAATATGGGTTAGAAAGCCCCGATCTCATTTTAGGAGAAGTTCCCAAAACCAAAGCGATTTCCCTAGGTGGTATTTTTGATATTTTAGTGTATGTACGCCCGTTAGTAAGCCCGAAAACCCAGACATTACAGAAACATATCATTAAAATTCCCAATTCTAATGATATAAAACCTAAGTTAAATATGTTCCTAATAACTCTCAACTAAGATCAAAGTTAAGCTTTATTTTTTTACTTTTCACAATAGACATACAAGCCAATATATGTCCCTGTTCTTCTTCTTTTTCTGTAAGGTACTCATTTTCTAACAGTTCCACCTCTCCTTCTTCTAAAAAACATTCGCAACTTCCACAAATTCCCGACTTGCAGGAGTAAGGAGCCGGAAATCCCTGAATCAGAAGCTCTTGCAAAATTCTATTCCTGTTATCAGGCAAATGAGTACTGTATTTTTTTCCTAACATTGTAAATTCTACCTCTATATTTTCGATAAGAGGAAACTCTTTTTCTACAGGATAAATATCGTCATTATATTCTTCAAATAGTTCAAAGTGAATATTTTTTTTCGGAATCCCATGGTGATAGCAGGCATTAGCCAAGGTCTTGATCATTTCTCCTTTCCCACAGATTAAAACTTCATCTACAGCATCCCATATTGTAGATTCTTCATCAGTATCATCCAGGTGCAGAATCTGATTAATGATAAGATTTAGTTTCTTTTCATCCAGTCTTCCATAAAAAAACTGGTCAGCTGTTTTCTCCTGTGAGAAAAAGTAAAAAATCTGAAGCCTGTCTCCGAATTTTCTGGCAAGATGATCCAGCTGATCAAGATAAATAAGGTCCTCCGAGCTTTTGTTTCCAAAGAATAAAAACAGTCTTGTTCTGGGTTCATTATGAAGAATATTCTTAAAATGACTCAGGATTGGAGTAATCCCGATACCGGCGGCAAAAGCAACAATCGTCCTGAACTCACTGGGCTTAGATCCTATTGTAAATCTTCCGGCGGGTTCGCTTACCCACAGTTCATCACCTTCATTATAATTCTCAAATAGCTGAGCGGTATCGCCTTCAGAAGAAGTCACTTTTATCCCCAAACATATTTTCCCCTCATAAGGAGCCGAGGTCATTGAATAATCATTAATAACCTTTTTACCATGTGATTCAAATTTAACACTTACAAACTGCCCGGCTTCAAACCTGAAATTTTCTTTCAAATCCTCCGGAATATTAAACTCCAGAGAAAAAGTATTTTTGGTCAGCTCTACCTTTTTCGCTATTTTTAACGGATGAAACTGTATCAGTTTCCCTTTATAGATTTGTTGTTCCATAACTTCAATTCAAAAATAGATAAAAAATAATTTATGAAGAAAATAATTTTATCCACGTTATTCGTAGCGGCACTTTACAGCTGCAAAAAAGAAGGACAGAAAACTGAAGGTACTGCAACTACAGACTCACTTTCAGTAACTCAACCTGCAACTCCTGAAGAGGCAGGCACTTATATCCCAAAAGAACTTTCTCCTGAGAAAGTCACTGAACATTTAGCTAAAAATAATGACACTTTATATGTAACTAATTTTTTTGCCACCTGGTGTGGCCCGTGTGTAAAAGAGATTCCAAGTTTTAAAAGTAAAATGGATGAATTGAAAGGTAAGCCTGTAAAATTCACTTTTGTAAACCTTGATGACAAAGCAGAATGGAATACCGCCGTTAAAGATTTTGTTATAAAAAATAACCTGGGAGGAAGTGTGATTTTACTGGATGGACAAAAGCTTGATAAGAATTTCTTCACGACTAATTTTAAAGAATGGACCGGAGGATCTATTCCTTTTACGTTCATGAGAAGAGGTGATAAAACTGATGAATCTCTGGGAATGTTGACAGACGAAGCGTTGAATTCAAAAATAGATTCTTTCTTAAAACAAAAATAGACTGAGCTCTTTCTGAATCATGTCAAAAAGATTTAAAATCCTGTGTTTATTATTGATGATTGCAATTGTTATAAGTGCAGCCATTAATCTGAACACAGGATTTTTAAGTTTAGTATTTCAGGACTTCTTTCAGGATTCTGCCCACAATCAAATTGCTGAGATACGCATCAACCGTGTTTTGGTAATGCTGCTGGCCGGAATTTCAATTCCTACTTCAGGTTTTCTGATGCAGGAATACTTTCAGAACCCATTGGCAGGGCCTGATATATTGGGAATAACTTCCGTAGCCAGTTTATCCGTTGCTTTCTATATTTTCTTTTCACACAGCATTTTGCTGCCGGAGTTTTTACAGAACAGCTTTCTGAGCTTATCAGCAATTGGAGGAAGTTTAGGCCTGATGCTGGTATTATTATCAATGTCTAATAAATTTCAGGACAAATCTTATCTTATTATTTTCGGATTTCTTGTGTCCGCTTTTGCAGGAGCCATAGTTTCCCTTCTTCAGTTTTATGCAGAGAACCAAAGCCTGAAAAACTATATTTTATGGTCTTTCGGAGCTAATAATATGGTAACAAGAAATCAGATTTATGTTTTACTAACCTTAGTACTGGCGGGAATATTCATCTGTTTCAAAGCGATAAAGCCTCTTATCGGAAACTCTCTTGGAAATTCTTATGCCCAGAGTTTAGGAGTAAATCTTAAACACTTAAAGCTTTTAATAATAATAGCTTCGTCCCTCCTATCGGCTTCTATTACTGCATTTCTGGGACCTATTTTATTTATAGGAATTATTGTTCCGCATTTCTGCAGGCTCATCTATAATCCATCCAGATTGTGGCAGCAATGGATTCTCAATATGCTTTTGGGAATGATGATCATGCTGTTTTTCTCTGTCATCGCAGAAAAATCACAGATCCCTTTGAATGTGATAAGCTCCGTATTTGGTATCCCTGTGATTCTGATGATGCTTTTGAGACAGAATAAAGTGTAATAGTTGGAAAACCCTAGGCTATAAAGGATTGCTTAATTTTCAATCTGGCGTTTTCAAAAATGGAGTGACTAGAGTTGTAGATGGTTTATAAAATAAAAACATGATAAAAATTTAATAAATTCAATTTCTTTGAGTCTCAAAAACATTATTTTTGTAAAAGATAGCTCCTTTACGTTCAACCCGGCTCTATATGCACTTACAAATCAAACACGCCAATATCGGCTACAATACAACATTAATTTCCAATGCCCATGCGAATTTGAAGCTTGGCGATGTATGTTTGCTAATTGGTAATAATGGGGTTGGGAAAACTACTCTGATCAAATCTATTCTGCATCAGCTTCCTTTGCTTAGCGGCGAAATATTAATTAATGGAAAAAATGTAAATAATCTTTCTGTAAAAGAAATTGCGGAAAATATAGCTATTGTTTTTTCAAAGTCGCTAATTCCACAGCATTATACAGTTGAGGACCTTATTTCATTGGGAAAATATATCTACTACCCTTTTTACTTTGAACTAAAAAAAGAAGACCGGGAAGAAGTTGCCCATATTATTGAAGAACTTGACTTAAACCAATACCGATATACGCTTCTCAAAAATCTTTCCGACGGAAACCTTCAAAAAGCCTTTATAGGACGGGCTATCACCCAAAACTCTCCTATTATCATTTTGGATGAACCTACTACTCATCTGGATGAAAAGAATAAAATCATCATTCTTAAGACCCTTAGAAAACTCGCCAAAGAGCAAAATAAGCTTATTCTGTTTTCATCCCATGACTGGCGGCTGGCCAAAGAATTTGCAGACAAAATATGGTATGTAAAAGATAACCAGCTTTATTCAGGGGTTGTTGAAGATGTCCTTCTTCTGCATAATGAGCTTACCAACGCTTCATTATTTCAGATGAATGAAACTTTCAATCCGCCTTTTATCATAGCCCCTCCATTTTACAAGGAAATGTTGTATTCTCTGCTTCAAAAAAACTTCTCAAAAGACCTGTCTTCCCTTAATTTTGAGTTTCAGAGCCCTTTTTGGGTAATTACTAAAGATTCAACGAAATACCAATGTGAATCTTTTGAAGAAATCATTAATTTGATTACAAACATTCATTAATACTGGTTTTTTCTTAATTAATTCACATACTATGCATGCATAGTATTATGCTAATCATACAATTTAATCTATTTACTGTCAGGTTATTAACAAAATTTAACGTTAATAAATACTATGCATGCATAATATTTACTAAATTTGGGTAAAACCATTGGCGCAAAAATGATGGATAATAATAAGGAAAAAATAGAAAACGTAGATTTAATTTTAAAACAGACCTGGCTGGCTGTTTCTAAAATGTACACAGAACTAGCCCAGGAGCACGATTCGACAGCGGTACAAGCCCTCACCCTTCTTAAAATTGATCCCAAAGAAGGAACCCGCAGCACGAATCTTGGCCCAAAGATGGCTATAGAACCCACCTCTTTAACGAGAATCATCAAACTTCTGGAAGATAACGGATATATCTATAAGGAAAAGACAACCACTGATAAAAGAGAGGTTATCATAAAGCTTACAGATAAAGGATTAAACTCCAGAAATATGTCAAAGGAAGTCGTTGTCAACTTTAATAAGAAGGTAATGGAAAAAATTGCCCCGGAAAAGATGGACGCTTTCAAAGATGTGATGACCGAAATCATGAAAATAGCAAACGAATTATTAAATAACAGAAAATAAATTATAAGGAAACCTCAGGGTTGCCTGTAATCTTATAAAAATAAAAATTTACATATGAAAAGAAGAATCAAACATGTAACGGTTCTTGGTTCAGGAATTATGGGAAGCGGTATCGCTGCTCACTTCGCCAACATTGGTGTTGAAGTATCACTATTGGATATTGTTCCTTTTGAACTTACTGAAGCTGAACAAAAAAAAGGTTTGACCAAAGATGACAAAGCAGTAAGAAACAGAATTGCTTCCGAAAACTTTGAAAAACTTAAAAAAGCAAGCCCTGCACTTCTTTATTCACCAAAGTTTGCAGACAGAATTAAGGTTGGAAACTTCGACGATGATCTACAGAAAATAAAAAACACAGACTGGATCATTGAAGTAGTAGTAGAAAGACTTGATATCAAAAAGTCAGTATACGAGAAGATTGAACAGTTCAGAAAACCGGGAACATTGATTTCTTCCAATACATCAGGTATTCCTATTCACTTCCTGACAGAAGGCAGAAGTGACGATTTCAAAAAATACTTCGCAGGAACCCACTTCTTCAACCCAGTGAGATATCTTCCTCTTTTAGAAATTATTCCTACCAACGATACGGATCCTGAGATTATAGACTTCTACATGAGCTATGGGGCAAAGTTCTTAGGTAAAACAACAGTTTTAGCCAAAGACACTCCGGCTTTCATTGCCAACAGAATCGGAGTATTCTCCATGATGGATCTTCTTCATAATGTACAGAAACTGGGACTTACGGTTTCTGATGTTGATAAACTAACCGGTCCTGTTATCGGACGTCCGAAATCGGCAACGTTCAGAACAGCTGATGTTGTAGGTCTTGATACCTTGGTAATGGTCGCCAATGGTGTCCGTCAAAGCGGTGCCGAGGCTAATAATTTTAATGATGTCTTCGCTCTTCCAGCCTATATCCAGACAATGATGGATAATAAATGGTTAGGATCAAAAACTGAGCAGGGATTCTATAAAAAAGTGAAAAATGCAGATGGAAAATCTGAAATTCACGGATTAAATCTTGATACCCTGGAGTATGAGCTTCAAGGAAAATCATCATTCCCTACTCTGGAATTAACAAAAGCTATTGATAAACCAATTGACAGGTTCAAGGTACTAATTGGTGGTAAAGATAAAGCTGGTGAATTGTACAGAAAATCTTTCGGAGCTCTATTCGCTTATGTTTCGCATAAAGTACCTGAAATTTCTGACGAAGTTTATAAAATTGACGATGCCATGAGAGCCGGTTTCGGATGGGAAAACGGACCATTTGAAATCTGGGATGCAGTAGGTGTAGCCAAAGGTATTGAGCTTGCAAAAGATGCAGGATACGAAGTTTCAGACTGGGTAAAATCTTTAGCGGAAAAAGGAGAAACTTTCTACAAAGTAAACGATGAAGGGCAAAGCATCTACTACGATAAAAACTCAGGAAGCTATAATAATATTCCGGGTCAGGATGCTTTCATCATCTTAGATAATATCAGAAAAAACAAAACTCTTTGGAGCAACTCCGGAGCGTCTATTGAAGATTTGGGAGATGGAATTATCAACTTCGAGATCCGTTCAAAAATGAACTCTCTTGGAGGTGAGGTTCTTGATGGGCTGAACAGAGCTATTGATTTAGCTGAAAAAGAATATGACGGACTGGTAGTAGGAAATCAGGGAACGAACTTCTCTGTAGGAGCTAACCTTGCCATGATCCTTATGATGGCTATTGAGCAGGATTGGGATGATTTGAATATGGCAATCGCTTATTTCCAGAAATCAATGATGAGAGTACGCTACTCCTCTATTCCTGTAGTTGTTGCTCCACACGGAATGACCTTAGGAGGCGGATGTGAAATGACAATGCACGCTGACAGAGTTGTTGCTGCTGCAGAAACATATATCGGTCTTGTGGAAACCGGAGTAGGTGTAATTCCTGGCGGAGGCGGTACCAAAGAACTTACTTTGAGAACTTCCAGAGAATTTCATAATGATGATGTTAAAAACAACAGACTTCGTGAGGCTTTCATGAATATCGCAATGGGTAAAGTAGCTACTTCTGCCTATGAAGCTTATGACATGGGTATTCTTGAAAAAGGAAAAGACATTGTTTCTGTAAGCAAAAACAGACAGATTGCAGAAGCCAAAAAAGTGGCTAAGTTATTAGCAGAACAAGGCTATACACAACCTATCGAACAAAAAGTTAAAGTTCTTGGGAAAGATGCATTAGGTATGTTCTATGTAGGAACAGATCAGATGTTAACAGGAAACTTTATTTCTGCCCACGATAAGAAAATTGCAGATAAACTGGCTAACGTAATGGTAGGTGGAAATCTTTCTGAACCAACTGTAGTGACCGAGCAATATTTACTTAATCTTGAAAGAGAAACATTCCTTCAACTTTGTGGAGAAAGAAAAACTTTGGAGAGAATTCAGTATATGTTACAGAATGGTAAACCGTTAAGAAATTAATTTGTACAATGTCGGATGTAAAATGTAAAAAGTATTGACATGCATAATTTCAGGGAATTAGAGGTTTGGAAGAAATCAATATCGCTTTGTAAGCATTACTATATTATTTCTAAGAATTTTCCTAAAGAAGAATTATTTGGATTGACCTCACAGTCAAGAAGAAGTCTTTATTCAATTCCATCAAATATTGCTGAAGGAGCAGGAAGAGATACCAATCCTCAATTTTGTCAATTCTTAAACATTGCATTAGGTTCTTCTTTTGAATTTGAAACCCAAATTATAATTGCCAATGATTTGGAGTTCATTAAAAAAGATGATTTTGATTTGCTAATATCCGAAATCAAACATGTTCAAAACATGATAATCAAGTTAAAACAAAATTATTCAAAATAGAATTGTACAATGTAGTCTGTACGTAAAACAATACAACTGACATTTTACATTATACATTTTACATAAAATTTACATAATGAAAACAGCATACATAGTAAAAGGATTCAGAACAGCAGTAGGAAAAGCACCAAAAGGATCACTGCGTTTTACTCGTCCTGATGTAATGGCGGCTACCGTTATTGAAAAATTAATGGCTGAGCTACCACAATTAGATAAAAATAGAATTGATGACCTTATCGTAGGAAATGCAATGCCTGAAGCTGAACAAGGGCTTAACGTTGCACGTCTGATCTCTTTGATGGGTTTAAATACTGATAAAGTTCCGGGAGTTACTGTAAACAGATACTGTGCTTCAGGAAGTGAGGCTATTGCTATTGCGTCAGCAAAAATTCAGGCTGGTATGGCAGACTGCATCATCGCTGGTGGTACAGAATCTATGTCTTACATTCCGATGGGTGGGTACAAGCCGGTTCCGGAAACGGATATAGCAAAAACAAATCCTGATTATTATTGGGGAATGGGCTATACTGCAGAAGAAGTAGCCAAGCAATACAATATAACAAGAGAAGAACAGGATCAGTTTGCTTTTGAGTCTCATATGAAGGCTTTAAAAGCAAATCAGGAAGGAAGATTTGCCAAGCAGATTGTTCCTATCCCTGTAGAATATAATTTCCTGGACGAAAACCAGAAAATGCAGACTAAGAAGTTTGATTTCTCGGTAGATGAAGGACCAAGAGCAGATACTTCATTACAAGGTTTAGCAAAATTAAGACCTGTATTCGCTAACGGAGGAAGCGTAACTGCCGGAAACTCTTCTCAGATGAGTGACGGAGCAGCTTTCGTAATGGTAATGAGCGAAGAAATGGTAAAAGAATTAGGATTGGAACCGGAAGCAAGATTAGTTGCTTATGCAGCTGCCGGACTGGAGCCAAGAATTATGGGTATGGGACCTATCTATGCTATTCCAAAAGCTTTAAAACAGGCAGGTTTAGAATTAAAAGACATCGAACTTATTGAACTTAATGAAGCTTTCGCCTCTCAATCAGTTGCTATTAAAAAAGAATTAGGCTTAAACCCGGATATCTTAAACGTAAACGGAGGAGCAATTGCTTTAGGTCACCCGCTTGGATGTACAGGAACAAAGCTTACCGTTCAACTTCTTGATGAAATGAGAAAACGTGGTAACAAATACGGAATGGTTTCTATGTGCGTTGGAACAGGTCAAGGAGCAGCTTCAATTTTTGAACTTTTGTAAAAGTACAATGTCAGTTGTACAATATATAAAGTATTAAAGGCTTATAAAATAATATCCAAATAAAAGTACAGTGTACATTTTACATTATACTTTTTACAAAAAATAAATAAAAAAAATATGGCTACATTAAAAGGCGGGGAATTCCTGATCAAACAAATTCCTGCAAATGAAATTTTCAGTATTGAAGAACTGAACGAAGAGCAAAAGATGCTTCGTGATTCTGCAAAAGAATTTATTGACAGAGAGGTAGTTCCTCAAAGAGAACGTTTTGAAAAGAAAGATTATGCATTCACAGAAGAGACTATGCGTAAACTAGGTGATATGGGTATGCTGGGAATCTCTGTTCCTGAGGAATACGGAGGTCTTGGAATGGGCTTTGTTACCACAATGCTTGCCTGTGACTACATTTCCGGAACTACAGGTTCATTGGCAACAGCCTATGGAGCACATACCGGAATTGGTACTCTGCCTATCGTTCTTTACGGAACTGAGGAACAAAAGAAAAAATACCTTCCGGATTTAGCAACAGGAACAAAATTCGGAGCTTATTGTCTTACAGAGCCGGATGCAGGTTCTGATGCCAACTCAGGAAAAACAAGGGCAAAGCTTTCCGAAGACGGAAAACACTATATCATCAATGGACAAAAAATGTGGATCTCTAATGCAGGATTTGCTGATACGTTCACATTGTTTGCTAAAATAGATGATGATAAAAATATTACAGGGTTCGTTATCAACAGATCAGAACTTGAAAATCCTGAAAGCTTAACTTTCGGAGAAGAAGAACACAAATTAGGTATTCGTGCTTCTTCTACCCGTCAGGTATTCTTCAATGATATGAAGGTTCCTGTGGAAAATCTTTTAGGAGAAAGAAATAATGGTTTTAAAATCGCTTTAAATGCATTAAACGTTGGCCGTATCAAATTGGCTGCAGCTTGTCTTGATGCACAAAGAAGAATTTTAAACCATTCCATTCAATATTCTAACGAAAGAAAACAGTTTGGTGTTTCTATCGCTACTTTTGGGGCCATCAGAAAAAAAATTGCTGAAATGGCAACCGGCGTTTTCGTAAGTGAGGCTGGTTCTTACAGAGCTGCTAAAAATGTTCAGGATAAAATTGACGAATTGGTTGCAGGCGGAATGGATCATCAGGCTGCAGAACTAAAAGGAGTAGAAGAATTTGCTGTAGAATGTTCAATCCTTAAAGTATTCGTTTCAGATCTTGCACAACACACTGCAGATGAAGGAATACAGGTGTACGGAGGAATGGGATTCTCTGAAGATACTCCAATGGAAGCAGCATGGAGAGATTCAAGAATTTCAAGAATCTATGAAGGAACTAACGAAATCAACAGATTATTAGCGGTGGGAATGCTTATTAAGAGAGCTATGAAAGGTGAGTTAGACCTTTTATCTCCTGCAATGGCAATCAGTAAAGAATTGATGGGAATCCCTTCATTTGAAGTTCCTGATTATTCAGAATTTATGAGTGAGGAAAAATCAATCATTGCTAATCTTAAGAAAGTATTCTTAATGGTTTCAGGGGCTGCTCTTCAGAAATTCATGATGGATATTGAAAAACAACAGCATTTATTACTGAATGCTTCTGAAATTCTTAACCAGATCTATATGGCAGAATCTGCAGTATTAAGAGCTGAGAAACACTTCTCTCCTGATTCTGTACAAGCTGCTATGGCTCAGCTGAACCTTTATAAGGCTGTTGAGAAAATCATCGTTGCTGCTAAAGAAGGAATTGTTTCTTTCGCTGAAGGAGATGAGCAGAGAATGATGCTTTCAGGATTAAGAAGATTTACAAAATATACCAACCATCCAAATGTAGTGGCTCTTACTGAGAAAGTAGCAGCTCATTATATTGAGAAAGGAACTTATTAGTATTTACATACCATAAATTTGATTTAAAACGCCTCGAAAATGAGGCGTTTTTTATATATTTAATGGATAAAACTAAACATGAAATTTAAATTATTTTTTCTTTTCACAATTCTCATATACAATATTTCACTTTCACAAACCCGGCCTAATGATACCCTAAGATGTCACGGTATTTTGGAAGATCGGGTTTTAGGCAAAATGCTGAATGCCTATGAAAACAAACCCCAAAAACCCAAACCTGTCCTTAAGAAAGGTCAGGCCATCTTCTGTGGCTCGGAGTTGATGCAGGAATGGGAAAGAAAACTTTGTGAGAATGCAGAAATGATTCTTAAAAAATATCCTTTTATAATTGATGAAATTAAAAATCAGACAAAAAACAATCCTAATTATTTAAAAGCTGATATATTCTGGATGGATAAGAAAAAAGAGAAGAATGATAAAAGTTTACAGCTTTACAGAGATCTTCAACTTGAGCAGTTCATAACTAAAGGAAACCATTCCTACTTCTCTATTGTCATTATTTCTGATAAGACTAAAGAAAACACTGAGAAAGTAAAACTCATGATGAGATTTCCCGGAGAAGTCATCACAAGAAAGTATAAAATTATCGTTTAAAAAAGAATGGACGTCTGAGTTTCAATAATTTTTGCTATTTTTATTATTACTAAAATCATGAACTAAAATCAAAAACACTTGAAGATATTATTATTTCCCCTTTTGCTGTTTCCGGCAGTCTTTTTTGCTCAGAAAAAAGAAAAAACCTTCCCAATTCCTAAAATGGATACCTCAAAAATTCAAAATCAGGAACTGCCAGGAAAAGTAAGTATAAATCCTTCTGCTAAGAAGAAAGATTTTTATACAATGATGGTTTCCCAACCAAAAGATACAGTGGTTTATATAGCCTTAAAAGAGTCTCCGAAAGATGATTCAAGGTATAAAATCTTAAACGCTGTTAAGCCTGAGAAATACAATACGAATATAGAAAAGGCAATGCCTTCCAAATAATTATCAAACAAATCCAAAACTATTTATTATGGGAAAATTTATTATTTCAAAAAGAACAAATGGTGATTTCCAGTTCAATCTTAAAGCGGCTAACGGACAGGTTATATTAACCAGCCAGGGATACAGCACCAAACCATCCTGTGAAAACGGAATAGAATCTGTAAAAACCAATTCACCTGATGATGCAAAATTTGAAAGAAATACAGCTAAAGATGGCAGATGTTATTTCAACCTTAAAGCCGGAAACGGGCAAATTATTGGTACCAGCCAGATGTATGAGTCTGATAACGGTATGGAAAACGGTATAGAATCCGTAAAAAACAATGCTCCAGCGGCTTCTGTGGAAGATGAAACCCATTTATAAAATCATCTGAAATAATCTTGATAAAAATGTCTTATTTTTTTAAGGCATTTTTTATTTTTGTACTTTACTTTTCATTCGAAATGACAAAAGAAGAATTACTCAATAAAGCAATAAAAATTGCCGATAAGGCTCACAAAGGACAAACTGATAAATACCATGCACCTTACATCGCTCACGTAATGCGGGTGATGAATTATGGTAAAACACTGGATGAAAAAATAGTGGGTGTACTACATGATGTGGTAGAAGATCACCCTGTGGAATTCAGCCTCGATTATTTACGCTCTGAGGGCTTTCCGGAATACATTATTTTCGCGATCAGCTGTCTTACCAAATTTGATCCGGAAGAAGATTACGACGATTTTGTCAAAAGAACAGAAAGATCGCTCCTTGCTGTTGCTGTAAAACTGAATGACCTTCGGGATAATATGGATCTCAGAAGAGTAAACAGGGAGCTTACTCCCAAAGACATCAAAAGATTTAATAAGTATCTGAAATCTTACCGTTACCTGATAGAAAAATATTAATCCGCACCCGGGAAATCATAAGTTTTCGTTTGGTGGTTCGTTCCGTCAATATTAATATTCAGAGCAAGATAGATAAAATGTAAGTTTTTATTTCCTTTGGCTTCAAATTCACGCTGCCAGAGATATCCGCTTACAATTCCGAAATACTCATCGATTTGATAGCCGAAACCGCCATATACTCTGTTTCTGGCAAAAGTAGGCTTCATCGGAGTAACCAGGAAAATTTCGTCATAGGCATTTGCAAAAACAGTCCCTTTCTTGATTGTTTTGGCATTCAGGGGGACACTTACATTCAGACGGTATCGGTAGCGCATCCTTTGGGAACTGAGATCAGTCTTAGGTTCGTAAAACCAGCTTTTTTCAACACGAAAACGGTTTTCAAATTTTACAATTCCCTTTTTCACGTCTATAACATCCTGAAGCCATACCCTGAATTCTTCTCTGCTTAAGCTGTGGTCTTTATAATTGACATATCTCCCAAGCCCTACAAAAGGTTTATGATTGGGGGTCAGATTATACCCTAACCCTCCTTTTATTTCATAATAATCGGGATAGGTATAATCTTCGTTACCACGCAGCTGTCCTTCTCCATAGAGGAAAAATTTTGGATGAAACTTGTAGGTCAGGGTCACTGCATTGAAGCTGGAAACATGTTCCTGTGCTTTAAAAAAAGAAAAACCAAGCAGTAAACCTAAGCCTATAAGACGTTTCATAAAAAAATTTTTGCAAATGTATATTTTTTAACAATTTGTTAATATTAACTTTCATTCACACATAATTAACATCTACTTAATATTAATTGTGTAAGAAAAACCAATATGGAACCACCTTTGAGGCATTCCCACACCAAATGCTTCCGTGTATTTTGTATTAGTAATATTATTAATCAAAACATACACTGAATAATCTTTTCCGGCAAAACTCAATTTCTCATCAAGAAGGTTATACGTTCCCAGATTCACTCTTTCGTTATATCGGTAAACCAATTCATTGGTGAAGTTTTTCAGGAATTTCGTCTCTAGCTTTGAAATAAACTGATGCTTCAGATTATCAAGGATATATCTGGAAACCAATCCGTTTGATTCCGTAAATTTACTATCAATGTATGTATATCCTACCGTATATTTCAACCAGTCTGCAGCCTTGTGACTCCATTCAAATTCAATTCCTTTGGTTTTGATGTCTCCTACATTTTGAGCGTACCAAACCGGATCTTTCAGATCTTTTTTTACCCAATCAATAGAATTGCTTGAATTCCTCATAAATCCACTTATTTTGGCTAAAATTCTACTGTTTTGGTATTGGTATCCCACTTCTGATGAAATCGCATTTTCAGAAAGCAGATCAGGATTTCCCTGTTCCGTTTTACTTACATAGTACAGATCGGTAAAAGTCGGAATGCGGTGTACTTTTGCAATGTTTCCGTAGATTTTATTGTTTGGATTAAAGTTATATCCCACATCAAGCCCCGGATAGAAGAAGTTTCCTTCTTTAGAATAATTAGCCCATGAAATTCCCGGACTGATATTTAATTTTTTATCCAGCAAGGAGAAATGATGTTCAAAGAATACCTGGGAAACGAAACGGTTTCTGTCTCCCAGATTACTGCTTGCCAGAAATTCCTTTCTCAGCTCAATCCCTACTCCGGTAGTTCCCAGGCCCCATTGGTAACTGGAATTCACTTCACCTCCTATATTATTCCCAATGTGCATATTTCTGTAAACTCCCGGGTTCCATCTGTCATAAAGATACATATCCTGTCCCCTTCTCCAGTAAACATTTGAACTGAGCTTCAGCTTTCCAAAAGTCTGCTGGTGGGCCAGGCTTACAATAGATGCCTGTGTCTCTTCATATTGTTTGGTAGCGTCTTTAGAAGCATAAAATCCGTTTGCGCCAAATTTCTTTTCAGAAAAACCAGCCTGAAGTTTCAGATCCCCGTTTTTAATATTCAGTTTTCCCTGATAGAAGACATTTCTGATCTCATAGTCTGTATTGTACATATAGCCTTCAGAGGACGCTGAGTTGGCCTGAAGTGAATTTGAAAATTTTTCATTACCTATCTGAGCATTGAATCCGAGACCATAAGAGCCATAATCTCCGCCTTCCCCGCTTATTTTAACCCTTTTTCCAGGAGTCGTTTTAGTAATGATATTGATAACACCTGCATACGCATTCTGCCCGAAACGTCTGGCAGCAGGGCCTTTTATGATCTCTATTTTCTCTACATCTTCCAGATCTACCGGAATATTCATATTATTATGTCCGGTCTGGGAATCATTCATTCTGATCCCATTCAAAAGCAATAATACCTGTTCGAAAGAACTGCCGCGAAAACCGATATCACTCTGAACTCCATTGGCTCCTCTCCTTCTGATATCCATGCCCGGAACCTGCTGCAGAATCTCATCAATACTTTTTGCTGGAGAATTGGTAATTTCTTCTTTGGTAATAACCGTAATGTTCTGGTTGGCGCTTTTATAAGGTGTAGAGATAAATTTTCCCTGAAATTCAATGCTTTCAATATCCGTTGCCTTTTCCTGTGCATTTACCCAAAGCAAACATCCCAGAAAAAAAGCACTTCCTATCTTTTTGATCATAATCGTTTCCGTAGTTTTTTAATAGAAGCGTCAAAAGTAAGGGAGTTCGCCAAGACAGGCAAATGATACTTGTCATAAAAAAAGACGCAGGAAGGAAGCTGCATCTTGTGTGTGAGGGAGTAATTATTATCTTTTTCTCATTAAATGTGTAACCAGATCTCTGAATAATTTTACCATTTCTATATTACAAATTTATGAATGCAATTTTAAAAAAAATTAAAATATAAAACAATACCCATATAAAAATTAACATTAGAAATCACAAAACCATCTATACGACAGTAAAAATAAGTGTAAGAAACAGAATAAGTCTACAAAGTTGAACTTTTTTTTATTTTGATCCAGCTTATATTTCTTCATCACCTATCTATATTATGTTTATATCTATATCATTTTAGTCTTGATAGAAGCGTATAATTTTCATCAAAAATTCGTAATTTTGTGGGTCTTAATTTTACGATGAAAAGATTATTTTTCGAACGATTTTTTTATGCAGTATTCTGAAAAACAGATTACGGGATATCAAATAAACGAGAAAGATATTTAAAAGTTCAATTAACGACCAAAGCATGGAGTATTCTATGGCATAACACCATTACTGACAGATAGATTATAAACTGCTCAGTAACTTTATGAATAAACAAAATATGGCTAACACGACAGAAATAGATATAAAAAAACAGATTTTCGTTAAGAATGCACATCTTAACAATCTGAAACATATAGACGTCCTGATTCCTAAAAATAAACTGATCGTTATTACAGGAGTTTCAGGAAGCGGTAAATCATCACTTGCCTTTGATACCATCTATGCCGAAGGACAGAGAAGGTATGTTGAAAGTTTGAGCTCTTATGCCCGTCAGTTCCTGGGTAAACTTGAAAAACCAAAAGTGGATGATATTAAAGGGCTTGCTCCTTCTATTGCCATCCAGCAGAAAGTTATTTCTTCCAACCCAAGATCTACCGTAGGAACTTCTACAGAGATCTATGATTATATGAAGCTTTTATTTGCCAGGATCGGGAAAACATTTTCTCCGGTTTCCGGTGAAGAGGTGAAAAAAGATTCGGTTTCTGATGTAGTGGATTTCATTAAAGCTTCAAAAAAAGACACTTCTTTTCTGCTTACCGCTCCTTTGGAGTATGATGCTGACAATTTTAAAGAAACGCTGAATATTTTAAAGCTGGCAGGTTTCACAAGACTTGAAATCAACGGAAATCTGGCAGGAATTGAAGATCTGGAAAGTTTTGGTTTTGTTCCTGAAAAAGGGATGCTGATTAATCTTGTGATCGACCGTTTTGCTTATGAAGAGGATGAAAGTTTCTTACAGAGGCTTGCAGATTCTATTCAGATGGCATTTTATGAAGGGCGTGGTCACTGTTCATTAAAAAATACAGATACCGGAAAAGTAAAGGAGTTTTCCAATAAATTTGAACTGGACGGAATGGAATTCCTTGAACCGAATGTTCATTTTTTCAGTTTTAATAATCCGTATGGCGCATGCCCTGCCTGTGAAGGGTACGGAAAAGTAATAGGAATTGATGAAGACCTTGTGGTGCCGAATAAGACACTATCAGTCTATGAAGATGCCATTGCCTGCTGGAAAGGAGAAACAATGAGTGAATGGAAGAAAGACTTTATTAAAAAAGCCGGAGATTTCCCTATTCATAAACCTTACCACCAGCTTACCAAAGAACAGAAAAATTTCCTTTGGAAAGGTGACGGAAAAAGCACTTTCCCGTGCATTAATAATTTCTTCAAAATGCTTGAAGAAAATCTGTATAAAATTCAATACCGGGTTATGCTCTCCCGTTACCGGGGAAAAACCCTTTGCCCTACCTGCGAAGGATTGAGACTTCGTGAAGAAACAAGCTGGGTAAAAATAGACGGCCACAATATCCAATCCATGATTGAGCTTCCACTGGATGAGCTGGAACCATTAATCAATGGTTTAAAACTGTCTGCACACGATAAAGAAGTAGCCAAAAGATTATTATACGAAATAACAACCCGTCTGGAATTCTTATTGAAAGTAGGATTAGGATATTTAACATTAAACAGAACCTCCAACACCTTATCCGGTGGAGAAAGCCAGAGAATTAACCTGGCAACAAGTTTGGGAAGCTCGCTGGTAGGCTCTATTTATATTCTGGATGAACCTTCCATTGGTCTTCACTCCAAAGATACTGAGAACCTTATCGAGGTACTGAAAAACCTCCGTGATCTGGGCAATACCGTAATTGTTGTAGAACATGATGAAGATGTAATGCGTGCCGCTGATTATATCATTGACATCGGGCCGGAGGCAGGTTACCTTGGCGGAGAATTGGTATTTGCAGGAGATTATAAAGATTTAAAGAAAGCCAATACCCTTACTTCAGAATACCTTACCGGAAGGCTGGAAATAAAAGTTCCTGAAAAACGCAGAAAAGCGAAAGAATGGATTCACATCAAAGGAGCCCGTCAGAATAATCTTAAAAATATAGATGTAGACGTTCCTCTTGAAAGCCTGGTAGTCATCTCCGGAGTTTCAGGAAGTGGAAAATCTACCCTGATGAAAGAGATTCTTACCAATGATATTCAGATTCAGCTGGGAATGGGAGGTAAAAAGGGGGATTACGATTCAGTAGAGTTTCCAAAAAAACTGATTAAAAATATCGAGCTGATCGACCAGAATCCTATCGGAAAATCATCACGTTCCAATCCGGTTACTTATCTAAAAGCTTATGATGACATCCGTGATCTTTTTGCCAAGCAGAAAGTGGCCAAAATGATGGGTTATAAGCCAAAACATTTCTCTTTCAACGTAGATGGCGGAAGATGTGATGAATGTAAAGGTGAAGGAGTAATCAATGTTTCCATGCAGTTCATGGCAGATATTGAGCTTGAATGTGAAGTATGTAAAGGAACGCGATTCAAAAATGAGATCCTTGAAGTGAGATTTGATGAAAAAAATATCTCCGATATTCTTCATATGACTGTAGATGAAGCATTGGAATTCTTTAAGGATAATAATGAAGAAAAGATCGTAACGAAGCTGAGACCGCTACAGGAAGTGGGCTTAGGTTACCTACAGCTTGGACAAAGCTCTTCTACCCTTTCCGGTGGTGAAGCGCAGCGTGTAAAGCTCGCTTCATTCCTTGTAAAAGGAGTAACTACAGATAAGACCCTTTTTATCTTTGATGAGCCTTCCACAGGTCTTCACTTCCATGATATTCAGAAATTACTGAAGTCACTGCAGGCATTAATTGATCTCGGACATTCCGTGATTGTGATTGAGCACCAGCCGGATATCATCAAATGTGCTGATTATATCATAGATATAGGCCCGGAAGCAGGAAAACATGGTGGAGAAGTAGTCTTTACCGGAACTCCTGAAGATCTGGTAAAAAATAAAAAGTCTTATACCGCTAAATATATTAAAGAAAAGCTTGAGTAATAAATTGAAAGCGACTGTTTCAAAAACAGTCGCTTTTTAATGAGCTGAATAATGGATGGCAGACTTTTTGAACATTTATTTTAAAATTATTTTATGCCTTGGAATCCGGAATTATATGACCAGTACAAAGATGTACGCTACAAACCATTTTATGATTTGGCAGCACTTATCAAACCTGAAAGCAATATAAAAGCTATTGATTTAGGGTGTGGAACAGGAGAGCAGGCGTCTATCTTAACAGAAAAACTGCCGGGATCTTCATTTTTAGGAATAGATTCGTCTGTACAGATGCTTGAAAAATCTAAAAAGTATGAAAATGAAAATCTACGCTTTAAGCTTCAGTCCATTGAAGAAACTGTGAAATCAGAAGAAAAATGGGATTTAGTTTTTAGCAATGCTGCTTTACAATGGGCAGATGATCACGAAACTTTATTTCCTAAAGTAATAGAACTCTTATCCCCTGCAGGCCAGCTAGCCATTCAGATGCCTGTTCAGAATGAAAATATACTGAATCAGATTCTCATGGAAATGGTAGATGAAGAACCTTATATATCCTATTTAAAACATTTTAAGCGAGACTCTCCCGTCCTTTCAATGGATGAATATGCACAGATTCTGTTTGACAACGGAATTGAGGACATAGAAATCTCCCAGAAAGTTTATCCTATCATTGCAGAAGACGGTGAAGCTCTATATGAATTTATTTCAGGAACTGCATTATTACCTTATCTTGAGCGGCTGGAGCATGAGCAAAAAGAAACTTTCATTACGGAATTCAAAGCACGTATTGCCAAAAGGTTTACAAAATATCCGGCCATTTATGCATTTAAACGTATTCTGATCTACGGACGTAAAAAATAAAAGGACCGTTTTAAAAATTAAAAAAAGCTATCATGATATTGTGATAGCTTTTTTGTTAAACATTCCCAGCTCCTTTACTATTACAACATAGTTTTTTTATCTTCGGAAAAAATTAATATAACAGAATTCCTCCAATGAAATATAAAAAAATATTTTCATGGTTTCCTCTCCTTTTGTTTTTTACGAATTGTTCGGTAAAGAAAAACACAACTTCTTATAATGATTATGAAGTAAAGCGGGATACTTTAACCTTATTGGACGAAAGCAGGAATAGAAAAGTTCCTGTAGCTTTTTACGTCCCAAAAACCAATACAGCAGTTCCGAATCAGAAAATTGTTATTTTCAGTCACGGATATGGATTTAATAAGGGCGGGGATTATTTTGCATATTCTTATTTAACTGAAAAACTGGCTTCAAAAGGATACTTTACGGTAAGTATTCAACACGAGCTTCCCACGGATCATCTTCTTCCGGTAGAAGGTAATCTGCAAATCGTAAGACGTCCCTTCTGGCAAAATGGTTCAGATAATATCCTGTTTGTTTTGAATGAGCTTAAAAAATTGAAACCTCATCTCGATTATCAGCACCTCACCCTTATAGGACATTCCAATGGTGGTGATATGGCAGCTCTATTCGGTAATCAGCATCCCAACCTCGTTTATAAAATCATTACGATGGACAACCGGAGAATGTTTCTTCCCAGAACTTCAATTCCCAAAATGTATACCCTCCGTTCCAATGATTATCCTGCTGATGAAGGCGTACTGCCTAATGCTGAAGAGCAAAAAAGATATCATATAACAGTACAGCCGACCTCAATTAACCATGGCCATATGGATAATAAAGGCAGTGATGACGAAAAAAAGATGCTTAATGATTTCATATTAAAATATCTGGATGAACAATAATTTCTTCAATGTCTGCAGGGAATTGTCTTAGCTTCGGCAGACTTATCCACAAAAAAATGTGGATAACTTGTGAATTTTAACATTAAATTCATGTTTCATATTAAAAATATTCCTACATTTACTATGTAATAATAATCGAAGTGGAAACTTTATTTGCTTTTCTTACTACTATTGAAATTGCAATTAAATTTGAAATAAAAATTTAAGCACAGCATTGTCGGCTGTGCTTTTTATTGTTGTCTAATTAAAAAAATGAGATGTTTTATCTACTGAATCCGCCCCTAAAGGGCGGGTTCTTTTATGATACCATTCAATAGAAACAGGGTATAGCCCACTTCTGTACGACATTGAACAGTTGATCCTGTGTAATACTGGTGCGGTTACTACTCAGAAATAATTCATTTTTTTGAAGATATATTATTGCCCTAGACATCTATTGTAGGTCAATACGGAAATATAAATTTTAATATATGCCGCTATTTATAACGATCCTGCATTTGCGGAGCATTATTTTTTCCAGCTGATTTATTTTTATTTCCGGGATATTTTCCCAGTTTTTCGTAAAGTTGATGAAGCTGATCAAGTTCATCTTCTGTCAGATCTTCGATAGCAACCATCTGATTACTTGCGGCCTTATGGCTGGCAATAAGTTCGTTAAGTTTGATCTGGATTGCTTTTGAGTCTTTATTTTGTGCTTTCTGAATAAGGAATACCATAAGAAAGGTAATAATAGTCGTTCCGGTATTGATTACCATCTGCCAGACTTCTGAAAATTTAAATACGGGCCCGGTAGCAGCCCAGATAAGCACCATTAAACTTGCTCCAGCAAATGCTCCGGCGCTTCCTGTAAAACATACTGCACGGTCCGAAAACCGGTCAAAAAAATTATTTTTCATAATTAGGGGGATTCTACAAAACAATATTTCAAACCTGAAACTGTAAAAGAAATGCAATGTTGTCTGGTAATATTTCACTAATGTATGTAAAATCCTGTTGTATTTTTATGAGCCAGATCATAAAGATATAATCTATAACATCATCCATTAAAGCAGATGGCCTTAAAATTGCACCTGTTAACATTCACCACTAAATTTATTATTATGGCAACAAGAACAACCGGAAAAAAAACAAGCACTGGGAAATCAACCCCTGCAAAGAAATCAGCTAAAACACCAGCTAAAAAGAATGCAGCCAAAGAGCTGAAAGACTTATTTGAAGATTCACTGAAAGATATTTACTGGGCTGAAAAAGCACTTGTGAAAGCATTGCCTAAAATGCATAAAAATGCTACCGATAAAAAACTTAAAGCTGCCATTGAAAGCCACTTAATGGAAACAGAAGTTCATGTAAAAAGGCTTCAGGAATGTTTTAAATCCCTGAAAAAAAGACCGCAAGCCAAGAAATGTGATGCCATGCAGGGGCTGCTGGATGAGGGTAAAAGCATTATGGAAGAAACAAAACCAGGCTCTGTAAGAGATGCAGGTATCATAGCAGCAGCACAAAAAGTAGAGCATTATGAAATTGCCACATACGGAACACTGGCAGCTTATGCCAAAGTTTTAAAAGAAGATTTCTGCCTTAAAAACTTCCTCGCCACCCTGAATGAAGAAAAGAAATGTGATGCTCTTTTAACAAAAGTAGCAGATGTAAGACTGAATAGTAAAGCTCTGTAAACAGATGCTAAAAATATAAAAAGAGATATAGATGTATCTCTTTTTATATTTAACAAAAGTTTTAAATCCAATCAGTCATTACCGTCAAGAGGTAATTCTGAAACCGCTTTATAATATTTTTTTGGCTTGCTAAACACCAGCAGGATAAGTGAGGTAAAAAAAATAAAAAAGAATATAAGAGCGATCATCTGGTATAAACCTGTATTTTCTGTATTGGCTAAAAAGTCCTTAAAATTCTGAGGTATCATATGGAATTTATTTAGTTATTGGTTGTTGCTTGCTGTTTTTATTTCAGTAGTTCTGATATCAGTGCCAAGCCTTTGTAAATAAGAGATCAGAGCAATGATTTCTTTCTTCTCCAGTTCACCCGCAGGTCTTTTTGCATAAGCTTCTTTCAGGTCATTGGCCTCTGAGAAAATTTCCTTAACAATTTTTTTTGCCTGATTATCTGCCCATGAGTTGGCTGAATCTATCTGAGCTTTACTATAAGGAACATCATATTCTTTTTTCATCAATACAATTTTATCCACCATTTTTGATCTGTCAAGGTCATTGCTTATCAGCCACGGATATCTGGGCATAATAGAACCGGCAGAAGTAGATCTCGGATTGTACATATGTTTATAATGCCATGAACTTGGATTCTTCCCTCCTTCTCTGTGAAGATCCGGCCCTGTTCTTTTCGAACCCCACAGAAACGGTCTGTCATAAACAAATTCTCCTGCTTTAGAATATTCCCCGTTTTTACCATTGAATCTCACGATTTCATCTCTGAATGGTCTTATCATCTGGGAATGACATGCATTACAGCCTTCCCTGATATAGAGATCTCTTCCCTCCAGTTCCAGAGGAGAATACGGTTTTACTGCTGAAATAGTAGGTACGCTTTGCTTCAATGATAAAGTTGGAATGATCTCCACCCCGCTTCCTATAGATAATACAAGGAATGATAGTATACTCAGTACATAAGGTTTTCTTTCAATCCAAAGGTGAGTGCCTTCTCCTTTCCTTCTTTTATTGCTGATAACAGCCAGTGCAGGAGCCTCTGCTGAAACTTCTTTTTGGAATGAACCTTGTCTGATGGTTGCTATTACATTAACGGCCATCATTATAGCACCCAAAATATACAACGCTCCGCCCATAAATCTCATTTTGTAATAAGGAATGATTGCAGTGACCGTATCCAGCCAGTTCTTCCACATTAATGTTCCGTCCGGATTGAACTGCTTCCACATTAAACCCTGGGTAAACCCTGAGATATACATGGGTACTGCATAAAAAACGATCCCGAGTGTACCAAGCCAAAAATGCCAGTTGGCCATTTTAACAGACCATATTTTTGTTCTCCACATGATGGGTACAAGATAATAGACCATTCCGAAGGCAATGAACCCATTCCATCCTAAAGCTCCCAGGTGAACATGGCCAATAACCCAATCTGTATAATGTCCGATCTTATTGATGTTTTTTGTTGCTAGAAGCGGTCCTTCAAAAGTTACCATTCCATAACAAGTTACAGCAACAACAAAAAATTTCAGTATTGGGTTGTCTCTTACTTTATCCCATGCACCTCTCAGTGTTAGAAGTCCATTCAGCATTCCTCCCCAGGAAGGAGCAATAAGCATAATTGAGAATCCTGTACCTACGGCCTGTGCCCATGCAGGAAGGGCTGTATATTGAAGATGGTGGGGCCCTGCCCAGATATAGACAAATATCAGTGACCAGAAGTGAATGATGGAAAGTTTATATGAAAAAACAGGTCTCTCAGCTGCTTTTGGAAGAAAATAATACATCAGTCCAAGAATCGGGGTTGTCAGGATAAATGCAACTGCATTATGACCATACCACCATTGTACAAGTGCATCTTTAACTCCTGCATACATGGAATATGACTTCCAGCCTGTAAAAGACAATGGTATTTCCAGATTGTTCAAAATATGCAGCATCGCCAGTCCTATCCATGTGCCTATATAAAACCATATTGCTACATAAAGGTGTCTTACTCTCCTTCTCGCAATAGTCATGAACATATTAATTCCAAAAACTACCCAGGAAAAAGTTATTAAAATATCAATTGGCCATTCATGTTCTGCATATTCTTTGGATGTATTAATCCCCATAAAGAAACTGATAAATGTAGCTATGATCATGATCTGCCATGTCCAGAAATTAATCCAGGATAAGATTGGGCTTGCCATCGGTGTTTTTAACAACCTTGGTAATGAATAATAAACACCGGTATAAACACTGTTGCATACAAAAGCAAAAATGACTGTACTGGTATGCAGCATCCTGATTCTTCCAAATCCAAAAGCACCATGGGTATTAATCAGGGACTGGATACCTCCATTTCTTAAACTTTGAATGGTTGCATCATCGGTACCGAATAAAAATTCAGGAAGTTCAGGATAAAACAACATCAATGCTGCCGTTATTCCGAATGTAAAGCCTATTAATCCGAATATTATTGTAGCGTATAGAAACGCCCTGACAATCTCATTATCATAACTGAATTTCTCTAACTCCATTTTATTATTTATTTTTTCTTATTGATCTTCGCTCTGTTTTTTATAGTTTTCATTATAGGGCAGTATGAATTGGCTATTCTCCATTGAATAATGATTTATCCCATACGTTTGCCGTCTTCAAATAATTTTCAAATTTAGAGAGAGAACAAAGACCATCTACGGTACTATTCATAGAAAATATTGTCTTTAAATAAGATGTATAAGCGAATTGGTTCTCCAGGATTCTAAAAACTAAAAAATTGTAAATCCAGTTTCCGCTGCATGCACTCAACTATTCTGTGCATCTTCATATAGAAAGAATATCATCATTAACCCCTTTGAAAGGCAGCAAAAGTCCTTCTCTATAGGCAATGCCTGCAGATATTATGATGACAGCCGTACTTAAAAAATCGGATTAGCTATAATATTGTTTCCTGAAGGCCTCAGGGGTGAACCGGGTATATTTTTTAAAAAACTTGATAAAATAAGAAGTGTCAAAAAAATTCAGTTCCATAGCAATGTTAGCAATGGAAAGCTCGTAATTGACCAACATACGTTTGGCCTCAAGCAAAACCCTGTTCCGGATGATTTCTCCTGCAGACATATTCAACTGCTCTTTGCACAAAAAATTAAGATGATTGGAGGTAATATATAGTAAAGCTGCATAATCTTTAGGGAGCCGCATATCTTTAAAATGATCCTGTATAAGATCAAAAAACTGTTTCAGAAGAACAGAGTTGTAACTTGTCCTGGTCAGAACAGGAACGTCCGGTCCCATCTCTCTGCTCGCTATCACAAACAGCCTGAGCATTTCAGCCGCTATCATCATAGGGCTCTGATAAGTTTCGTTCTTTAATTCTTTAAGAATAACCTCAAAAATGTTGATCATTTGCGGCCTTGTCACTTCTTTGATCTTCATCATCTGCTCACTTGAAAAAACATTAAAGAACGGAAACTGATCTACAGCAAAAGAACTTAAAAAAAGTTTATCAAAAAATGTGGCAGAAAAGTTAACAACATAGCCATCAACATCACTTTCAAATTCCCAGTTATGCACCTGCCCGGGCGACATAAAATAAATACAGCCCGGCTCTATGGGATAGCTCTTAAAATCAATAACATGCTGTCCCTTTCCAGAGGTAAAATAGACCAAATGATAAAAAGAATGTTTATGAATATGCTTAATAGGAGGATTGTTCATCAGATATCCCTGAAACCTATCTGCATTAAAAAGGTCGTTTGAAATCTTGCTGGCCACAAGATTACAGATATCAAATGTTGGATATGCTTTTTTCATTTTTACAATCGGTTATAGGTCAATTTACATCCGAAAAGATTGGTTTATTCAATGTTAACCGATCTTCAAAGTTAGCTCAAAATTGGTTGCATATATGGTATTAAACAACGTAAAAATAGTATAATTTACAGGTTTTGCTCCCTCAATGCAGATCCGTCTTACGATGAGACATTGGTGTAACACCTCCGTTCACCAATAAGTGCTGCCCATTCACAAATCAATTTACTCCCGTCATATACGGCATACGGCCATACCCGGAACAGGAAAAGCGGCGGTGCTTGAAACTACATAGATAATACGTCCACCATCTTCCACATGCAAAGCTGCCTGCTGCATAGTAAAATAGGCTCCTTTTGTATTAATTGAAAACAGTCTGTCAAATTGTTCTTCTGTACCGAAACAAGTTTTTTAAAAAATTAAAATTATTGTAGTAAATGTAATTAATCGTTGGAATATCCATGTGTTTTTTAACACTTTTTTAATCTTTATCGGTTGCAATGATTTTAAAGATTAAGTACCTTTGCTACTGGGATGCGAAAAAGGTTTTATCAATATTTATACAGCTTACTGTTTGCTTTACTCACCGTTTTAGGTTGGTATTACGGACAGCTTCAGCAGTATATTTCCACCGACATTCCCTCTGATTTCCATTTTACCTCTGATATTTTAGTTCATCAAAAGAAAAATATTGAAAATTCTTTTGCCTTTCTCAAAGATCACGAAGCAAGTGATTCTTACAATGTCAGCCACCCCCGCTATAACAAGATCAGAGCTAATCTTTCTGAAAACGATACAGAAAATGATGACAATGTAGAAACCTCGGCGTCTTCAGAGCTTCTTGCGCTGTTCAGAGATGGTTTCTGGCATTTGATATCAGACTTCGTCACTACATTTCACAACAGACAAATTGCTGTTTCACTGGCTCAATCTGAGCAGCTAAAGCCTTTATATGATGATCTGTACATCCAGTACAGGGTCATCAGACTGTGATTTCATAATATTTCTTCTGAAAATTCCATATGTTCTCCTGTTTTATTTTGAGAGCATAGAACTCTATTTTTTCAATTATAAATTATTATAAAATATTATTATCATGGTCAAGAAAAGTCTCATGTATATAAACGTGTGCTTTATTTTCTTCTTTATTGGCTGCCAGTCTGAAAAGAAAGAAAAAACAGAAACAGCATCATTCAACATTACAAGCCCTCTTATAAAAGATACTTTGGTTAATAAAGATTATGTTGCACAAATCCGTTCCATTAACCACATTGAGCTTCGTGCTCAGGAAAAAGGATACATTCAGTCTATTTATGTAGATGAAGGACAATATGTAAAGAAAGGACAGTTGATGTTCAAAATCATGCCCAACCTCTATGAATCTGATGTGAATAGTGCCAAAGCGGAAGCCAGATATTCAGAAATAGAATATCAGAATACCAAAAACCTTTCTGATAAAGATATTGTCGCTCCTCAGGAAATGGCAATGGCAAAAGCAAAATATGAAAAGGCCAAAGCCGAGCTTTCTACAATGAATACACATTTGAAATTTACAGAAATCCGGGCACCTTTTACAGGGATTGTAGGAAAACTGCACGTTCGAAAAGGAAGCCTGGTGGATGACGGAGAACTTGTTACTGAACTTTCTGACAACAGTAAAATGTGGGTTTACTTTAACGTTCCTGAAGCAGAATATCTTAATCAGATGGATGTAAAAAAGGACAACAGTCCAATGCATGTCCGTTTAAGAATGGCTAATGGGAAAGAATTTACGCAAGACGGAATTGTACAGACCATTGAATCTGATTTTAACAACGAAACAGGAAATATTGCCTACAGAGCTACTTTCCCAAATCCAAAAGGGCTTCTGAGATACGGAGAAACCGGAAATATCGTCATCACATCACCGTATGCCAATGCTATGATGATTCCTCAGAAAGCTACGTTTGAAGAGCTTGAAAAGAAATATGTCTATGTCATTACAAAAGACAACAAGGTAAAAGCAAGAGAGATAAAAATTGCTGCTGAACTACCACACATTTATGTTGTAGCATCAGGTCTCGGAAAGGACGAAAGAATCCTTCTGGATGGTCTTCGAATGGTTCAGGAGAACCAGAAGATCAGTTCAAAGTATCAGAAACCTCAGAAAGTAATGTCGAACCTGGATCTGTATGCAGAGTAATTAAAAAGCAGCATTATGTTTAAAAAAGTAATACACCGGCCGGTTTTCGCCATTGTGATATCGGTTGTCATCCTGTTTATGGGAGGTATAGCCATGAAGCAGCTTCCTACAGAACAGTTTCCAAAAATTGCGCCCACCACTGTAGCGGTTTCCATTGCCTATCCGGGAGCAAGCGCAGATGTACTGGTAAAATCTTCTTTGATTACCATTGAAAATGCCATTAATGGGGTTCAGGGAATGCGTTACATCACTACAGATGCTACCAGTGCAGGGGAAGCAACGGTAAATGTTGTCTTTGATCCCGGAACGGATCCCAATGAAGCCGTTGTTCTTGTGAAAACGAGAGTTGACCAGGTAATGCCTTTATTACCGGAACTTGTACAGAAAGAAGGAGTTGTGGTAAACCCTATTCAGCCAAGTATGCTGATGTATGTGAACCTTTACAGCACCAATAAAAGTATGGATGAAAAGTTCCTGTACAACTACTCTATGGTGAATATTATCCCGGAAATCAACCGTATTCACGGGATTGCAAAATCTCAGATTCTTGGTAGCCGAAGATATGCTATGCGTATATGGCTGAATCCTGATCGTATGCGTGCCTATAATATTTCTGTAGATGAGGTAATGAAATCCATTGGTGAGCAAAGTATCATCGGACGTCCCGGAAGAATCGGACAGAGTTCCGGTATCGCAGCACAATCTCTGGAATATGTACTTACTTATAAAGGGCAGTACAACAAACCGGAAGAATATGAGAATATTATCGTACGTTCCAATGCAGAGGGAGAAAATGTAAAACTGAAAGATATTGCCAAAGTAGAACTGGGCAGTGAATTCTTTGATATTTATTCCAATCTTGACGGGCATCCTTCCGCTTCTATTGTATTAAAACAAAACTATGGAAGTAATGCCAATGATGTAATCAGAGATGTAAAAGCGAAACTGGCAGAAATGAAAGGTAATTTCCCTCCAGGGGTGGATTATAAAATCAGTTATGATGTATCACAATTCCTGGATGCTTCTATTGAACAGGTAATGCACACCCTTAGAGATGCCTTCATCCTTGTTGCCGTTGTAGTTTTCATTTTCCTTGGTGACTGGCGCTCTACCCTGATTCCGATTATTGCTGTACCGGTTTCATTAATAGGAACTTTTTTTGTGATCCAGTTCTTCGGATTAACCATCAATCTGGTCACACTTTTTGCCCTTGTACTGGCCATTGGAATTGTGGTTGATAATGCGATTGTGGTGATTGAGGCTGTACATGCTAAAATGGAAGAAAGTAATATTTCTCCTTATAAAGCAGTGAAAGAAGTAATGGGTGAAATCGCAGGAGCTATTATCGCGATTACAGCAGTGATGGTGGCCGTATTTATCCCGATTTCGTTTATGACGGGACCGGTAGGTACTTTCTACCGTCAGTTTTCAATCACCATGGCAAGCTCTATTGTAATCTCAGCAGTAGTTGCTCTTACCTTAACTCCGGTATTGGCAGCCATGTTATTAAAAAACAACCACGGAAAGCCTAAGAAAGTCAATATTTTCACCAGAGCTTTAGATGCTTTTAACAGCGGTTTTGATAAAGTAACGGGAAAATATGCATCATTCCTCAGAAAGATCGTAAACCGAAAGATGGTAACCTGGGGAATCCTTATTGCTTTCTGTGCCGGAATTTTCGTAATCAATAAAGTTCTTCCGGGCGGTTTTATCCCTAATGAAGATCAGGGAACAGTGTATGCTGTGATTCAGACTCCTCCGGGATCTACTTTAGAGCAGACCAATAAAATTTCCCGAACATTACAGAAAATCGCAATGGGTGTGGATGGTGTAGAATCTGTATCATCACTGGCAGGTTATGAAATCATGACAGAAGGCCGTGGTTCCAATGCCGGAACCTGTTTGATTAACCTGAAAAACTGGAACGACCGTGAACATTCTGTAAAGGAAATCATGAAGGAGCTTGAAGAGAAATCAAAAGATCTGGGAGCAACCATTGAATTCTTTGAACCACCCGCAGTTCCGGGATTCGGATCTTCAGGAGGGTTTTCTATGAGACTTCTTGATCTTAACAGAACCACCAATTATCAGGATTTTGATAAAGTAAACAAAGACTTTATTGCACAGCTTAAAAAACGTAAAGAGCTTTCCGGCGTCTTCACTTTCTTTGCGGCCAACTATCCTCAATATGAACTGGTATTTGACAATAATGCGGCGATGCAGAAAGGAGTTTCCATTGGAAAAGCGATGGACAACCTCAACATCCTTATTGGTAGTACCTACGAACAGGGATTTATCCGTTTCGGACAATTCTTCAAAGTGTATGTACAGTCGTCTCCGGAATTCAGAAGATTACCTACCGATATTATGAATCTGTATGTAAAAAATGACCGGGATGAAATGGTTCCCTACTCTGCTTTCATGACGATGAAAAAAACTCAGGGACCTAATGAAATTACCCGTTATAATATGTACAATTCTGCCGCAATCCGTGGACTTCCGGCGGCTGGCTATACCACTGCAGATGCTATACAGGCCATTAATGAGACCGCTGCCAAAGCTCTCCCTCACGGATACAAAGTAGCCTGGGAAGGACTGTCTTTTGATGAAGCACAGCGTGGTAATGAAGCCATCTACGTGTTCCTGGTGGTTCTGGTATTTGTTTACCTTGTTCTAGCAGCACAATATGAAAGCTTCCTTATTCCGTTTGCTGTTCTTTGTTCGTTGCCTGTGGGAGTATTCGGATCCTTCCTGCTGTTAAAAGCAATGGGACTTGAAAATGATATCTATGCACAGGTAGGACTGATCATGATCATCGGATTGCTGGGTAAAAATGCAGTGCTTATTGTAGAATTTGCAGTGAAAAGGCGTCAGGCCGGAGATTCTATTCTGGAAGCGGCTGTAGAGGGTTCAAAAGCCCGTTTCAGACCTATTCTGATGACCTCATTTGCCTTCATCGCAGGTCTGGTTCCGCTTGTTTTTGCAAGAGGTGCAGGCGCCATCGGAAACCATACAATTGGTGCTTCTTCACTGGGAGGAATGCTTATAGGTACCTTATTTGGAGTGATTGTTATTCCGGGACTCTATTACATATTTGCCAAATGGTCCGACGGTAAAAAAATGATTAAAGACGAAGATGAATCTCCACTAAGCGAAGACATGATCCATTATGAATAAAAGAAAAATATACCAATATGCAGGTCTGGCAGTCGTCTTGTTAAGCCTTACTGCCTGCAAACCTATAGCTATAGAACAACGTGCCGAAAATAAAACCGTTCCCGAGAAATACGGTTCGGCAGAAAACGATACAACCAATACCGGAAAACTGAAGTGGAATGAATATTTCAGTGATCCGAATCTTCAGGCATTAATCAATCAGGCGCTCCAGAACAATCAGGAACTGAACATTGTGCTTCAGGAAATTGAAATGTCTAAAAATGAAATCAATGCCCGCAAAGGGGAATACCTTCCTTCCGTGGGTCTGAAAGCCGGAGCAGGTGTGGATAAAGTAAGCCGCTATACCAATATTGGGGCAATGGAGGCTAATACTGAGATAGAACCCGGAAAAGAGATGCCAGATCCCATGTTTGATTTTGGAGTCGGACTACAGGCCAAATGGGAAACGGATATCTGGGGAAAGCTTCATAATGCTACAAGGGCTCAGGTACAGAGATACCTTGCGGGTATTGAAGGAAAGAATTTTATGGTTACCCATCTTATCTCGGAAATCGCAGATTCCTATTATGAATTGCTGGCACTGGATAATGAACTGGTTATTTTAAATCAGAATATCAAAATTCAGAAGGATGCCCTGGAAATCATAAAAGAATTAAAAAAGAATGCCCGTTCCAACGAACTTGCTGTACAAAGATTTGAAGCCCAGGTACTGAAAACACAGGGAATGCAGTACGATATTCAGCAGAAAATTGTAGAGGCAGAAAATAGGATCAATTATCTTGTCGGAAGATTTCCCCAGCCTATAGAGCGGTCTAAAGATTCTTTTGATTCTGTAATCCCTCAGACCGTATATGGCGGAATTCCATCCGAGCTTTTAGAAAACCGACCGGACATCAAGCAGGCAGAATATGAACTCGCAGCCACAAAACTGGATATTAAAGCTGCAAAGGCAAGGTTCTATCCTTCTCTTGATCTTGCTGCGGGAGTGGGTTTACAGGCATTTAATCCTACTTATATTATTAAACCGGAGTCTTTCCTGTTCTCTCTTGCAGGAGAGCTTACCGCTCCTTTGATTAACAGAAGAGCTATAAAAGCAGCGTATTACAATGCCAACGCCAAACAGATCCAGGCGGTTTACCATTATGAACAGACGGTTTTGGGAGCTTATATCGAAGTTGCCAATCAGTTGTCTAAAATTCATAATCTTGAAAACAGCGTAGACATCAAAACCAAAGAGGTAAATGCTTTGACAAAGTCTATTGACATTTCCAATGATTTGTTCAAATATGCGCGTGCCGATTATATGGAAGTTCTGCTGACACAAAGGGATGCCCTGGAGTCTAAGTTTGAACTGGTAGAGAAAAAAGTAAATCAGCTTAAGGCTAGTGTTGCTGTATACAGAGCACTGGGTGGCGGCTGGGATCAGAATCCTCTTACCGTTCCCGATATTAATAAAAGATAATAAGCCCCATATTTTTTTTCAAACGAAGCTTGTCATTTATTTGATGAGCTTCGTTATTTTTATCAGCTTGCGGCAATACTCATCGTTAATTAAACGATTTCAAAATTCTATTCACATGGAAAAGAACACAATACATTATATTTCAGTTTTACCGTTACCTAACAATGTATAATATCAGCTAAATTTTTCCGATCTTTATCCCTAATTTTAAATGAATAGCAACTAAAAGCGCAATGGAAGAATTTGAATTACCCGTAACTTATAAAGGAAAGGACCTGATTTTCAATGTACGACTGGCAACATTCTCTCACGGTTACAAATTTTATGTTGATATTAATGGCTGTGAAGTAGTTTTCGAACGAGATGATGAGGGTAATCTAAGGGCAATTGTACCCGACGCATCTTCTAATCATCCTGTAGAAAAAGAACTCATTGCAGCTATCATTCAGGTGTTTAGTGATTTTTAGACTAAAAAAAACATTAATAATCAACAACTTGCTGCCATCCTATAAGTTTTAAGGCTTTTCCCTTTATGGCTTTTAAAAAATTTACTGATATGGCTTTCATCAGCAAACCTAAACTCATCAGCAATTTTATGTACCCTTTTATCACTGAAGGGCATTCTGCTATTTAAACTTTTTCCTGTATTGTCCGGGAGTTACCCCTCTGTACTTTTTAAAAATTTTGGAGAGATGACTTTCATCACTGAACTGGAGCTCATAGGCAATCTCACTCAGTCTTACACTGCTGTATTTTAAATAGGTTTCAACCAGCTTTAACCGGTAATCCAGCAAGTAATCCTGATAAGAAACTCCGGTTTGCTGTTTAAAATACTCTCCGAAATAATTCCCGGAAATTCCAAAATGATCTGCAATGGTCTGAATTCCGGTCTTCTCTCTGTCTTTTATGTGCTTCTGAATATAAGTAATGATCTTCATAATAGAGAATGCTTTTCTGTTCTCCTGTAATTCTGAAGTTTCGCTTTTTATAATATTGCGGGCAATAAGATTCAGGAGAATTGAAATACAGTTCCGAATAATAAGATAATCTTCCTCTTTGTTACTGAATTCTCTGGCAATCTGTATTATCAGAGTCCCTGCAAAGCTTTCATCATCTGCATTCCGAAATACACAGCCTGCTCTGGCGTGATAATTATTGCTTATGTACTGCAGTTTGTAGAGATTTTCACAACTTTCAATACGGTCTGCCTCCAGACGGATTCTGTCAATAAATTCTATCGGACATTGTATAGCGATGAGAACAGCATTTTCACTTTCAAAACGGTATGACTCATGTTGGGGAATAATAAAAAACTTTCCTTCGGCAAAATCAATATTCCGTTCATCATAGGTAAGGCTGCCCTGCCCTTTTGCTACATAGATAAATGAAAGAAAAGCCTTTGTTTTAAAAACCATCTCCCTGCCTTTCATCTTTATTTCTTTCACTTCAATCTCTTCCAGATGTAATCCTTCCATTGATGCACACTTATTTTTCCTCCAAAAGTACAATTTTAACAGAACTCAAAGAGGTTAATTTTGCATAAAAAATTATGAACGTATATCCCAGCCGGTGGCAGGCACTCCATTTTCTGGTAGCAGGGGCATTTCTTTCCCCACTGGATTATTTTATCGTCAATATGGCACTGCCTTCTATAAAAAATGCTTTTAAAGCCAGTGATCATCAACTGCAGTTGGTGGTAGCTATCTATGGTCTTACCTATGCAGCGCTGGTAGTTTGCGGAGGTAGACTGGGAGATCTCTACGGACGAAAGAAAATTTTCATGTTCGGATTATATACTTTTCTGCTGGCTTCACTTGCCTGTGCTTTTTCACCGGATATAACGTGGCTTATTGCCTCAAGGCTCTTTCAGGGTGTTGGCGCATCATTACTGGCCCCTCAGGTATTGGCGTCTATAAAAGTTCTTTTCAGCAGTCAGGAGCAGCCAAAAGCAGTAAGTATTTTCAGTTCGGTTTTTGGGCTGGCTTCAGTTGTGGGACAGCTGTTTGGCGGATTGCTGCTCAGTATACATTGGGGAAGTATTTCATGGGAACTCATATTTCTTGTTAATGTTCCTGTAACGATCATTTGTCTTTTGGGAATCCACTTCACTATGGATAATAATGACCGGGAAGAAAAGTCAGGAATAGATTTCAGTGGTGCTTTATTATTAATTATTGCTCTCCTTATGGTGATATGTCCTTTGATTTTTGCACAAAAATATCAATGGGCGTGGTGGATATTCGGGATCATCTTTGCAGGATTGTTTTTACTAATTATTTTTTTGAAATACGAAACCTATCTGCTGAAAAAAAAGCGTCCGGTACTCATTGATCCAAGCCTCTCAAGATATCCTCCTTTTTCACTAAGCCTGCTGATCATCTTTTTTTACAATTTTACAGCCGGACTGTTTATCTGTTATCCCTATTACCTTCAGCAGTTCCTTCACAAGACTTCCATGGAAGCAGGACTGGCGATCATTCCGTATGGAATCGCGTTTTTTATGGGACCATTGATCATGCCGAAGCTAAAGCTATCTCCATATAAATTGATATGTACAGGGCTGGGCTTACTGATGACTGGCTTTATCCTTAGTGCAATGGTTTTCTATTTTCAGCAAAAACCTTCTTTTTTAACGGCTGCTACACTATTTACGGCAGGATTAGGCCACGGGACCATTATGCCCGTTATGATGAGAACAGCAATTGCATTGGTTTCCAAAGATAAAGCAGGACAGGCTTCCGGTGTGATCAGTATTGGTATACAGATCGGCAGTGTAACAGGAGGAGCTGTAATTGGTACTCTATTTTTTAATATGATCGAACTACTAGGGTTTCCTGAATCATTTGCCATTGCCATTGCATGCATTGGGGGATTTCAGATTATAGGAATAGCCGCTACAGTCAGATTAAAAAAATACATTCAGCAAGATTGAAGAAACAATATATTAAACAATTTTAAAATCTAAAATAATATAAATTTAATTCTATGAATAACACAGAAAAAATAATCAAAGAGATCAAAGAATTTCATAAGAACATTGAAAAATGGTTCCAGGGGAAATCTGAAAACCAAGACGGTCTTTATACAAAACTAATCTCCGGATTTTCTCCGGATTTCAGAATGATCAATGGAAATGGAGATACCGTCACTTTACCTATTCTTTCTGAATGGTTACCAACAGTATTTGGAAAATTTCAGGACCGAAGTGTGCAGGTTGAAAACATAGAGATTAATACTTCTGAATACCACGGACTGGCAGCTTACACAGAGATTCAGATCACTGATGGCATAATCAATAAGAGAAAGTCATCAGCCGTGTTTCTTTTGGATGAGGAAAGAGCATTGTGGTTTCACCTTATAGAAAAATGGATATCCCTGTAATTTATTTAGTTTCTGCGGGGCAAATATTCAGCACGGCACTCAGAGGTAAAAACAAGAGACTGTCTCAGAATCGGGACTGTCTCTTGTGTTATAAAGTAGATAACCTTTGATTACATTTTATTCAGACCACGGGGAATGCAGTATACAGTCGCAAAAGTTTTTTCTTTCAAAATTCGGGATCATAAAGGCACATACATCTGCTTTTATGTTTCCAAATGTTGTTTCGGTTTTATGTTCAAAACCACCAAAAAAGGTCGGAATGATCTTATTTTTAAAATCATTTCTTGGAAAAGCCTGTACTATTTCTTCTCTGTGTACGGTACTCAGATGTTCATATCCCTCTCCCATTACGTCCAATCCTACACCAGAATACATCAATGCCACTTCATTCTCTTTATGCTCGGCAATCCCTATGGTGGTATGCAGCGCAATAGTATCCCATACCAGCTGAAGTTTATCCTGTGCAATACCATGCCCTTTTAAAAAGTCACGGGCGGCATTCGCTCCATCCACTTCAAATCTCAGATCAGGACTGCTGTAATGAGAAACAAGCCCAAGATCATGGAATACCGAAGCCACATACAGAAGTTCAGAATCATGTTTCATATTTTTACGTTGTGCATTTAAAGATGAAAACAGGAAAACACGCAGGGAATGGTTGTAGATAAATTCGGTTCCGTGTTCCAGCAGAAGTTCCGTAGCTTCTGTGGCAATTTTACTGTCGGGAATCAGGATGCCGGCTACTTCTTTCATACGATTTACTGACATAGCTCAAAATTATTTTATTCAAAGGTATTCTGATTATATACCCCGGAGAATATCAATACATACGGATGAGATGTCAAAATTTCACTCAGGCTCCAGTACCTATATTCATAAAATGACTACGATAGCTTACAGGAGATGCCTTTGTATTCTTCTTAAAAAAGTGGCTGAACTGTTCTGAAGTATTAAAATTAAGCTTATAAGCAATTTCTTTTACAGAATAAGAACTGAACTGAAGCAGTCTTTTAGCTTCTGCTGTAATTTGTCCGTTAATAATTTCTTTTGCACTTTTATTGCTGCAGCGTTTACACAATTCACTGAGTCTTCTGGGGGTAATATTCAGCATCTCTGCATAATCATTCACAGCGTGGAACAGATGATACTGATTGCCCAGAATTTCCATAAACTTACGATAAATAAGGTAATCCTGATTGTCGAATAGATCTTCCTGCACCAGTTTAATGTTGGCCAGTTTAATCATAATAATTTTCAGATAAGCTGCCATTACATCAATCTGATTGGTATACTGATCGGATTCAAAATCTGCAACTAAAGCTTTACATAAGAATGAAAATTCATTCAATTCCAAATCATTAGGATTCAAACGCTGATTAGCCGATGCATTGTTAAAAAGGACCGCTTTACAGTTGCTGGCACTGGAAGGTGTCTTTTCCCAGAAGCAGTCTCCAAAAGAAATACAATATCCATTGATTTCAGATTGTTGTTCGAACTGATAAATCTGCCCTTTCGCCAATAAAAAAACTTCATGTCCGGATATTTCAAAGGAATGTCCGTCTACAATCAGCAATCCGCATCCACTTTCTACAATGAGAATCCGGTTATAACTCAGCCTTATAAAATGTTCCGTACACAGGCAGTCTCCTTTCACTTGCTTTACAAAAAAGGAATGCTCTACAGCGGGTTCAGTTACAATTTTTGATAACGGCTTCATTGAAGAAAAGTTTTAATAAAGATAAAGATTTTCAGGAGTAAAGAAAACAATATTAAGCCTCTGTGTCGAACAAAAAAATGTCAAACTTGATGAAGTGAATGTCAAAATTGCTCTAAAACAAGAATTAACCCTTATTTCTAAATATTTTCATCTGTCCGGCAATTACCGTTAGCAGGATTCCAAAGCAGGCAAAAAGTCCATACGAATATCTAAGATCAAAACCTTCAGCAATATATCCAATGAGAGGAGGTCCCATCAAAAATCCTAAAAAGGAAATACTGGACACAAATGACAGCGCAATACTGGGTGCTACCGTGCTCACCTGTCCTACAGCACTGTAAACAGACGGCACGCTCAGAGAACCGCCAAGCCCGATAATCATGAAAGCGATGACACACACCCATAATTCCGGAAAGAAAATGCTTAGAAACAGACCGCTGCTCATCAGAATACCACAGCCCTGCAATACCGTCTTCTTACCATATTTCTCAATCACACGATTTCCTACAAAGCGTCCTAAAGTCATCATTAAAATAAAACTTGTATATCCCAGTATAACAAGCTTTTCTGGGGCTTTTACAATGGTTTGAAAATACACTCCACTCCAGTCAAACATCGCACCTTCAATGGCCATACTCAGAAATCCTATAATTCCAAGCCCTACCAAAGTAGAATTCACTGATTTAAAAATAGATTGTGTCTGGGGCTCAACTTTGTGAATGATATTGGTTAAATGCTGCCTGCAATAGAGCCATAAACCTGCAACAAGAATAAAAATAAAGATAAAATGATAGAAGGTATCCACATTGATATTGATCATCAGGAGCCCCACAAGAGCTCCGGCCAGACCGGCAAAACACCAGGCTCCATGATAAGATGACAAAAGCGTTCTTTTGGTCATCGTTTCAATTTCAATTGCCTGTGTATTCATCGCTATATTGCATAAATTTCCGGAAACTCCAAAGAAAAACAATACAGCACCCAGCACCCAATAAGAAGGAGAAATTCCGATCAGTAAAAGGGAAACAGGATAGAACAGAAAACAGCTTTTAATGACCTGGCTGCTTCCATACCTGCTGATTAGTTTTCCGGCAAGTACCATGGTAGAAAGCTGACCTACCGGCATCAGAAGTAAAAGAGTTCCCAGCTCTGCCTCATTGATCGAAAGGGCGTTTTTAATGACAGGGATTCTGCTGGCCCATGAAGAAAAAACAAGACCGTGAGCAAAGAACAGTAAAAAGCAGGCTGCAGGCATTTTCGCATTATATAATTCTCTATCGTGCATTTTAACAGTGTTTTGATTTAAATTTCTGTTTGCGAAGTTAGGCACAGTCTTCCAAAAAAAGATATTCCATTTTTGATATTTTATATTCCATTTTAAACAACACATGAAAAAAGAAAAATTAACTGCTTACATTTGAACTCAGGAATCCGGCCCATAAAACCCTAAGCATTCCGACAAGTAATCTACCTGCATCATGATAGATATTAAGCCTAAATTTGAAGGATTATATATAGAAAAATATAAAGCAAATGACATCACTAAATTTCAAAAAAGTGCCAGCAGGGTCAATAAACTATTGCTTTGCTTTGTATCAAATGGAGAACTGAACATTCAGGTTAATTCTTTTACTTTTCATATCCAGAGTACATCTGTGGTAATGCTTTTACCAGATACAGATTTAGGCACTATTTCCTGCAGTAATGATGTTGAGTTGTCCGTATTTTTTATCTCACTGGATTTTATCAGTACTTACAGCTTTCTGACTGCTCTTCTCGCCAGTGACGAAATCAAATTCAACCCCGGAATACAGGTAGAAAATACCGCTGCAAAGCTTATCTGGTCTACAGTAAAGCTCATAAAGGAATACCACAGCAAAACAAAGGAAGAAAGTACGGCAGAGTCTGTACAATATCTTCTCTATGCCCTGCTTGAGCTGGTTTCAAAGCTTTATCTCCCGGTTATAAAAAACAACAGCCTTTTACAAACCCGAAGCCAGGATATCATAGAGCATTTCTTTGAACTGCTCAATAAACATGGTCATCTGCAAAGAGGTGTTCTCTTCTATTCGGATCAGCTTCATCTTTCCCCTCAGTATCTCAGCAGCCTGATAAAAAAGGAAACCGGAAAGCCTATTAAGCAATGGATAAGCTATATGGTAATAAAACATGCCAAAGAGCTTCTCAAAACCACTTCCCTTTCTATTAAAGAGATCAGCAATCAGCTTCAGTTTGTAGATTCCTCACTTTTCTGCAGGTATTTCAGGCGATGCACAGGAATTACAGCCAATACTTACAGGGAAAATTATAAGATCAAAAAGTAAAATACAGTCATTAAATCTCTCATATTCAATAATAAATAATTCTTTAACTGATCTATTTCCAAAAAAAAATCATATTACCAATCTCTATTTATTTTTTTGTAAGTTAGTCTCCTGAAAGAAAATTATTTATGCTAAAAAAAATGGTAGTGCCATTCATGGTATTCGCCACACTAATCAACTGCAAAAAGGAAGATACTTCAAAGAGCCTTCCATTGTCAACTTCCGTTAAGCAAGATATTACAGAGAGTCCGGAACAGAAAAAACAGGACAAATCCCCCATTGAAACGGTAAAGAAATTTCTATTCTGGTATGAGGCTAATGAAGAAAAAATAGACCGCTTTAATACTATAGAAGGCGGAGGTATGGGCAAAACAGAAGATACAGACAATTATTATGTAGATTTTGATGAGGTGGAAAAAGAGCTTAAATTACTGAAAGAAACCAACCTTTTCTCGTCAAAATTTCTTAAAGTCTACAAAAACCGATATGCAGATGGAAATGAATATTTCAAACAAAATCCTGCAAACGATGGCCCACCTGTCAATTTTGATTATAATTATTTCTTCCTTACTCAGGAAGATTTCCAGTCTGATCTGAAAAACATTGATCATATAAAGTTTACCGTAAAACCGCTCAGTGATCAGTTATGCTACGTAGAATTTCATTTGGAACGTTGCGGCATGATGCTTAGATATGTTCTGACTAAGAAGGATCAGTGGATGATAGATTCTATTGAAAATATAAGCTAAACCAATATTGAACAAGCCATTAAAAAACTGATGGCGCATTTGAAGGGATTTAGAAAAAGCATATTGATCATTATTTTACTCAATATTGCTTCAAAATATATACCCGGCAAAAATGCCGGGTATGTTTATTAATTTAATTAAATGACTGCCTGTAACTTAAAGGAGTTTCATCAGTTTTCTTTTTAAAAAGCTTATTAAATGACTGTGGATGCTCAAATCCCAGAGCATATGCGACCTCTGATACTGAAAAATTGGTAGTGGCAAGGTATTCTTTAGCCTTTTCAATCAGTTTTTCATGGATGTGCTGCTGAGCATTCTGTCCGGTAAGGTTTCTTAGCATATCGCTCAGATAATGTGGAGAAAGATTAAGTTTAGAGGCCAGAAAATCAACGGTAGGAAGCCCTTTATTTAATGTTTCCTGATGGTTGAAATACTCTTCCAGTATGCTATCCATATTGGTCAGCAGATCGCTATTCACAGCCTTTCTTGTGATAAACTGTCTCTTGTAGAAACGGTTGCTGTAATTGAGCAGAACTTCTATATAGGAAACAATAACATCCTGGCTTACCTCGTCTATTGTCGTATTCAGTTCATTTGTAATGCTGTCCAGAAGTCCTGTTATTCTTGTTTTTTCCTGATCGGATAAATGCAGAGCCTCATTGGTATCATAAGAAAAGAAACCAAAGTTTTTAATGTTCTTTGCCAGCGGATAGCTTCTGATAAAATCCGGATGTACCAATAAAGTGTATCCGCTGTATTCAGCATTTTCATCAGTAGAAAGAACCTGGCCTGGAGCAGTGAACATCATCCCTCCTTCATTAAAATCATAATACCCTTGTCCATACCCCATTTTTCCAACAGTGGAATATTTGTAAGAGATTTTATAAAAATTCAAAATAAAACTTCTTCCGAGCATCCCTTTTTCAACAGACATTTTTGTATTATCCACAAGACTTACCAGTGGGTGAAGAGGCTTAGGAAGCTTCAACAGGTCATGCAGCTGTGATATGGACGAAATTTTCATCGGACTATTATCTTTCTTTTCCATGATATAAAAATAAACTATTTAGCAGACAAAAACAGTATAATTGCATTCTCTTTTATACTGTTTTTGAATCACTTATCTTTTGTTAGGAATACAAACTTATTCTGTTTCTATTTTTTCAAAGCAAAACAGATGAAATGGTCTATTGACTAAATGAATTGTTTGCCTAATTGATCTCTGAACGCTTCATCACCCAGTTCCAGACGCTGAGCATACAATGCTATTGCATCTTCACCAGCCACATATCTCAATTTCTGTTTCCCATCTGTAGCAGCTTCATATACTACTTCAGCAATCTGCTCCGGAGAAGACGCTGCCTGCATCATACCTTCCATTTTTGAAAAAAGAGAATTTGTCATTTCTTCATATGCGGGACTTGTTGCAGAATCCAGAGAACGGCTTACAAAATCTGTTTTGATCCCGCCCGGAGAAACTGTTTTGACATCCACGCCAAATTGGTTTAGCTCAAAAGCAAGGCTTTCACTCCAGCCTTCCAATGCCCATTTAGTAGCATGATAAATAGAATTCAAAGGAAAGGCAATCAATCCGCCGATGGATGTGGTAGAAATAAACATCCCATTCTTTTTTTCTCTGAAATAAGGTATAAATGCCTGTGTTACCCGGATCACCCCCAATAGATTAGTATCCAGCTGTCTTACAATCTGTTCGTCAGTTAAGGCTTCCACTGGACCTAAAAGCCCATATCCGGCATTATTAAAAACAACATCTATATCACCAGCTTCAAGTACCTGATTTACCGTTGATTTTATTTGTTCAGGATTGGTAACATCCAGTGGTAATACTGTTACATTTTCTAAAACAGAAAGTTCTGCACCCGCTTCGGGGTTTCTCATTGTAGCTATCACTTTCCATCCTTTGTTTTGAAATAATTGAGCAGTTGCTTTTCCTAATCCTGTAGAAGCACCTGTTATAAAAATTGTTTTCATTTTTTCTTTGTTTAAAAATTACATGACAAAGGTCTGTATTCAAAAAAAAGACTGAGTTGCCAAAACGGATTATCCTGTAGCCAAAATGGACTTGTCTGAAAAATTCATGCAGATTATCCGATAATGACTAAAAATCCTTCCGCTGATTGTTCAACAGAAGGATTATACTCTAAAAAAAGCTGTTCCCGCTGAAACTGAGGTCATCTCTGCCACCAATTAAGGCCTATAGCTTTGTTTAATCCTAACCTCTTTTCAGAAAATGTCCAAATGCAGCAATCCTCTTTCAGCTACTTCAAAATTCTCTTCATTTCATATCCCTCATAATCAAATACTGACTGCATGGATAACCCAAGTGCTTCAGCTACTCCTTCACCGTACGCTGGATCAGCCTGATAACAATTTCTTATATGGCGGATCTGAATAAACTGCTGTGCCTCACCTACTGCTTCTGCTGTATTCTGAAATAAGATC
Source organism: Chryseobacterium sp. MEBOG06 (assembly GCF_021869765.1). NCBI lineage: Bacteria > Pseudomonadati > Bacteroidota > Flavobacteriia > Flavobacteriales > Weeksellaceae > Chryseobacterium > Chryseobacterium sp. MEBOG06. The sequence goes on along the minus strand of NZ_CP084580.1, from coordinate 2,184,006 downwards.
TCTTTTTGCACATCCGACATAAGTCTGAAAAGATTCCCTGGTTGAGAAAAATAATCATCATCTTCACGGTGGTCCCAATGGCCGGCATCTCCATTTATTTTTAAAGGTGGCTCACTAAAATCAGGCTGCTCTTCCCATTGTTTAAAACTGTTAGGTTCATATCCCTGGGTGCTTTCAAAATTACCGTCTGTACGCATTGCTCCATCACGGTGATAAGAATGATAAGGGCATTTAGGCGCATTAACAGGTATCTGATGATGATTTACCCCTAATCTGTATCGTTGGGTATCTCCATAGGAAAACAGCCGTCCCTGAAGCATTTTATCAGGTGAAAAACCAATACCCGGAACAATAGATGCAGGATTGAATGCTGCCTGTTCAACTTCTGCAAAATAATTGGAAGGATTTCTGTTAAGGGTAAATTCTCCTACCTGAATTAAGGGATAATCTCCATGCGGCCAAACTTTTGTTAAATCAAATGGATTAACAGAATAGCGGTCTGCTTCTTCTTCTTTCATAATCTGAACATACATCGTCCATTTCGGAAAATTACCTGCCTTAATACTTTCATACAAATCTTTTTGATGACTTTCCCTGTCTTCTCCAATGATTGATTTTGCTTCTGCATTACTGATATTCTGAATACCCTGCTGTGTTTTAAAATGGAATTTAACCCAAAAACGTTTATTTTCATCATTGATAAAACTGAATGTATGGCTTCCAAAACCATCCATATGTCTATATGACTTCGGAATTCCACGGTCACTCATGGTAATCGTTACCTGATGTAGCGATTCCGGTAACAATGTCCAGAAATCCCAGTTATTATCTGCACTTCTCATATTGGTTCGGGGATCTCTTTTTACGGCATGATTTAAATCCGGAAATTTTAAAGGATCACGCAGAAAAAAAACAGGGGTATTATTTCCCACCAAATCCCAATTCCCTTCTTCGGTATAAAATTTTAATGCGAAGCCTCGTATATCTCTTTCAGCATCTGCTGCACCTCTTTCTCCTGCTACTGTAGAAAAACGAATAAATAATGGCGTTTCTTTTCCTACTGTGGAAAACAGTTTGGCCCTGGTATATTTTGTAATATCATGTGTTACTTTAAAAACACCAAAAGCTCCGGATCCCTTAGCATGCATCCTTCGTTCAGGAATAACTTCCCTGTCAAAATGGGCCATTTTCTCTAAAAACCAGATATCCTGCAGTAAAGCCGGACCTCGTCTGCCTGCTGTTAAAATACTCTGGTTATCTGATACCGGTGCACCGGTTCGATTGGTTAGTTTATCTTGCTTCATAATGAATAATTATTAACCAAAGCTACCCTCTTTATTTGGGAATAAACTCATCCAGTTTCTGCATAAAACAACGGTCCAAAAATAGATTTATCCCCTTATTATTTACTTTGTTTTTTGTAAGTTTGTCAGGATCAATTTTTATGGCAGAATATATTCTTGAAGATGTCAATATCAGCACCCTATCCGTGTATGATCTGTTGAAACATACCACAGACAGTGCGTTTATTGGTATCAAAGATTTTTACGGAATTTACCCTGTAACCATTGAAAATAATACAGGAACATTTACAAAAAGAACATCTCTTCAGGATTTTCCTATCGTTACTGTGAGCAGGATTGGCCATTCTGTTCTTTGCTCCTGTACCTGTGATAATGCGCAGAATCAGCTCTGTTCCCATCAGACAGAAATTATCCATGCTATTCTGGAAGAAAAAAATTTCCGGGCGTTTTTTGATGATACGCTTCGTAAGAATATGTTTATCCCAAAAGCAAAGGCATATGGTCTGGAACATGAACCAGATCTCGATCTTTATTTTCAGTTGAACTATACAGAAGGCAAAATTGAAATTCTTCCCAAAATCAAAGAGATATTACCTCTGGATGGCCTGATATTAGAAAGAGATTTTATTCCGCAGCAGCCTTCTCTTCTGGATCAACTTTCATTACTGGCAAACGGCAAAAAGCAGATATTAGTGATGGGAAAACACCGTTACTATAATCATCTGGTTTTTTCTTTAATGGAGTCAGAAATTACCCAAAACGGAAAAATTAAAAACCCGGTTACTTCTGTAGATACCATGCAGCTGATATGGAAAGCGGAAAAACCACAGGATATTAAATTCTACACGGCCGTTACCTCTTTCCAAAATAATTATAACGAAGATTATAATCACTCAGAACTTGAAGCTTTAAAACTGATTGTACAGAATCCTCTGGAGCTGGAGGTATATTATCATGACCGCGAAATTGCAGAAACCATCTCTGCAAAGTCGCTTACCCCTATTGAACTTAAAACTTTAGATGCAGAGGTACAACTATCTGTATTTAAGAAAGATCCTTTTTATGAAATAACAGGAGAATTACAGTTCAATGATCTCTCCATACCTTTTAAAAATATTGTTCTTAAAAATGAATATTTTATATATAACAAAAACGTATTCAGCTTCATAGACCATCCGGACCTCCTCAGAATCATTAGATTTTTTAAAGCTAATAACGAGATTCTGCTTATTCATTCTTCAAAATATGATGATTTTATGCAAAACATCCTGTCTACTCTTGAAGAACGTATACACATCAATTATAACTACATACAAACAGCAACGAAAGCACAGCTTGAAGATAAAAATTATCAGATAGAAAAGGTTGTTTATCTTCGTCAGCAGGAAAATTATATCGGAATTACGCCTGTAATGAAGTATGGCCAGGTAGAAGTTCCGGTATACTCCAGGAAGCAGATTTTTGATATGGATCAAAATGGAAATCCATTTAAGATAGAAAGAAATGATGCTGCAGAAGCCCGCTTCACTTCTCTGATTATGCAGCAGCATCCTGATTTTGAAGAGCAGATGGACGGCTATCAGTATTTTTATCTGCACAGAGATAAGTTCCTGGATAACAACTGGTTTCTTGAAGCATTTGATGTATGGCGCAATGAAGGAATTACCATACTCGGTTTCAATGAATTAAAAAACAATAAACTTAATGCTCACCGGGCGAAGATCAACATTCAGATTACCAGCGGACTGGATTGGTTTAATGCCAAGCTAAAAGTAGGATTCGGACAAAAAGAAGCAACACTGAAGCAGCTTCACAGAAGTATCCGCAATAAAAGCAAATTTGTACAGCTGGATGATGGTACTTTGGGCATCCTTCCGGAAGAATGGGTAGAAAAAATATCCGCTTATTTTCAGGCCGGCGAAATTGATGAGGAATTACTAAAAATTCCAAAGATTAATTTTACTGAAATTTCCTCACTTTTTGAAAAAGAAGTACTTAATAAAGAAGTTCAGAATGAAATTACAACCTACTCATCACAATTTTCAAAGGCTAAAAAAATACCTGTAGTGAGTATTCCAGCTACGCTAAATGCTGAATTGAGAGATTATCAGCATGATGGACTGAACTGGCTGAACTTTCTTGATGGATTTAATTTTGGAGGATGTCTGGCTGATGATATGGGACTTGGAAAAACCATTCAGATTATTGCATTTATTTTGTCACAGCGGGAAAAGCGGGGGCATACCACCAATCTCATTGTAGTACCTACTTCCCTGCTTTTCAACTGGCAGGAAGAAATCAGCAGGTTTGCACCTTCTATAAAAGTTTTACTGCATTACGGAGCAGACAGATCCAAAACAATTATTCATATGCCTGAATATGAAGTAGTCCTCACCACTTATGGAATGCTGCTTTCCGATATTCGGTTTCTTAAAACACTCCATTTCAATTATATTTTTCTTGATGAATCACAAACCATTAAGAATCCAAATTCAGAGAGATATAAGGCTGCCCGTCTGCTTCAGTCGAGAAATAGAATTGTATTGACAGGAACGCCTGTAGAAAACAGTACTTTTGACCTTTACAGCCAGCTTTCTTTTGCCTGTCCCGGGTTGTTGGGAAGCAAGCAGTCTTTTAAAGATATTTATGCTATTCCTATTGATAAATTTGAATACAGTAAACGTGCTGTAGAACTTCAGCAGAAGATAAAACCATTTATCCTCAGAAGAACCAAAAAACAGGTAGCCAAAGAACTTCCTGAGAAGACGGAAACGGTGATTTACTGTGAAATGAATTCAGAACAGCGCCGGATCTATGATGCTTATGAAAAAGAACTCCGGGAATTCATTGCCAGCAATGACGATGACGAACTCAATAAAAACAGTATGCATGTTCTTACAGGGCTTACAAGGCTTCGGCAAATCTGCAACTCTCCTGCACTGATTAAAGAAGGATATTCCGGGGAAAATGCCGTAAAAATCGAGATTCTGACAGAACAGATTCTCGGAAAATCAAAAGACCATAAGATCCTGGTATTTTCACAATTTGTGGGGATGCTGGATCTGGTTAAAGCTGAATTGGAAAAACACGGTATTTCATTCGAATACCTTACAGGGCAAACAAAAAACCGAGGAGAAAAAGTCTCTAATTTTCAGAAAAATAAAAATGTCAGAGTATTCCTTATCAGCTTAAAGGCGGGAGGTGTTGGGCTTAACCTTACCCAGGCTGATTATATTTATCTGATAGATCCTTGGTGGAATCCTGCTATTGAAAACCAGGCAATTGACCGAAGCTACCGTATTGGACAAACTAAAAATGTAATTGCCGTCCGAATGATCT